>NZ_JAMYLR010000003.1:0-313581 GCF_040318155.1 Mesorhizobium sp. M1307 | reverse complement strand
CGCCGAAGCTGGCGGCTGTGGCGCTCGCCAACAAGACCGCCCGCATGGCCTGGAAGATGATGATCACCGGCGAGCCGTACCGTTGCGGCCTGGCGGGCAGCCTGACGCCTCCTCGCCGCCCTCAAGGCCGCTTCGCGCCGCCTACGGCGGTGGCCTGCGGCCAGCCCTGACCGCGGCTCAGCACGGCGCTGACATGCCCGGATAGGCCACAACGGAGGAACACCGAACACAAGCTCTTGCAACGGAAGGAAGATGGCGTGATCGATCGATCCGTGACGCGCGAAACTCCGAGGGATCCATTGGCCAACGAAACCGCTGGCATGATTGGAACGGGCGTCGCGAACCCCACCTTGGCCAGCGGCCGCAAGGACCGTGCTCAAAGGCCGGACATATGGACGCAAGCGATCGAAAACGACGCAAAACAACCGTTGCAGGCAGGGCGCCGTCCACATATGGATCCTAGGGTCTGCGCTCCGCTTCGCGTTCGCTCCGCCCTGGGATGACGAAGCGAGGGGAGGTTTCCAGCCAATCTCCAACGTCCGCGATTGGCCTTATGCCACTGTACCTTCGTCATCCTAGGGCGGAGCAGGAGCGAAGCGACGTAGCGGAGACCCTAGGATCCATGCCGTAACCTCCACGCGCTGCTACGTTGAACTGCAGGGCAAGCTCGTCCTCGATTGGTCGCAAGGGGGCGCCCCCCTCTGCCCTGCCGGGCATCTCCCCCTCTTGGGGGGAGATTGGCAGCTTGACGGGCAGCGCGCAAACAGAACCTCAATCCGGCCCAAAACCCACCGACGTCGCACTGCCGTCATCCAGCTTCGACAGCCACTCGACCAATGTCGCACGGTAGCGCGTCAGGCCCTTGTAGGCGGCGAGTTCGTCGGGCAGGTCGCGGATGACACGGTGCAGGCGCCTTGCCCATTTCGGCTGCGTCACCAGCTCGTCCATCTTGATCAGATAGCAGCGGATCGGGAAGACGATCGCATTCGAGCGCGGCAGCCGCCAGAAGCTCTGCAGCTCGACGCGCAGATGGACCTTGTCGCCGACGTTTTCCGGCGTCACCGTGGCGCGGTCCGGACCCCATTTGTGATAATTTTCCGGGCTGGTATCGAGGCGCGGATTGATGGTCATCGTCCAGTTCAGCCGGCGCGCCGGCTTGCCCTGCTGGATGTTGGTGAGGAATTTCAGCGCCCGGACGAATATGCCCTTCTCATGCGCCAGCGGCACCGGCGCGTGCCATTCGAAGAAGTTCATGCCGATGTCGAAATCGAGCGACCAGTCGGCCTGGGTGGTGACCATGCCGGCATCCATCCACAGATTGCCGTCGCGCTGGTCGAGAATGCAGAAATCGCCCTGGCTCTGGCGGGTGATGTATTCCATCGGCCCATAGGGCAGCGTCGAGACGTCGCCGAAGGTGAAGCTGTCGTCGATGCCGAGCGGTCGGTTGATCCAGCGCCAGCGGTCGCCATGGCGCGTCAGAGTGAAATGCTCGGGATAGCCCAGCGCCTGCTGCTCCATCAAAAGCTCGAGCAGATCCCAGCCGGCCAGCGTCATGTGCGGCAGCGACTGGCAGCGCAGCGGATCCTCGGCCAGCACCAAAGCGCGGTCCTGCATCTCGGCGACATAGTGCTCGTCGACGTCGATCAAATTCTCCAGCACGCTGCCCTTCGGCCCGACGACATGCGGCTCGATGTTGACGGCATACATGTAGCTGTCTTCATGGAACGGGAACGGGAACCGCCTGATGTGCTCGGGGCTGTTCCTGAAGGTGAAGTCGTCGCGGAAGGTTTCCTTGCGAAAGGTGATGCCCAAGCTCGCCTCCTATCTTTCCAGCACCAGCGACCTGCCCTCGAAGCGCGAGACGCAGGGCATGATCTTGCAGCCCGAACGGTGGTCTTCCTCGCTCAGCCAGTGGTCGTTGTGGATGAATTTGCCGTCATGCGAAATGACGTTGGTCTCGCACTGGCCGCAGACGCCGCCGCGGCAGAGATAGGGCGGATCGACGCCGGCCGCCTCGATCGCCTCGAGCAGGCTCTGCTGCTCGTCGACACGGATTGTCTTGCCGCTGAGCGCCAGCGTCACGTCGAAGGGCGCGCCGGGCTGCGGCGCCGCGAAATGCTCGAAATGCACGGTCTCCGGAGGCCAGCCGAGGGCGGCGGCACGCTCGCGCACCCAGCCGATCATGCCGGACGGGCCGCAGACATAGAGATGCGTGCCGAGCGGCTGAGACGACAGCAGCCGGTCGAGATCGACGCGCTCGTCGCGGTCGTCGTGATAGAGCCTGACCCGGCGATCGTAGCGCTCTCTCAGCAGGTCGGCATAGGTGCCGAGCGAGGCGGTGCGGCAGGTGTAATGCAATTCGAAATTGCCGCCTTCCGCCGCCAGCTGCGCGGTCTGCGCCATGAACGGGGTGATGCCGATGCCACCGGCCAGCATCAGATGCTTCCTGGCCCGAAGATCGAGCGAGAACAGGTTGACGGGGTAGCTCACCACCATCTCCGTGCCCGGCCTGACATGCCTGTGCATGAACAGCGAGCCGCCGCGGCCGGCGTCGTCGCGGCGCACCGAGATAGTGTATTCGCGAGTGTCGAGCGGCGAGCCCATCAGCGAATAAGGATTGAGCCTTGTCCGCTCGCCGTCGCGCATCTCGACGACGACATGGGCGCCGCCGGAGAAGGTCGGCAAAAGCTCGCCGTCGCGCCTGCGGAAATGAAAGCGCGTCACCAGTTCGTTGACCGGGACGACATCGCTGACGACGACATCGAGCTTGGTGGTGCCGGTGCTCATCGAAAGACCTCCTCGATCGGAGGAATTTCGCTGCGGTCCTCGGCGTTGATGCAGACGCCCTGGAAGGCGGCGAGCCGCCGCGAATAATGATCGCGCACCAGAAGCAAGAGGCCGCAATGCGAACAGGTTGCCGGCTGCGTCGTCACGTTCTCGGTGATGCCCTTGCAGTGGACGCACTGCATGCGGCGCGCCAGCGAGCCGCGATGCTCGGTCTGAACCGAGGTGTGGTCGATGCCGGCTTCCAGCGCCGCCTGCATGGCCTGGCCGATCAGCCCCTCGGTGCCGGCAAGATAGAGCCTGAGTCCCATATGCGCGTTGGCCAGCGTCTGCTTCAGCCGCGGCAGGGCGCTGGCAAAGGAATGGCCGAGGTAGAACTGTGCCGGCTTCAGGGCTTCGAGCGCATCGGCGTATTTGCCGTCGCGGCCGGGAATGAAGATGATGTGGGCGCCACCGAAGAAATCCGCCGGTGCCTTGGCGGCCAGATCGGCAATCGCCAGCGCTCCCTCTGCATCCGCTATGAAAAGATGATGCTTGCCAGGCTGCGGAGACAGGGTCCCATAGACCGGGCGGCTGATGATGCTTTTCGCTGCCATACCCGCAGTATGCCTCAGCCTTTCGCCGTGCGCTTGGTCTTCTTCGGATCATCGAAAGGAAGCGGCTCGGCGGTTGCGCTGATGGTGCCGCTCTTGTTGCGGATCTCGAGCCTGGTGCCCTGCACCGCGCAGTCGACGTCGAGTCGGGCAATGCCCATCGATTTTTTGACCAGCGGCGAATACATGGCGCAGGTCACCACGCCGACCTTTTTGCCGTCGCGATAGACCGGCGCGCCCTCGTCGGCCGGCTCCTTGCCTTCGAGCAGCACGCCGAAGATCTTGAAGCGCTCCTTGCCCTTGAGGCGGTAGTGCTCCTCGGCACCGCGAAAGCCCGTCTTGCCGGGGCTGACGGTGAAGTCGAGACCAAGCTCCCACAGTGTGTCGCCGGGGCCTTCGTTCTCGAACGGGTATTTCTGCGAATTGTCGTAGGGGTAAAACAGCAGGTAGCTCTCGACGCGCAGCATGTCGAGCGTGGTGAAGCGGCACGGGATGATGCCGGCACTCTTGCCGTCGTCGAGGATCCTGTCCCAGATCGTTCCGGCGTCCTGGCCACGGCAGAAGATCTCGTAGCCGCGCTCGCCGGTGTAGCCGGTGCGCGAGATCATCACCGGAAAGCCGAACAACTGGGTCTGCATGTGGTGGAAATAATTGAGGTCGCGAATGCCGGGCACATGCTTTGCCAGATAATCGACGGCGGTCGGGCCTTGCAGCGAAAGATCGTGCAGATTGTCGTCGAAGCGCAGCGACACGTCGCGACCGACGGAAGCGCGCTGCAACTCTTCATGCCCGGTGCCCGAGCCATGCACGACCATCCAGGAATTCGGGCCGGTGCGGTAGAGGATGCAGTCGTCGGTGAACTTGCCGGCCTCGTTGAGCATGCAGGCATAGGCCGACTTGCCGGGATAGATCTTTTCGACGTCGCGCGTCGTCGCCAGATCGATCAGGTGCGAGGCGTGCGGCCCGGTGATGTGGACCTTCTTCAAGCCGGACACGTCCATCAGGCCGGCCTTGGTGCGGATGGCGATATACTCTTCGTCGGCGTCCTTGTCGTAGGTCCAGGCGGTGCCCATGCCGCTCCAGTCCTCGAGCTTCGAGCCGAGCGCGCGATGGCGGTCCGCAAGCGTCGAAAATCTCCAGGATGCCGTCATCCGCTGTCCTCCGTTAGAAAGAAACTTTTTTGCTTTCCCCTGCTCCCTGCACACAGGCGGGAGCGTTGCCTTGAATATTGACCGCAAACGCCGGGAGCCTGCAATACCCGTAAGCAAATAATTTCATTGTCAGGCAAATCCGGCGCGCCCAAAACAAACGGTTAACGTCGCGTAAAATCGTCTTGACAATTCCAGAATTCGGCCGGATTTTATGAAAAAAATTTCACTCTCTTGAAAGAGGGCAATGACCGGCCCATCCGGACCGGCGTTGAAAAAGGGGAAAGCCGATGTCCGACCTGCAACAGCGCGTGGAAGCGTTGTACCGCTCCGACGTGCGTGGATCCATGCTCCTGATCGTCTGCCTGTGGGCGACGATCCTGTTTGTCCTGTTCATGACATGGCCATACGTCCCCGACGCCGGCATCAAGCTCGTCGTCGCGGTCGCCGCCGCCGCGGTGCTGATCTTCAACACGGCCGCGATCCTGGCGATGGTCAACCACTACAAGGAAGACAAGGACTTCATCTACGGCCTCGACATCAAGAACGCCGACGCCTACCGCAACCGCAAGTCCTGAGGGGGAGACGCATGGCCCGCTATACACCGCCCGAACAGAGCAAGGCCGGACAGGTTTTCGATATCGCCGTCGTCGTGGTCGCGATTTTCGTTGCGCTATGGCTGCCGCTGAAACTAGGTCTGGCAGGGGCGGCAAAATCCATCGACGCGCTCGACGCCAAGACGTGGGAAGCGCTCGGACAAAACCCGACCATGGCCTCGATCTGGGAAAAGCTCGGCTACACGCCGGAAACCGCGCACGACATCATCCAGAACCGGTTCCACTACATCATCGACTGGCCGACGCTGATCATCATGGCGGCGGTGCTGATCGGCTATTTCATCTTTCTGTTCCGCGCATCGGACCGCGAATACCGCGACGTCATCGACGAAAAGTTCGGCGACAAATAGATAGGAAGCATCGTCATGTGGGTGGCACTCTCTTACGCATGCTGGGGCATCTCGATCGTGCTCGCGCTGTGGATGCTCTACGACTGGTTCAAGATCGACACGACCTATTCCGAAGAGATGCTGACCTCGTCCAGGGAAGGCGAACTTGAAGCCGTGTCCGAAAAACACCGGATCTGAGTGGGGGATTGAGCGATGACGATCACGGCTGAACCAGCGGTGCAAGTGCAGGGCGACAGGGTTTCACTGCTCAGGGTGCTTGGCCCCGCCCATGTCTGGGCGCTCGGCGTCGGCATCGTTCTGGTCGGCGAATTCACCGGCTGGAATTTCGCGGCGGACAAGGGCGGCGCGCTGGCGGCGCTGATCGTCTGCTGGATCGTCGGCCTGCTCTACACCTCGGTCGCGATGATCGATTCCGAAGTTACCTCGACGGTTGCCGCCGCCGGCGGCCAATATGCGCAGGCCAAGCACATTGTCGGGCCGCTGATGGCCTTCAACGTCGCGCTGTTCCTGGTCTTTGCCTACACCATGCTCGAAGTGTCGGACGCGATCCTGCTCGGCGACACCATCGTCGCCAAGGCCGGCGTCGAGGGCCTCAACCACAATTCCTTCATCGCCGCGACAATCGTCGTGCTGGCATGGCTGAACTATCGCGGCGTGCTGATGACGCTCAACGTCAACTTCGTCATCACCGCCATCGCCTATGTCTCGATCGTCATCCTGTTCTTCTCGGTCAGCCCGTGGACGCAAGGCGCCGTGCTCAAGCTCAACGAGTTGGTGACCCCGGGCAACGCCCTGCCCTACGGCTGGATCGGCGTCATCGCCGCCTTCCAGTTCGGCATCTGGTATTATCTCGGCATCGAGGGCACCACGCAGGCCGCCGAGGAAGTGCGCTCGCCGGCGCGCTCGCTGCCCTACGGCACGATGGCCGGTATGATCACGCTTCTGATCGCCGCCGCCATGACCTGGTATGTCTGCGCCTCGATGATGCCCTGGGAATATCTCGGCATCACCTATTATCCGCTGTGGGATGCAGGCAAACTGACCGGCAGTGCGCTGCTGGAGAACCTGTTGTTCATCGCGACGCTGCTTGCCGCGCTCGCCTCCGCCAATGGCTGCATCAACGACGCCGCGCGCGCCTGGTTTTCGCTCGGCCGCGACCGCTATCTGCCGACCTGGTTCTCGGCGGTGCATCCGAAATACCGCACGCCCTATCGCTCGATCCTGTTTCTGCTGCCGATCGCGCTCGCCTTCGCCTTCATCGCCGACCTCAACCAGGCGATCACCTTCTCGATCCTGTCGGGCGTGCTGCAATACACTTTCATGAGCATCAACATCATCATGTTCAGGAAAAAGTGGCCGCTCGGCTCGATCCGCCGCGGCTACACCCATCCGTTCCATCCGCTGCCGGCGATCGTCTTGTTCTGCCTTTGCGTGGTCACCTTCTTTGCGATCTTCCTCGGCTTCGGCTCGCAGCTGATCGCCATGGTCGCCTTCTACTTCCTGATCTCGCTGTGGTTCCACTTCTACCGCTACAAATTCGTGCGCCGTGGTGCCCAGTTCACCATGCCGTGGCCGAAGCCGCAGGGCTACTGACGGCGCGCCCGGTCTGGGCGGGCATTTGCGTGACGAGGTGCGTTAGGTGATCTCAGCATTGCTCGCCGGGGCGGTTGCCCTGGCTCTCGTCCTCCATATAGCCTGGCTTGCGCGGGCCAGCCGCGCCAAGGCTTCGACCGGGCTTGCCGCCGACGAAGCCGGCGTCCGCGTCGTCGTCCCCGACGCGGCCAACGTCTCGGACGGCACTGCCAGCGTCGTCACCTTCGCCGGCTCGTGGAACGGCCGGCGGGTGCAGGTGCGGACCATCGTCGACACGCTGGCGATCAGGAAGCTGCCGGCGCGCTGGCTTAGCGTTTCGATCACCGAAAAGGTCGCGATACCAGGCACTTTCGATATGATGATGCGGCCGGGATCGCCGACGACTTTTTCCAATTTCGATCATCTCGTCCACCCGCTGCCGAAGGCGGCGGGGTTTCCGGCCGAGGCGGTGCTGCGGAGCGACCGCAAGGGCGTGCGCTTCCCCGAAGCCATCATCGCCGGCCACCTCGATGTCTTTGCCGAGGAGCGCGCCAAGGAATTGCTGATCACGCCGAACGGCGTGCGCATCGTCTGGCTGCTGGCCGAGGCCGAGCGGGCGCGCTACGGCGTATTCCGGCAAGCCGAATTCGGCGCGGTCAGGCTCGATCCGGTGCTGATCGAGAGGCTGCTGTCGTCGGCTTCGGCGCTGCGCGATGCCATCAATCAAAGCGAACGGCAAGCGGCATGATCAGCCAGATCACCACCTCCCCCGCACCACCGAGCCCCTATCTGGTTCTGGGCGCTGCGATCGTTTTGCCGGCGAGCGGGCATGTCGTGCTCGGCGTGCCGGTGCGCGGCCTGCAATTCCTGTTCTTCATGGTGATCCTTGCCTGGATCACCGCCAAGATCGCGCCGCCCGACGCCAGCTTCGTCGGACGCCATGCCGGCGGCTTCCTGATCTATGCCCTGTCGATCCTGGATGCCTACAAGATCGCCCGCATCCGCTATGCCAAATGGGTTCACAATGGCGGCCAGCGCAGCGATAGTGCGGCCGGCGGCGCCTCAGCCGATATATAACGACAGGAAAATTTTTTTCATACCAATTGAATTCCCGGGACTCATTCGATACATCTCGGAGGGAACAAACTCGCGGAGGCTGACATGTGCGGAATCGTCGGACTGTTTTTGAAGGACAAGTCGCTCGAGCCCCAGCTTGGCGCGATGCTGTCGGAGATGCTGATCTCGCTCAGCGATCGCGGTCCCGACAGCGCCGGCATCGCCATCTATGGCGCGTCCTCCAATGAAGCCAAGATCACCATCCAGTCGGCCAAGCCGGAGCGCGATTTCCGCGGCCTCGACGCCGAACTTGCCAAGGCAATCGGCGCGCCGGTGAGCATTGCTGCGAAGTCGACGCATGCGGTGGTCCGGACGACGCCTGCCAAGATCGACGAAGCGCGCGAGACGATCCAGGCGCTGCGCCCCGACATCCGCATCATGGGCGCCGGCGACGTCGTCGAGATCTACAAGGAAGTCGGCTTGCCCGAAGCGGTCGTCGACCGTTTCGGCGTCCGCGAGATGACCGGCACGCACGGCATCGGCCATACCCGCATGGCGACCGAATCGGCGGTGACGACGATGGGCGCGCATCCGTTCTCGACCGGCGCCGACCAGTGCCTGGTGCATAATGGCTCGCTGTCCAACCACAACAATGTCCGCCGCGAGCTGATCCGCGAAGGCATGACATTCGAGACCGAGAACGACACCGAGGTCGCTGCCGCTTATCTCTCCTCGCAGATGGCACATGGCAAGAATCTGGGCGAGGCGCTGGAAGGCACGCTGAGCGATCTCGACGGCTTTTTCACCTTCGTCGTCGGCACCAAGAACGGCTTCGGCGTGGTGCGCGATCCGATCGCCTGCAAGCCCGCCGTAATGGCCGAAACCGACCAGTATGTCGCCTTCGGCTCGGAATATCGTGCGCTCACCAAACTGCCCGGCATAGACAATGCGAAGGTCTGGGAACCCGAGCCCGCAACCGTCTATTTCTGGGAGCATTGAACCAATGCCGGCAAGCAATGCCTTCAATACGGGCAACCTCTCCAAGGCGGCTCGCGAGCCGGGCCATGCGTCACGGGTCTTCGATCTGGCCGAAATGTCGCTGCGCGAGCTCAACCAGGCGCTGCACGATCTGGCGCCCGGTTCGAATGAGACAGCCTGGGAGGTGCTCCACCCGCGAGGCAGCCATTCGGTCGCCGTCGGCGTCGACCAGCCGGTCGCCATCGATGTGCGCGGCAGCGTCGGCTATTATTGCGGCGGCATGAACGACGGCGGCACCATCACCGTGCATGGCTCGGCCGGGCCCGGCGTCGGCGAGAACATGATGTCCGGCCAGATCGTCGTCAAAGGCGATGCCAGCCAGTATGCCGGCGCCACCGGCCGGGGCGGGTTGCTCGTCATCGAAGGCAACGCGTCGTCGCGCTGCGGCATCTCGATGAAAGGCATCGACATCGTCGTCCACGGCAATATCGGCCACATGTCGGCCTTCATGGCGCAGTCCGGCAACCTCGTGGTGCTGGGCGACGCCGGCGATGCGCTCGGCGATTCCATTTACGAGGCGCGGCTTTTCGTGCGCGGCAAGGTCGAAAGCCTCGGCGCCGACTGCATCGCCAAGGAGATGCGGCCCGAGCATCTCGAATTGCTGCAAGGCTTGCTCGACCGCGCCGGCGTGACCGGCGTCAAGGCGGCGGAGTTCAAGCGTTATGGCTCGGCTCGTACCCTCTACAATTTCAATATCGACAACGCCGACGCGTATTGAGGCTCAATGACCTATCGCAACCCGCCGACGACGCCGCGCAAATCCGCGACCTTCGACGACTACACGCTTTCCGAGATCCGCCGCGCCGCGGCGACCGGCATCTATGACATCCGCGGCGCCGGCGCCAAGCGCAAGCTGCCGCATTTCGACGACCTTCTGTTCCTCGGTGCTTCGATCTCGCGCTATCCGCTCGAAGGCTATCGCGAGCGCTGCGACACCAGCGTCGTGCTCGGCTCGCGCTATGCGAGAAAACCGATCGAACTGAAAATCCCGATCACCATTGCCGGCATGAGCTTCGGCTCGCTGTCCGGGCCGGCGAAGGAAGCGCTCGGCCGCGGCGCGACGCTGTCGGGCACCTCGACGACCACCGGCGACGGCGGCATGACCGAGGAAGAGCGCGGCCACTCAAAAACGCTGGTCTACCAGTATCTGCCGTCGCGCTACGGCATGAACCCGCGCGATCTGCGCCGTGCCGACGCGATCGAGGTGGTCGTCGGCCAGGGCGCCAAACCCGGCGGCGGCGGCATGCTGCTCGGCCAGAAGATCTCCGACCGCGTCGCCGAAATGCGCACGCTGCCGAAGGGCATCGACCAGCGCTCGGCCTCGCGCCACCCCGACTGGACCGGGCCGGACGACCTCGAGATCAAGATCCTCGAACTGCGCGAGATCACCGACTGGGAAAAGCCGATCTACGTCAAGGTCGGCGGCGCGCGGCCGTATTACGACACCGCGCTTGCGGTGAAATCGGGCGCCGATGTCGTCGTCGTCGACGGCATGCAGGGCGGCACGGCGGCAACCCAGGAAGTGTTCATTGAAAATGTCGGCCAGCCGACGCTTGCCTGTATCAGGCCGGCGGTGCAGGCGCTGCAGGATCTCGGCATGCACCGCAAGGTGCAGCTGATCGTCTCGGGCGGCATACGCAACGGGGCCGACGTCGCCAAGGCGCTGGCGCTCGGCGTCGATGCGGTGTCGATCGGCACGGCAGCGCTTGTCGCGCTCGGCGACAACGACCCGCGCTGGGAGGCGGAATACAACGAACTCGGCACCACCGCCGGCGCTTATGACGACTGGCATGAGGGTCGCGACCCGGCCGGCATCACCACGCAGGATCCCGAGCTAATGAAACGGGTCGATCCGATTGCGGCCGGCCGACGGCTGGCGAATTATCTTAAGGTGATGACACTTGAGGCTCAGACAATCGCCCGCGCCTGCGGCAAGAACAGCCTGCACAATCTCGAGCCCGAGGATCTTGTGGCCTTGACGATCGAAGCCGCCGCCATGGCCGGCGTGCCGCTGGCCGGCACCAACTGGATACCGGGCAAGACCGGCTTCTAAGACAAACCATATGCCAGTAAGCGAGGAACTATAATGGGGAACGATCTCGCCGCCTTCGCCAAGGAGAAGGGCGTCAAATATTTCATGATATCCTACACCGACCTGTTCGGTGGACAACGCGCCAAGCTGGTGCCGGCGCAGGCGATCGCCGACATGCAGCGGGACGGTGCCGGCTTTGCCGGCTTTGCCACCTGGCTCGACCTGACGCCGGCGCATCCCGACATGCTGGCGGTGCCGGATCCGGCCTCGGTGATCCAGTTGCCTTGGAAGCCGGAGGTCGCCTGGGTCGCCGCCAACTGCATCATGGACGACAAATCGGTCGAGCAGGCGCCGCGCAACACGCTGAAGCGGTTGATCGCGGAGGCCGCTGGCGACGGCATGCACATCAAGACCGGCGTCGAGGCCGAATTCTTCCTGATCTCGCCGGATGGCAAGACGATTTCCGACGAATATGACACGGCGTCGAAGCCTTGCTACGACCAGCAGGCGGTGATGCGCCGCTACGACGTGATCGCCGAGATCTGCGACCACATGCTGGCGCTCGGCTGGGGCGCCTACCAGAACGACCACGAGGACGCCAACGGCCAGTTCGAGATGAACTGGGCCTTCGACGATGCGCTGGCGACCGCCGACAAGCATTCCTTTTTCAAATTCATGGTGAAATCGGTCGCCGAAAAGCACGGCCTGCGCGCAACCTTCATGCCTAAACCCTTCCAGGGCCTGACCGGCAATGGCTGCCATGCGCATATCTCGGTGTGGGACAAAGACGGCAAGACCAATGTCTTTGCCGACAATGCGATGGAGCTCGGCCTGTCGGCCAAGGGCAGGAATTTCCTCGGCGGCATCATGAAACATGCGTCCGCGCTTGCCGCCATCACCAACCCGACGGTCAATTCCTACAAGCGCATCAACGCACCGCGCACCATCTCCGGCGCCACCTGGGCGCCGAACACGGTGACCTGGACGGGCAACAACCGCACCCACATGGTGCGCGTACCTGGGCCAGGCCGCTTCGAGCTGCGCCTGCCGGACGGCGCGGCAAACCCCTATCTGCTGCAGGCGGTGATCATCGCCGCCGGGCTTGACGGCGTCCGCTCGAAGGCCGACCCCGGCCGGCGCTACGATATCGACATGTACCAGTTCGGCCATACGGTCGAGGGCGCGCCGAAGCTGCCGCTCAACCTGCTCGACGCATTGCGCGAATTCGACAACGACAAATCGCTCAAGACGGCGCTGGGTGAGGAATTCTCGTCGGCCTATCTAAAGCTCAAGCAGCAGGAATGGAATTCCTATGCTTCCCACTTCACCCAGTGGGAGCGCGACCACACGCTCGACATCTGATCCGGAATTGTTGCACGCCCGGCGCGAAACAGGTTCATGAAATACTCGATCTTCTCCCTCGCCCGGGCGGCATTTTCCGGCCACAAGAACTGGCAGCGCACCTGGCGCGACGCCAGCCCAAAGAGCCACTACGACGTGGTGATCATCGGCGGCGGCGGCCATGGCCTTGCGACGGCATGGTTCCTCGCCAGCGAATACGGCATCAGGAATGTCGCCGTGCTGGAAAAGGGCTGGATCGGCTCCGGCAATGCCGGCCGCAACACCACCATCATCCGCTCCAATTACGGGCTGCCCGGCAATACCGGCTTCTACGAGCTGTCGATGAAGCTGTGGGAGCGGATGGAGCAGGACCTCAACTACAACACCATGGTCAGCCAGCGCGGTGTCATCAACCTCTACCATTCCGACGCGCAGCGCGACGCCTATGCGCGGCGCGGCAACACCATGCGCATCAACGGCATCGATGCCGAACTGCTTGATCTGGCGGCGGTCAGGAAGATGATGCCGTTCCTGAACTTCGACAACGCACGTTTCCCGGTGCAGGGCGGCCTCTTGCAGCGACGCGGCGGCACGGCACGACACGATGCCGTGGTCTGGGGCTACGCGCATGCGGCGAGCGCGCTCGGCGTCGACATCATCCAGAATTGCGAAGTGACCGGCTTTGTCCGCGATGGCAGCGGCAAGGTGACCGGCGTCGAGACGAGCCGCGGCAGGATCGGCGCGGCCAAGGTCGGCATGGCGGTCGCCGGCTCCTCGTCGCGCGTCGCGGCGATGGCCGGCATGCGGCTGCCGATCGAAAGCCATGTGCTGCAGGCCTTCGTCTCCGAGGCGATCAAGCCGCTGATCCCCAATGTCATGACGTTCGGCGCCGGCCACTTCTACGTCAGCCAGTCCGACAAGGGCGGCCTGGTCTTCGGCGGCGATATAGACGGCTACAATTCCTACGCCCAGCGCGGCAATTTGCCTGTCATGGAAGACGTCTGCGAAGGCGGCATGGCGCTGATGCCGATGATCGGCCGGATACGGCTGCTGCGTCAGTGGGGCGGCATCATGGACATGTCGATGGACGGCTCGCCGATCATCGACAAAACACCGGTCGACGGGCTCTATCTCAACGCCGGCTGGTGCTATGGCGGCTTCAAGGCGACGCCCGGCTCCGGCCTGGTCTTTGCCCATCTGCTGGCGCGCGACGAGCCGCACAAGGAGGCTGCCCGCTTTCGCCTCGACCGCTTCCGGCGAGGTGCGATGATCGACGAAAAGGGCCAGGGCGCCCAACCGAACCTGCATTGAAGGCTGGCTGAAGAAGCAATGCGCATTGTCTGTCCCTTCTGCGGCGAACGCGAACTCGGTGAGTTCACCTATCTGAGCGACGCCAAGCCGGTGCGTCCGGCGGCCGGCGCCACCGAAGACGAGGTCTTCGACTACGTCTATCTGCGCGACAATGTCGCCGGGCCGATGAGCGAATTCTGGTATCATGGCGGCGGCTGCCGGGCCTGGCTGAAGGTCGCCCGCAACACACTGACGCACGAGATTTCGGCGGTCGAACCGGCTGCAGGCGTTGGTGCGAGGCAGGCTGCAAGATGAATTCTGTCCAGGTTAGCGCCGCCCCTCACCTGCCTGCCGGCCTCCTCTCCCCGTATAGAGACGGGGAGAAGGGCGCCGTCATCGATTGTTTCGCCAATCATCGACGTTCCCTGAAAGGCGCCGAGGTTGCGGCCAACCCCCTTCTCCCCGTCCCTATACGGGGAGAAGTGCCCGGCAGGGCGATGAGGGGCAGCGCGGCGCTCCTGCTTAAGGGCCAGCAAACGTGACCTCCAGCCAGCCCTATCGTCTCGTATCAGGCGGTCTCATCGATCGCGCCGCGCCGCTGGCCTTCCGCTTCGACGGCAAGAGCTTTGCCGGCTTCCAAGGCGACACGCTGGCCTCGGCGCTGATCGCCAATGGCGTCAAGCTGGTCGGCCGCTCGTTCAAATACCATCGGCCGCGCGGCATCCTGACCGCTGGTTCGGAGGAGCCCAACGCGCTGGTCGAACTGCGCAGCGGAGCGCGGCGCGAGCCGAACACCAAGGCGACCACGGCCGAACTCTATGACGGGCTCGAAGCCGCCAGCCAGAACCGCTGGCCGTCGCTGCGCCACGATCTGATGGCGGTCAATCAGCTGTTCGCGCCGATCTTCGTCGCCGGCTTCTACTACAAGACCTTCATGTGGCCGGCGAAATTCTGGGAAACGATCTACGAGCCAACGATTCGCCGCGCCGCCGGCCTCGGCCGCGCTGCAGGCGTCGCCGATCCCGACCATTACGACAAGGCCTGGGCGCATTGCGACGTGCTGATTGCCGGGTCCGGCCCGGCCGGGCTGGCTGCGGCACTGGCGGCCGGGCGCGGCGGCGCCCGCGTCATCCTGTGCGAGGAAGATTTTGTGCTTGGCGGCCGTCTGCTCGCCGACGGCGGCATGATCGACGGTGCGCCGGCGGCCGAATGGATTACGCGCACGCTGGCCGAACTCGCCACACTGCCCGATGTCCGCATCATGACCCGCACGACATTGTTCGGCGTCTATGATGGCGGCACCTATGGCGCAATCGAGCGGGTCAACGACCACCTGCCCTCGCCGCCCGAGCACCAGGTGCGCCAGCGGCTGTGGCGGATCGTGGCCAAGCGCTGCGTCGTCGCCGCCGGTGCCATCGAGCGGCCGATCGTCTTTGCCGGTAACGACACGCCGGGCGTGATGATGGCTTCGGCGATGCGGACCTATGTCGCGCGCTACGCGGTTACCCCTGCCAGGAGGATCGCGCTGTTCACCAACAATGAGGATGGCTGGCGCACGGTCGAGACCGCGCTTGGCGCCGGTTTGCAGATCGCGGCGGTCGTCGATGCGCGCCCGGACGTCTCCGCCGCGCATCGCGCGCTTGCCGCCAAAGGCGGCTTTGCCGTGCTCAACGGCTCGGTCAGCGGGGTCGAAGGCGGCAAGGACGGGGTCCGGAAAATCGTGGTGGCGCTGACCGGCGGCGCACGGGCGGAAGTCGAAGCCGACGGGCTTGCCGTGTCCGGCGGCTGGAATCCGGCGGTCGGGCTGACCTCTTATCATCGCGGCCAGCCGAAATGGCAGGACGATATCGCAGCCTTCGTGCCGGATGGTGCGCCGCCCGGCATGGTGGCCGTCGGCGCCGCCAACGGCGCCTTCGGGCTGGGCGACTGCCTGCGCCAGGGCTTTGCCGCGGGTGCTGCGGCAGCGCAGAATGCTGGACGCAGCGGCAATGCCGGCACATCGCCGGTCGCCGACAGCGAGGCGTTTTCGCTGACGCCGCTTTGGTATGTGGCCGGCAAAGGGAAAGCCTTCGTCGATTACCAGCACGACGTGACCGCGTCCGACATCGAACTGGCGCAGCGCGAAGGTTTCGAATCGGTCGAGCATCTCAAGCGCTATACGACGCTCGGCATGGCCACCGACCAGGGCAAGACCTCGAACGTCGCCGGTCTCGCCATCATGGCGGCAATCAGCGACAAATCGATCCCCGAAACCGGCACGACGATCTACCGGCCGCCCTATGTGCCGGTCGCCATCGGCGCTTTCGCTGGCCATCATCGCGACGAGAATTTTCATGCGACACGACTGACGCCGTCGCATCACTGGGCAGCCGAACAGGGCGCGGTGTTCGTCGACACCGGCCTGTGGAAGCGGGCGCAATGGTATCCGCGCGCCGGCGAAAAGGACTGGCTGGAATCGGTCACCCGCGAGGTCAAGGCGGTGCGCTCCGGCGTCGGCTTCTGCGATGTCTCGACGCTCGGCAAGATCGACGTGCACGGCCCGGATGCCGGCGCCTTTCTCGACCGCGTCTACATCAACACCTTCTCCAGTCTCGCCGTCGGCAAAGCCCGCTACGGGCTGATGCTGCGCGAGGACGGCATCGTCTATGACGACGGCACGACGTCACGGCTGGCCGAGGACCACTATTTCCTGACCACCACCACCGCCAAGGCCGGGCTGGTGATGCAGCATCTCGAATTCTGCCGGCAGGTGCTGTTCCTCGAATTCGACGTGCAGCTGACATCCGTCTCCGATCAATGGGCGCAGTTCTCGATCGCCGGGCCGAAGACCCGGGACCTGCTTCGGGAAATGGTCGATCCGGCGGAGGATTTGTCGAACGAGGGCTTTCCCTTCATGGGGGCGCGGGAAGTCGCGCTTCGCGGTGGCATCAAGGCGCGGCTGTTCCGCATCTCGTTTTCGGGCGAAATGGCGTTCGAGATTTCGGTTCCCGCCCGCTATGGCGAGACGCTGGCGCGCAATTTGATGCTGGCCGGCAAGCCGTTCGGCGTTACGCCCTACGGTACCGAGGCGCTCGGCGTCATGCGCATCGAAAAGGGCCATGTCGCCGGACCGGAGCTGAACGGCACGACGACGGCCGCCGACCTCGGCCTCGGCAAGATGATGTCGACCAAAAAAGATTTCATCGGCCGCGTCATGGCCGGGCGCGAGGCGCTGATTGCCCCAGACCGGCAGGTCGTCGTCGGCATCAAGCCGGTCGACAAGACGCGCCGCCTGCGTTCCGGCGCGCATATCATCCCGAAGGGCGAGACGCCCGGTCCCGATAACGACCAGGGCTACGTCACCTCGGTCTGCTTCTCGCCGACGCTCGACCAGTGGATCGGGTTGGCACTGGTTGAGCGCGGGCGCGAGCGCATCGGCGAAATCGTCCATGCGCAAGACCCGCTGCGCGGCGAAGACTACGATGTCGAGCTGTGCAGTCCCGTCTTCTACGATCCGGATGGAGGGCGCCAGCGTGGCTGAGTTTTCCTGGATTGCCCGCAGTCCGCTGGAGAAAGCGCTTGTTGTCGGCGCCTGTGGCGCGCGCGG
Source organism: Mesorhizobium sp. M1307 (assembly GCF_040318155.1). Taxonomy (NCBI): domain Bacteria; kingdom Pseudomonadati; phylum Pseudomonadota; class Alphaproteobacteria; order Hyphomicrobiales; family Phyllobacteriaceae; genus Mesorhizobium; species Mesorhizobium sp. M1307. The sequence goes on along the minus strand of NZ_JAMYLR010000003.1, from coordinate 296,174 downwards.
CACGGCGGCCGGCGTATCGCTCACCGAGATCCGCAATTTCGACCTGATCCAGGTGATGGCGCGGCGCGGCAAAGCGGCAGAACTGGCGAAGGCCGCCGAAACCCGCTTCGGCGTTGCCGCCCCGGAAACGCCGAAGGCGACCCGAGCTCCCGACGCTACGCTGATCTGGTCGGGACCGGATCAGTTCCTGGTCCTGTCCAATGGCGGCAAGCACGCGAGCGAACCGCTGAGCCTGGCGTTTGCGCAATCCGCCTCGTTGTCCGACCAGTCGCATGCCCGCGCGCTGATCAGCGTTTCCGGAGAAAAGGCGCGCGCGATGCTGGCCAAACTGTCGTCGCTAGACCTGCACCCCGCGGCGTTCCCGGCCGGCACCGCTGCCGCGACATCGATCGACCATACCGGCGTCAATCTGTGGCGCGGCAATGACCGGCCGGACGGACAGGCGGTGTTCAATCTTCTGGTGTTCGCCACCTTCGCGGAAAGCCTGTGGCATACGATGCTGGACGCTGCCGCCGAGTATGGCGTCGAGATCAGCCACAGCGAGGAGTTGGCATAGCCTTGGCGCGTCTTCCCTTCTCCCCTTGTGGGAGAAGGTGGATCGGCGCGCACCGCCGAGACGGATGAGGGGTGTTCCAGCGGAGTGAGAGGCTGGCGTTCCCTGGAACACCCCTCATCCGTCGCCTTCGGCGACACCTTCTCCCACAAGGGGAGAAGGGGGAGCTTGTGCCACCTTCACCTTGCCAAACCCGATCCCCCTGCTATTCTTCCCGCTAAAATAATTTCACGCACAGGCAAACTTGTTTCTCGAAACCAAGGTTGAGATGAGCCAGTCGCCCTACCCCGCCGTCGTCGCCGGACCGCCCCGGCCGAGCCTGATCCTGCGGCCAGGCCAGATTACGCTGCCGGCCGGGATGGAGCGCTACTCGGTTCAGGGCAATGGCGCGGTGCTGATCGAGGTCGAGGCCGGCGACATTGTCACCGTGCGCGATGTCGAGGGCGGGCAGGCCTGCGAGTTGCTGGCATGGGACAGCAGCGACGCGACCGATCCCGGCATTCTCGGCGAGAAATCGAACAGCAATGCCGCCGGCATCAAGGCGCTGCTGGCCGAAGGCGACGACAGCCTCGCATCCTTGCGCCGGGGGCTCGAGCGGCGCCAGGTGCAGCTCGACCAGGCGAAGGCGGTTCGCGTTTTCGGCGGCGCCACCCCTGCCGGTACCGAACAGGCTTTTACCGTCGCCCGCGATGGGTCGATGCTGATTGCCGCGCCCGGCGGGCCGATGCTGGTCGACGGCCACGATACGGCGACGCCGCTTAGCGTCATCGTCCGCCGCGCCACCATCCGCCCGGCGGCGAAATCCAGGCTTGCCGACCCGCTGGCCGATCCCGTGCTCGACCTGCGCGTCCATTCGGCGACGGCGGAGGCCTACTTCGTCAAGGCGGGCGACTATCTGCAGATCATCGATGTCGATGGGCGCCAATGCACCGACTTCCAGTGCTTTTCGGCGCGCAAGCTGGACAAGGGCCGCGATCATCCGCTCGACGTGACGACGACGCGCACGCTGATGGGTTCGAGCTATCCGATGCCCGGTCTGCACTCGAAATACTACGACCAGGACATGGAGCCGCTGGTCGAGGTTGTGCAGGACACTTGCGGCCGCCACGATGCATTCGCGCTCGCCTGTGCGGCCAAATATTACGACGACATCGGTTATCCCGGCCATCCCAACTGCTCGGAGAATTTCAACCGCGCGCTGGCCGACAAGGGTGTCACGCCTCGCGCCGGCTGGATGGCGATCAACTTCTTCTTCAACACGGCCATCGACGCGCATGGCGTCGTGGTATCGGACGAGCCATGGTCGCGGCCGGGCGACTATGTGCTACTCAAGGCGCTCACCGACATCGTCTGCGTCTCGTCCGCCTGCCCCGACGATACGACGCCGGCCAATGGCTGGAACCTGACCGACATCCATGTGCGAACCTATCCCGGCCAGCACAAATTCTCGCGAGCGATCGCCAGACGCATGACGCCCGATTCGGAACCGAAAATGACCCGCGAGACCGCCTTTCATTCGAGCTTTGCCAAGCACACCCGCAACTTCGTCGAGTACAAGGGCTATTGGCTGGCCAATTCCTTCGCCAAGCAAGGCCCGATCGATGAATACTGGGCCTGCCGGCAGGACGCCGTGATCATGGACCTGTCGCCGCTGCGCAAGTTCGAGGTCACCGGGCCGGACTCCGAGGCGCTGCTGCAATACACGCTGACCCGCGACATCAAGAAGCTCGGCGTCGGCCAGGTCGTCTATTCCGCCATGTGCTACGAGCATGGCGGCATGATCGACGACGGCACGCTGCTCAGGCTCGGCAAGGATAATTTCCGCTGGGTCGGCGGCGACGATCTATCCGGCCAATGGCTGCGGGAAACGGCGCAAAAACTCGGCCTCACCGTGCTGGTGCGCTCCTCGACCGACCAGATGCACAATGTTGCCGTGCAGGGACCGAAAAGCCGAGACGTCCTGCGGCAGATCATCTGGACCTCGCCGCTGCAGCCGTCGATCGACGAACTCGAATGGTTCCGTTTCGCCGTCGCCCGCATCGGCGGCGGCAACGGCGTTCCGGTCGTTGTCTCGCGCACCGGTTACACCGGCGAGCTCGGCTACGAGATCTGGTGCCATCCGCGCGACGCCGGCAAGGTCTTCGATGCGATCTGGCAGGCGGGCCAGCCGCACGGCCTAAAGCCGATGGGGCTACAGGCGCTCGATATGGTGCGCATCGAGGCCGGGCTGATCTTTGCCGGCTACGAGTTTTCCGACCAGACGGATCCGTTCGAGGCCGGCATCGGCTTCACCGTACCGCTGAAGACCAAGAGCGACGATTTCATCGGCCGCGAGGCGCTGATCCGGCGCAAGGAAAACCCGCAGAAGAAGCTGGTCGGCCTCGACGTCGACGCCAATATCGCGGTCGGCCACGGCGATTGCGTGCATGTCGGCCGGGCCCAGATCGGCGTCGTCACCTCGGGCATGCGCTCGCCGGTGCTGAACAAGAACATCGCGCTGGCCAGGCTCGACGTCACGCATTCGGCGATCGGCACCGAGGTCGAGATAGGCAAGCTCGATGGTCACAGCAAGCGGCTGCCGGCGCGCGTCGTCGCCTTCGCCCATTACGACCCGCAAAAGAACAGGCCGCGCTCCTGACCGACGCTTCCTGGTTCTTCCCTTCTCCCACAACAAGGGGAGAAGGAAAGACCGCACCCGTTGGCAGTGCCAGCGAAGCTCGACTGTTTCACAAGCGCAATGTGCACAGCGTCACAAAGCGCTTGACGTGAAAGCGCGTTAGGTCAATCTTCACTGCTAAGAAAAAAATACTACTGAGCGGAAAACGCCTGGGGCCGTTCAACGTGAGCGTCGATGACGCCTCGCGAGATTGCGGCTGTTGCCGATGGGGAACATCAAAAATGGGGAATCCACGTAAATGAGCACGATAGTCACCACCTTGGTGCCGCCTGCCGAAGGGCAGCTGCACCGGAACATCGACTGGCGCGGCGCCTTCTGGGTGGCAAGCGGCGTTCCGGCCCTTGTCCTGTTTTCGATCGGCGGCATCGCCGGCACCACCGGAACACTGGCCTTCCTGATCTGGGCCATATCCATGGTCATGGGCTTCCTGCAGTCCTTCACCTATGCGGAGATCGCCGGGCTGTTCCCGAACAAATCCGGCGGCGCCTCGGTCTACGGCGCCACCGCGTGGCTGCGCTATTCGAAATTCATCGCGCCGCTTTCGGTGTGGTGCAACTGGTTCGCCTGGTCGCCGGTGCTGTCGCTCGGCTGCTCGATCGCCGCCGCCTATATCCTCAACGCACTGGCGCCGGTGCCGCTGTTCACCGACACTTCGCCGGAGGTCGCCGCCTATATCGCGGCCCATGCCGGAACCAGCGCCGCTGACGCCATCACCGCGGTCACCGCGGCGGCGACGCCGGCGATCCGTAACTGGACGCTCTACGGTCACACGCTTGGCCCGGTTTCCTTCACCTTCAACGCCACCTTCTTCATCGGCGCGGTGCTGATGCTGATCATCTTCTCGATCCAGCATCGCGGCATCCTGGGCACGGCCAACGTGCAGAAATATATCGGCCTGCTGGTCATCATCCCTATGCTCATCGTCGGCGTGGTGCCGATCGTCACCGGCCAGATCAACTGGGCAAATTTTTCGCCGCTGGTGCCGCTCGCCGCCGCCTATGCGCCGGAGCCCGGCGCGTGGAACATCGCCGGCTGGACGCTGGTGCTCGGCGGCATGTTCATCGCGGCATGGTCGACCTACGGCTTCGAGACCGCGGTCTGCTACACCTCCGAGTTCAAAAACCCGGGCACCGATACCTTCAAGGCGATCTTCTACTCCGGCCTGCTGTGCATGCTGCTGTTCATCCTGGTGCCGTTCACCTTCCAGGGCGTGCTCGGCTTGAACGGCATGCTGGCGACGCCGATCGTCGACGGCTCCGGCGTTGCCGATGCGCTGGCCGGCATGGTCGGCGGCGGACAGCTGATCCACAGCCTGCTGGTGATGCTGATGATCCTGGCCCTGGTGCTCTGCATCATGACGGCGATGGCCGGCTCCTCGCGCACGCTCTATCAAGGTTCGGTCGACGGCTGGCTGCCGCGCTATCTCAGCCATGTCAACGAGCACGGCGCCCCGACGCGGGCGATGTGGACCGACCTGATCTTCAACCTGATCGTGCTGGCCATCGCCTCGGCCGACGCAACGAGCTTCTTCTTCATCCTGGCGGTGTCGAATTGCGGCTACATCATCTTCAACTTCCTTAACCTCAATGCCGGCTGGATCCACCGCATCGACAATGGCCACATCGCGCGGCCTTGGAAGGCGCCGAGCTGGCTGCTCGGCCTCGGCGCCATCTTTGCCTACGTCAACGCGGTCTTCATGGGCGCCGGCGCCAAGGTGTGGAACCCGATGGCATTGTGGGCCGGGCTGATCACGGCAGCTTTGATCATCCCGGTGTTCTGCTTCCGGCACTACATCCAGGACAAAGGCAAATTCCCCGACCACATGCTGGCCGATCTCGGCATGAGCTCGTCCGACCTTGCGGTGAAAAAGGCGGGGATGCTGCCCTATCTGACGCTGGTCGCCGGCGTCGTGGTGATGCTGCTCGCCAACTGGCTGTTCGTCATCTGACGGCTTGCCTTGAGGGATCGGGCGCGCAAGGCGCGCTCGATCCCTGCATTTTGTTCTTGCTTTGTGCCGGCAGCTATGCTACTAATTTCAGTATGGTGCTAATTCGCCCCGAGACCCGCCGCCGAGGCGGGTTTTTCTTTTTAGGGGCTATTCGGCAGCGGTGCCAGCGCGGGAGCGACCGCCAAGCGCTGCGCCGATATCCTCGAGCACCTGTCCGACGCGCGCCTGGATCGTCTCGGACGCAAGCACGCCGTCGATGAAATCCCTGTCCGAAGCGTAGATCGCGGTCGGCAGCGTAAAGGCCTCGAAGAAGCCGAACAGCGGTCTCAGCTGGTGCTCGATAATCAGCGCATGCCGGTCCCCGCCGCCGGTCGCCAGCAGCACCACCGGCTTGCCCCTGAGCGCCGTCGGGTCGACAAGATCGAAGAAGTGTTTGAACAGGCCGGTATAGCTGCCCTTGTAGGTGGGCGAGCCAACGACGAGCACGTCCGCCGTGACGACGCGCTTGAGGATATTGCCCGCTTGCGCATTCAGTTCACGCGCCCATTTGGCGCCACCGAGGCTGGGGCCGAGGTCGACGACGTCATGCGTGCTGGCGGCCAGGCCATATCTGCCGGCTACCTCGTTCACGATACGATCGACGAAGCCGCGCGTCTTGGACGGCCGGGTGAAATTGCCTGAGAAACCGACAACGGCCGGATTGGTCATGATGCAAAGCCCTCGCGATGATTTCGGGCTGCCAGCCCGCTGCTCATGACCCTATGGACATTCGGACCGAACGAAAAGAACGGATGCTTGCCACGGTCTAAAATCATTGCCGGTTCTAACCAGCTTTGCGGATCGCTGCCGTCTCAGGTTGGAAGAACCGGTTTGGCGGCCGCTTCAGGCCAAGATTTTCGCGCAGGGTCGATCCTTCGTATTCGCTCCTGAAAATGCCGCGCCGCTGCAATTCGGGCACGATTTTCTCGACGAAATCATCCAATCCGGCGGGAAGATAGGGGAACATGACGTTGAACCCGTCCGAGCCTTCGGTGACCAGCCATTCCTCCATCTCGTCGGCGATGGTTTTCGAAGTGCCGACGAAGGCAAGACCGGAATAGCCGCCCAGCCGCTGCGCAAGCTGCCTGACGGTCAGGTTTTCCTTGCGCGCCAGTTCGATGACGCGCTCGCGGCCGCTCTTGCTGGCGTTGCTTTCCGGGATTTCGGGCAAGACTGAATCCGGATCGAACCGCGACGCGTCGTGGCCGAGGGCGATCGACAGCGAGGCGACGCCGCTCTCGTAGTAGACGAGGCTGTCGAGCTTGGCCCGCTTCGTCTGCGCCTCCTCGACGGTCTCGCCGACAATGACGAAGGCGCCGGGCAGGATCTTGATGTCGTCGCGCGACCGGCCAAGTTTTTGCGCACGTTTCTTGACGTCGGCAAAGAAGCGCTGCCCCGAGGCGAGATCGGCATGGGCGGCGAAGATCACCTCGGCCGTTTCCGCGGCGAGCTGCCGTCCGGCCTCCGACGCGCCGGCCTGCACGATGACCGGCCAGCCCTGCACCGGCCGCGCGATATTGAGCGGTCCCCGCACCGAAAGATATTCGCCCTTGTGGTCGAGCACATGCAGCTTCGCCGGGTCGAAATAGAGCCCGCTTTCGGCGTCGCGGATGAAGGCATCGTCGGCAAAACTGTCCCACAGGCCGGTGACGACATCGTAAAACTCCCGCGCCCGGCGATAACGCTCGTCGTGCTCGACATGCTCATCGAGGCCGAAATTCAGCGCGGCGTCGGGATTGGATGTGGTGACGATATTCCAGCCGGCGCGCCCGCCGCTGATATGGTCGAGAGAGGCGAAACGACGGGCGATGTGGTACGGAGCGTCGAACGTCGTCGAGGCGGTTGCGATCAGCCCGATACGATCGGTGACGGCGGCAAGCGCCGACAACAGCGTGAACGGCTCGAAGGACGTGACCGTGTGGCTGCGCCGCAGCGCCTCGATCGGCATGTTGAGCACGGCCAGGTGGTCGGCCATGAAGAAGGCGTCGAACTTCGCCGCTTCCAGCCTTTGCGCGAAGTGCTTGAGATGCGCGAAATTGAAGTTGGCGTCGGGATAGGCGCCCGGGTAGCGCCAGGCGCCGGTATGAAGGCTGACGGGCCGCATGAAAGCGCCAAGCCGCAATTGTCGATTTTCTGCCATGGAAAAACGCACCGATGACGACGAGCGTAACGCTCCAATTGCTCAAGCATGGGATGGCTTTGCGGCCATGGGAAGGAATTCTGTTTTGCAAAACCGTCGTCGGGGAGCATTTTTTGTGCGGGCGGCGGACCGATCAATCGATCTTGATGAACACGCCCTTGGTGTTGAGATACTCGGCGAGGTGCTCGGCGCCGCCCTCGCGGCCGTAGCCGCTCATCTTGTAGCCGCCGAAGGGCACGGCCGGATCGATGGCGTGATAGGTATTGACCCAGACCGAGCCGGCGCGGATCTTGCGCGACAGCTGGTGGGCGGTGGCGAGATTTTGGGTGAAGACCCCTGCAGCCAAGCCGTAAGGCGTGTTGTTGGCCCGCTCGACCGCCTCGTCCAGCGTATCGAACGGCAAGGCTGAAATCACCGGCCCGAAGATCTCCTCACGGGCGATCTTCATGTCGTCCGAGACGCCGGCAAAGACAGTCGGCGCGACGAAATTGCCGGCGGCAAGCGCGCCTTCCACAAGCCGGGTGCCTCCGGTGACGAGTTTCGCCCCTTCCGCGGTGCCGGCCTTGAGGTAACCGGTGACCCGTTGCAGCTGCTTTTCGGAGACGAGCGGACCGATCTCGGTCGCCGGGTCGATGCCGTCGCCGACCCTGAGACCCTTGGCGTATGCCGCGAGCCGCTCGACGAACTCGTCATGGACGGCGCGTTCGACGAAAAGGCGCGAACCGGCGATGCAGATCTGGCCGGAATTGGCGAACACCGACATCGCCGCCACCGGCACCGCCTTGTCGAGATCGGCATCGGCGCAGACGATGACCGGCGACTTGCCGCCGAGCTCCAGCGAGACGCGCTTGAGGTTGCCGGCCGAGGCCCGCACGATCGACTGGCCGGTCGCCGTCGACCCGGTGAAGACGATCTTGTCGACGCCCATATGCTCGGCGAGTGCGGCACCTGCCTCGGTGCCGGTGCCGGTGACGATGTTGACGACGCCTTCCGGAACGCCGGCCTCGTTCATGATGTCGGCGATCAAAAGCGGCGTCAGCGGCGCCTCTTCCGATGGTTTCAGCACGATGGTGCAGCCGGTCGCCAGCGCCGGGCCGATCTTCCAGATCGACGCCGCCGTTGGCGCGTTCCAAGGAATGATGGCGCCGACGACGCCGACCGGCTCCTTGCGGGTGAAAGAGACGATTTCGCCGGGCAGCGAGTTGTCGATCGTCTCGCCGTGCAGCGCCGTCGCCATGCCGGCATAGTAGCGCAGCATGCCGATGACCCGGTTGCGATTGGCGCGGGTGCGTATGATCGGCATGCCCATGTCGGTGGTGTCGGAGCGGCTGATCTCTTCCCAGTGCTTTTCGAAGAGGTCGGCGATCCTCAGCAGCAGCACCTGCCGCTCATAAGGCTTGAACCGGCTCCACGAGCCCTCGAACGCCTTGCGCGCAGCAGTCACCGCCAAGTCGATGTCCTGGCGGTCGGCGCGCGGCACCGTGGCGATGACCGCGCCGGTGGCGGGATTGCGGCTCTCCATGGTCCGGCCGGAGCGGGCATCGACCCAGCCGCCGCCGATGAACATCTGGCGATGGCGCCCGTCGATCGGCAGCCGCAGCGGTGCCTTTGTCTGAGCCATGGTCATGACGGTCCTCCTCCGGCGCCTACGCCTGGTGGGCGGATTAAACCGCCGGAGGTCACATTTGCCAACAGCTCTATTCGGCCGCCAGGGCCAGTTGCGGCCTTTCGTTCTTTTCTTCCGTCTCGGCCGGCTGCTCCACCACCTTCTTGGGCTCCCTGCCGAAGAACAGCGCATAGGCTGCCGGCAGGACAAGGATGGTCAGCACCGTGGCGACGAGAATGCCGCCCATCATGGCGTAGGCGAGCGGCCCCCAGAAGACGCCGCGCGAGATCGGGATCAGCGCCAGCACCGCCGTCAGCGCCGTCAGCACGATCGGCCGGAACCGGCGCACCGCCGAGCCGATGATGGCCTCGGAACGCTCCACGCCGGCGGCGATGTCCTGGTCGATCTGATCGACCAGAATGATCGAGTTGCGCATGATGATGCCGAGCAGGGCGATGACACCGAGGATGGCGACGAAGCCGAAGGGCGCGCCGCTGATCAAAAGTGCCGCCGCCGCGCCGATGATGCCGAGCGGACCGGTGGCCAGCACCAGCATCGCCTTGCCGAAATGCTGCAGCTGGATCATCAGCAGCACGACGATGACGGCCAGCATGACTGGAGCTTTCGCCGCAATCGAGGCCTGGCTTTCGGCCGCATCCTCGGCGCCGCCCTGGATCTCGATCTTGTAGCCGGGTGCGAGGCTGGCGCGCAGGCCCTGCATCTCACTGTACATTTTCATGGCGACATCGTTCGGCTGCACGCCGTCCGGCAGCGTGGCGCGTACGCTGATGGTCGGCAAGCGGTCGCGCCGCCATTCGACGCCTTGCTCCAGCACCGGGACGATCTTGGCGACCTGCGACAGCGGCACGGAGCCACCGAAATCGGTCGGGATGTAGACGGAGTCGACCGCCGACAGCAGGTGACGGCTTGCCTCCGGCTCACGGGCGACGATCGAAACCGTCTCCTCGCCGTCGCGGAAGTCATCGAGCGGCGCTCCCGACATGGTCGCCTGCAGTATCTGGCGGATGCGCTGCGAGGTGACGCCGAGCGCACGGGCGCGATCCTGGTCGACCACCAGCTTCATCGCCGGCACCGGCTCCAGCCAGTCGTCGTGGATGGCGCCGAGCAGCGGATTTGCCTGGAACTTCGCCTTCACCTCGTCGGCGATGCGGCGCACCTCCTGGCGATCCGGACCCATGACGCGCATCTGCACCGGCCAGCCGGTCGGCGGACCAAGGAACAAGCGGTCGACCTTGGCACGGATCGATGGGAAATCCTCGGCCAGGATGGTGCGCAGCTTGACGATCAGCCGCTCGCGGGCCGGTTCGTCATTGGCCATCACCAGAAGCTGGGCGAAGTTCGGGTTGCGAAGCTGCTGGTCGAGCGGCAGGAAGAAGCGCGGCGCGCCTTCGCCGATATAGGTGGCGATGAAGCGCTTGTCCTTGTCGTCCATCATCCTGGCTTCGAGCGCCTTGGCCTGGGTCTCGACTTCCTTGATGCTGGTGCCTTCCGGCAGCCAGAGGTCGACGAGGATTTCCGGGCGCGACGACTGCGGGAAGAAATTCTGCGGAATGAACTGGAACGCCCACAGGCTGGTGGCAAAGGTCATCAGCGTCATCACCAGGACGATGATGCGATGGCGCACCGCCCATGCCACGGTCGAGCGAAGACTGCGGTAGAAGCGCGTGTCGAAGACATCGTGATGGTTGCCGGCGTGCTTGCGCTGCTTCAGGATCATATGGCCGAGCCATGGCGTGAAATAGACCGCCGCGAACCAGGACACGATCAGCGCGATGCCGACGACGTAAAAAAGGGTGCGCACATATTCGCCGGCGGTCGAGGCAGCGAACCCGACGGGAATGAAGCCGGCCGTCGTGATCAGCGTGCCGGTCAGCATCGGGAAAGCGGTCGAGGAGTAGGCGAAGCTCGCCGCCTCGACCTTGACCAAGCCTTCCTCTAGTTTTCGCTCCATCATTTCGACGACGATCATCGCGTCGTCGACCAAGAGCCCAAGAGCGATGATCAGCGCGCCGAGCGAAATGCGCTGCAGGTCGATGCCGAGCTCGTACATGATGGCGAAGGTGGCGGCCAGGACCAGCGGAATGACGATCGCGATCACCAGGCCCGAGCGCCAGCCGATCGACAGGAACGATACAAAAAGCACGATCAGCAGCGCTTCGCCGAGCGCTTCCATGAACTCGCTCACCGCCTCCTTCACGACATGCGGCTGGTCGGAAATCTGATCGACCGAAACGCCATAGGGCAGCGCCTCTTCGAAGCGCTTGTAGGTCGCTTCGACGTCCTTGCCGACGTCGGTGACGTTGAAGCCCTTGGCCATGACGACGCCGAGCTGGACGCTGTCGTGTCCGTTGAAACGGTACTTGCGCTGGTACGGATCCTCGAGGCCCGAGGTCACGGTGGCGATGTCGCCGAGGCGCGTCACCTGGTTCCCGGCGCGCAGGCGAAGCTCGCGGATGTCGGCCGCCCTGGTGATATCGCCCTCGACCGAAATGCGCACCGAACGCTGGCCGGTGTCGACCGAACCTGCCGGGTCGACATTGTTCTGGCCTCGGATCGCATTCTGCAGGTCGGTCAACGTCAGGCCACGTTCGGCAAGCGCCTTGGATGAAACGTCGATGTAGAGTTTTTCCGGCTGGTCGCCGATGATCACGGCCTTCTCGACACCGGGCGTCGTCAGCAGCATGTCACGCGCCTGGATGGCGAATTTCTTCAGCTCGGGATAGCTGTAGCCGTCGCCGCTGATCGAATGCAGGGTGATGAACGTGTCGCCGAATTCGTCATTGAAGTAAGGCCCGAGCAGCCCCTGCGGCAGCTCATTGGCGATATCGCCGACCTTCTTGCGCACCTGATAGAAAGCATCGGCGACCTGCGCCGGATTGGTGTCGCCCTTGACCTGCAAGGTGATGATGGCGCTGCCGGCGCGGGTGTAGGAGCGGACGAAATCGAGGTGCGGCGTTTCCTGCAGCTTGCGCTCGATCTTGTTGACGACCTGGTCCTCCATCTCCTTGATCGAGGAGCCTGGCCAGATCGCCTGGACGACCATGACGCGGAAGGTGAAATCGGGGTCTTCCTTTTGGCCCATGCGCATCAGGCCGAGCGCACCGGCGACGATGATCAGCCCGAACAGGAAGCGGGCAATGCTCGGATGGCCGATTGCCCAGCGCGAAAGATTGAAAGACCGCTTTTGATTGGTGTCGATGGTCATCGGCGTCAGTCCGTTTCAATTTGATCAACAGAGCACGCGCTTTCGCATGCCCAAGGAACTTCCGATGTGGGCTTCCGGGCGGCGTGGCTTTCCGAGTTGAGAGATCTACATCGCGGTGGGACGCGAGGATCGACGTGGGGGTTACATCGACCTGAGATCTCGAAAATCGGGGGCGCCTGCCGCCCGGAAACCGTGAATTGCCTGGCCGTCAGCGCAAGCGCCTTGCAGCGTCATCGGCCGACGCCGACTGTTGCGCTGCATCACCGGTCAGCTTGACTTTCAGATTCTCGGTCATGAACTGCGTGCCGGCGGCGACGACGACGTCACCCGGCTTCAGCCCATCGGCGACACTGACGCCGTCGGGGGTGAAGGCGGCGACCTTGACCGGATGCGCATGGACGGTCCCGCCGTTGCGGTCGACTGTCCAGACGATCGATTGGCTGTCCTTTTGCGCCAACGCGGCCAGCGGGATCGACACCAGTTGCTGCCGGTTGTCCGCCGCGGCTTCGATGGAGGCGGTCATGCCTAGCAGCACGCGAGGATCGTTGGGCAGGCTGACGCGAACGGCAAAGGTGCGCGACTGCGGATCGGCGCTGCCGGCGACTTCGCGGACCTTGCCGTCGAGCGTCAGCGCCTCATCGGACCAGAAGCCAGCCTTGACGGTCTTGCCCGGCTTGAATTCGGCGATATCGGTTTCCGGAACAGCGATCAGGACTTCCTTCTCGCCGTCGATGGCAACGGTCACCACCGGCGTGCCGGAGCCGACCACTTGGCCGACATCGGCGGCAACGGCAGTGACGATGCCGTTCTTGTCCGCCTTGAGATCGGTATAGCGGACCTGGTTCTGTGCCTGGGCAAGCTGCGAGCGGGCGGAGTCTCGCGTGGCGACCGCCTGATTATAGCCGAGCGTCGCCTGCTCGAGCTGCGACTTCGGCGCGAAATTCTTGGCGTAGAGCTGTTCGGCCCGCTTGCGCGTAAGCTCGACTGTCTCGACCTGACGGTCGGCAGCATCGAGGCTGGCCTGAGCGCTTCTCACCGAAAGCTCGTAGTCGGTGGGATCGATGCGGGCGAGAACGTCGCCCGGCTTGACGCGGTCACCGATGTCGACAAGGCGCTCGGTGATCTTGCCGTTGATGCGAAAACCGAGATTCATCTCGGTGCGGGCACGCACCGATCCGGAATAGGAAAGCTGACGGGTATCGCTCGCCTTAGTGATCTCGACCACCTTGACCGGGCGGATGATCTCGGTGACCTCGGCTTTCTCCTGCGAGCAGCCGGCGAGGCCGAGAGCGACAACGATAATCAGTGCCAGGCCGGCGGCCGGTCGCCTGTAGGTGATGGACTTGGACAAAGACACTTTTCGTACTCCCGAACTGTGGGGATGAATTGCCGGTATCGCCGCCCGACGGGCGGCAACGGTCATTTCTTCAAGGCTCTGATGGCAAACTCGGTAAGCTCGTCCGGCGTCGCCCGGTTCTTCTTGGCGAGGCACTGAGCCATCATCTGTGGATGAGAGAGGCTGATAATAGCAGCACCGAAACACCGGGAAGCGACTACCGGATCCTGATCGACGAACTCGCCGGTGGCGATGCCCTCGCGGATCACCTCAGCGACCAGGTCGTGGATGCGGTCGATGTGCTTTTCGATGACGTGCCAGTCGCGCTCGATGGCGACGATGACCATCTCGTGCACCTTCTCCTGGTCGATCATGGTTTCCAGCGTCCACTGATAGTGCGTATGCACGTAGCGGCGGAGCTTCTCGCTGGCGGTGCCGGAACCATGGCAGGCTTCGTAGCTCAACCGGTAGCAGGTCTCGAGCATACGGCCGCAAACCGCCTGGTGGATTTCCACCTTGGAGGCGAAGAAGCGGTAGATGTTGGCGGTCGACATGCCGAGTTCGCGCGCTATGTCGGCGACGTTGGTCTTGCCGTAGCCGTAGTGGCGAAACAATCGCTCCGCGCAATCCAGGATGCGCGTGACATTTTCCTGGCGGGCGGAATCGGCGGTGGTGTCTAGGATTTCAAGCATCTCGTTGGCCAAATTTACGACTGACGAATTTAGAATTTCGTCACTCGTAAATTGAAAACCATCACCTGTCAAGGCTCGATTTTGGCTAGTAGTGACAGATGGTGACATCGTCCGAGGTGAGTCCGCTTGTGAAGGCGTGGCCTGAGAGTGGTTCTCGAGCCATCTGCTAAGCCCCCCGGAGCGCCTACAGCCTCGCATGTCTTTGGGCCCGCAAAGACGTTGTGGTACTTTGATTTGCGTATGGTGTTTTCCGAAATCGGTTCTGATTTCGACTTAATGGGCCGCATACTGAATTCAAGCGCAACGTCGGTTCAGAAGCCCCACTGGTAGATGTACCGGCCCAATTGATATTGATGAAGTCACGATACCCGGATCGCAGACGACCAAAGTGAGGGAGAACCGTATGTCTGACGAGGATATTCATTTGTTGCAGGCTAAGCAGGCACTCGGGAGAGGTGATATGGGGACAGCGATATCGATACTCTTAGATGCCATGAAGTATGATGCTAAGAAAGCAGCCGCCGCGTATTCATTGGGCATAGTTTATGATATGCGCGGCACCTGTCATAACATAGACTTAGCTATGAAGTATTATTCGATATCAGAATACCTTGGCAGCGATCTCGCGACATACAGAATTGGTGGCATACAGCATAGAACCGGAAAAGCAGCTGAAGCATTGGAAACTTTTAAGAAAATTTCGGACAAGAGCCCGTCGGCGGCGTACTGGTGTTATAGACTGACAAAAGAGATGAACCCATCCAATCCGGAGGTGGAAGTATTTCTAGACAAAGCTGCGTCATTGGGGCATGTTCTTGCGAAAAGGGATATTCTATTGGAGGGATTGAAGGGCAAAAATGGGGTAAGACACATTTTTACGTCTGCCTTTAGCATGGTAGGATTGTTTCTTGAAGTTAAATCTGCAGTCGCAAAGAAAGATGAGATGTTGTACCAATAAGCTTTAGACATTTCCTATCAGTTCTAGTTGCGAATAACTTCACTTCGAGCGGCTGTACGTCTCTGGAGCAAGTTTACCGATTAACATTTGAGCAGCCCTTACAACTCTCCAAAGAGTCTATCCGCGCTCAAGGCGGCACATGATCGCGCGAACCGAACGGCAGCAGGGTTCGCAGGCGATGGTCTGAACGACCTAAGCCTGTTTCGCCATTTCCCGCAGCCGGAACTTTTGGATCTTACCCGTCGAAGTCTTCGGTATTTCGGCGAAGATCACCGCTTTCGGCACCTTGAAGCGGGCGAGCAGCGCGCGGCAGTGCTCAATGATTTCGGCCTCGGTCGCCGCCTTGCCCGGCTTCAGCTCGACATAGGCGACCGGCACCTCGCCCCATTTGTCGTCGGATCGGGCGACAACGCCGCAAGAAGCGACGGCGGGATGCTTGTAGAGCGCCTCCTCGACCTCGATCGAGGAGATGTTTTCGCCGCCGGAGATGATGATGTCCTTGGAACGGTCCTTGAGCTGGATGTAGCCGTCCGGGTGCATGACGCCGAGGTCGCCCGAATGGAACCAGCCGCCGGCAAAGGCCTCATCGCTCGCCTTGCGGTTCCTGAGATAGCCCTTCATGACGATATTGCCGCGGAACATCACCTCGCCGATCGTCTCGCCGTCGGCCGGCGTCTCTTGCATCGTCTGCGGGTCTATCACCGTCAGGCCTTCGAGCGCGGCATAGCGTACGCCTTGCCTGGCCTTCTTCACCGCCCTCGCCCCTTTCTCCAGCCGGTCCCACTCGCCGTGCCATTCGTTGACGACGGCCGGGCCATAGGTTTCGGTCAGGCCGTAGAGATGGGTGACGGCAAAGCCCGCATCGGCCATGCCCGATAGCACCGCCTCAGGCGGCGGCGCCGCGGCGGTGTTGAAGGTGACGGTCTGCGGGAATTGCCGCTTGTCCTCGTCCCTGGCGTTGATCAGCACCGACATGACGATGGGTGCACCGCACAGATGGGTGACGCCGTGATCGGCGATGGCGTCGTAGATCTGCTTCGGCCGCACCCAGCGCAGGCAGACATGCGTGCCGCCCTGCACGGCAAGCGTCCAGGGAAAGCACCAGCCGTTGCAGTGGAACATCGGCAGCGTCCACAGATAGACCGGGTGCTTGCCCATCCCGGCATGGATGGTATTGGCATAGGCCATCAGTGCCGCGCCGCGATGGTGACAGACGACGCCCTTCGGATTGCCTGTGGTGCCGGAGGTGTAATTGAGCGAAATGGCATCCCATTCGTCGTCCGGCATCGACCAGGCGAAATCCTCGTCGCCGTCGGCGACAAACGCCTCGTAGTCGAGCGTGCCGATCCGCTCGCCCTTGGCATAGGGCGCATCGGCGGCATAGTCGGGATCGTCGTAATCGATCAGCAGCGGCCTGACCTTGGCCAGGGTCAGCGCTTGCCGAACCACGCCGGCGAATTCGCGGTCGACGATCAGCACCTTGCTTTCGGCATGATCGAGCTGGAAGGCAATGACGGCGGCGTCGAGGCGGGTGTTGAGCGAATGGAGCACCGCCCTGGTCATCGGCACGCCGAAATGCGCTTCCAGCATCGGCGGTGTGTTGGACAGCATGACGGTGACGGTGTCGCCCTTGCCGATACCGCGCTTCGCCAGCGCCGAGGCAAGCCTCAGCGAGCGCTTCCAGAAATCGCGATAGGTCGTGCGCTGGCGGCCATGGATGATGGCGGTCTGGTCGGGAAAGGTTTTTGCCGCCCGCTCAAAATAGGTCAGCGGCGTCAGCGGCTGGTGGTTGGCCGGATTCCTGTCGAGATCCTGTTCGTAGGGATTGCCCATCCCGTCCTCCGAATGTCTGGTCGAGCCTTCTTACCACCAGATCCTGAGCGCGTACTGGATTCGTGCACCGCCATCAGACACTTCGCCCATTACTTGGGACGCCCCTCCCCGCCCTCACCCTCCGGCCACAAAACGTCGATGTCCCGATGCCCTTCCACGATATTCGCCACTTCGAAAAAGTCGCCATTATAGCGGAAGAAAATCACGTATCCCCTGAAAGCGAAACTTCGGACGTCCGGCCGGAGTTCGGGACGAGCACGACCAATCGTCGCCGGCAAGCTCGCCAGATCACGGCATTTCTGGCGCAGAGCATTCCACAAAACGCCCGCCAATCAACAGGCTGCCGCTTTCACGAGTGATGTATTCAAGGATATTGACCAAATCTGCTTGTACCGACGGCAACATGCGCAGCCGTGGCACTCCTAAAAGCCTTCCCTTGCGAGCTGCTTGGCCTTGGCTTCCAAGGCGGCGTCAATATCCTGCTCGGTGGCTTCGCCGCCTTCAGCAAACGACTTGTCCACCATGGCACGGAGCGCCTTCAGCTTTTCCTCGCGCTCTTCGACAAGGCGCAGGCCCTCGCGCACGACTTCGCTGGCAGAACCGTAGCGGCCGCGCTTGACGATGTTGGAAACAAACGTTTCCCAACGCTCTCCCAATGACACGTTCATTGTCGGACCTCCTGATTGGTTTATTGTACCGAGATAACAATAAATGCGCAATTACTGACATCCAGAATGCTAGGTTTCGGATTAGGTGCGCGCAGCCTAAGGTTTGACTTTTGTCGAGAGCCGTGAATAATGTCAGCAAGGAGATGGCATGGCGATCCGACCGGCAGAACAGCTTATCCACAAGGCCGCCTGGCTTTACTATGCACACGGCCTGCGCCAGGACCAGGTGGCCAGCCAGCTCAAGATTTCCCGTGCCTCGGTGGCGATGTATCTGCGCAAGGCGCGCGAGACTGGCATCGTCAACATCTCGACCTCGACTCAGCTTTTCACCGACGACGTGCTGGCGCGCAAGCTGGAAGACGCGCTGAAGCTCGACGCCGTCTGGATCGCGCCGGAAAACGGCTATGTCGCCGACCCCTCGACCGACATCGCGGTGCTGGCGGCAAGCGTCTTTCTCGAGCTGGTCAGGAAGGGCGACCGTATCGGCGTCGCCTGGGGGCAGACCATCTACACCATCGCCGACATCATGTCCTATGCCGATCTGCAGGACGTCACGGTGGTGCAGCTCTGCGGCAATCTGGGAGCCCCCTATTCGTACCGGCCGGACCAATGCACCATGGAAATCGCGCGCCGGCTCAATGCCAAGGGGCTGAATTTTTACGCGCCGCTGGTGCTGACGACGGAAGAACTGGCACGCGGCCTGCGCGCCGAGCCGGTGATCCGCGAGCAATTGTCGGGCATCGGCGAATGCGACCTGGCGCTGTATTCGGTCGGCTCGGTGGATACCGACAGCCATCTGGTCAAATGCGGCGCGCTGACGCCAAGCGAAATGACTGCACTGCGCAAGGCGGGTGCGGCCGGCGTCATTGCCGGGCAGATCATCGATACCGAAGGCCAGGCGCTCGACTGCAGCTACAACCGCCGGCTGATTTCGGCGGAGCTGTCATCGCTGCGCAGGATCGGAAAGCGCCTTGTGGTGGTGCAGGAAGACAGCAAGTTCGAACCGCTCGTCGCGGCGATCGCCGGCGGGCTCTGCACCCATCTCGTCGTCGGCGCGCGCATGGCGCGACGGCTGCTCGACCATGCCGGAGCGGCAGCAGAAAAGGTCGCCTGATAGCTAATTCCAGCCGCCGGCGCGTTGTCATCAAGGCGTCGCGGCATTCCTGTTCACAACAAAGAGAAATTGGACGAAGCTGACATGAAGAACCTTTGGAATGACGGCGAGGCGGAGAAGCTGGTCGCCGACTATGCTAAAAAGGGTGTGGCCCGCGACCTGGCGCTGCGCGTCTATACGACCAGGCTGCTGGGCGGCGAACCGCGGCTCGTCCTGCATGGCGGCGGCAACACCTCCTGCAAGACCAGGGCCACCGATCTCGTCGGCGACGAATGGGACGTGCTCTGCGTCAAGGGCAGCGGCTGGGACATGGGCGTCATCGAGCCGCAGGGCCTGCCGGCGGTCAAGCTCGGCGCGCTGTTGAAGGCGCGGTCGCTGAAGAAGCTCTCCGACGAGGACATGGTCGCGCTGCAGCGGGCGAACCTCATCGATCCGTCCTCGCCCAACCCTTCGGTCGAGACGCTGCTGCACGCCTTCCTGCCGCACAAATTCGTCGACCACACGCATTCGACAGCGATCCTGGCCATCGTCGACCAGGAGGATAGCGAGGCGCTGAGCCGGAAGGTGTTCGGCGAGAAAATGGGCTTCGTGCCTTACATCATGCCGGGCTTCGATCTGGCCAAGGCGGCCGCCGATGTATTCGACGCCGATCCGACGGTCGAAGGCCTGATCCTCGACAAGCACGGCATCTTCACCTTCGGCGACAATGCCAGGCAGGCCTATGACCGGATGATCCATTATGTGAACGTCGCCGAGGATTTCATCGCCGGGAACGGCAAGCCGCGCACCGAAAAGGTGGCACTGCCGGCCAGGCTGGCGAAGCCCGCGGAGATTGCGCCGATGCTGCGCGGCGCAGTGGCGGTGGCACGCGGCGAAGGCCGCTTCGACCGGATGATCAGCGATTTCCGCACCTCGGATGCGATCGTCGATTTCATCAATTCGGCAAAAATTGCCGACTATGCCGGGCGCGGCGTGTCGACACCCGACCTGTCGATCCGCATCAAGACCGGACCGATGGCACTGCCGGCGCCCGACGCGGACAAGGTCGGCGACTACAAATCCGTCATCCGCCAGCATGTCGAGAAATTCGCCAAGGACTATCGCGCCTATTTCGAAACCAATGATGCGCTCGACGATGTGAAGCGCACCATGCTCGACCCGATGCCGCGGCTGACGCTGGTGCCCGGCCTCGGCATGTTCGGCCACGGCCGCACGCTCAAGGATGCGAAGATAGCGTCCGACGTCGGCGAAATGTGGATCGAGGCGGTGCGCGGCGCCGAAGCCGTCGGCGATTTCCGCCCGCTCTCCAAAAGCGATCTGTTCCCGCTCGAATACTGGTCGCTGGAACAGGCCAAGCTCGCAGCCAACAAGCCGAAGCCGCTGACCGGCCAGGTGTTGCTGGTCACCGGCGGCGCCGGCGCGATCGGTGCTGCCACGGCAAAGCTGTTCGCCGACAACGGTGCCCATGCCGTCGTCGTCGATCTCGATGCGGCAAGGGCTGCCGAGGCGGCAAAAAAGGCCGGTAACAATTCGATCGGCATTGGTGCCGACATCACCGATCCGGTGCAGATGCGCGCCGCCTTCGACAAAGCGGTCGACGTCTACGGCGGCCTCGACATTCTCGTGTCAAATGCCGGTGCTGCCTGGGAGGGCCGGATCGGCGAGCTCGACGACGCCACCTTGCGCAAAAGCTTCGAACTCAATTTCTTCGCCCATCAGTCGGCGGCGCAGAATGCCGTGCGCATCATGCTGGAACAGGGCACCGGCGGCGTGCTGTTGTTCAACACTTCCAAGCAGGCGGTCAATCCGGGGCCGAAGTTCGGCGCCTATGGCATTCCCAAGGCGGCAACGTTGTTTTTGTCCAGGCAATATGCGCTCGACTACGGCGCGCATGGCATCCGCTCCAATGCCGTCAACGCCGACCGCATCCGTTCGGGGCTGTTGACCGACGCCATGATCGCCAGCCGCTCGGGCGCGCGCGGCGTGTCTGAAAAGGAGTACATGTCCGGCAACCTGCTCGGACAGGAAGTGACGGCCGAAGACGTCGCCCAGGCCTTTCTGCATCAGGCGCTGGCCGAGCGGACCACCGCCGATGTGACGACGGTCGATGGCGGCAACATCGCGGCGGCGTTGAGGTAGATCTAAACACCGGACCAACAAAAAGAGCGGCCCGCGAGCCGCTCTTTTCCTTTGCCTATAGCGAAAATTACTTCGCGTTCGGGTTCGGCATCCAGGCCGGCATCGCGACGTCGGCATGGGCGAATTGCGGCAGCTTGGCCGAGAGGTCTTCCATGTTCTTGATGTCCTTGTCGACGAGGTCCTTCTGGGTGATCAGCGTCGGCGGCACAATGACGTTGTGGCCGGGATCTTCACCGGCCAACAGCTGCGCCAGCGCACGCACCGAGACCTGGCCGACGACGGCCGGGTTGGTGGCGGCGGTTGCCGCCCAGGCGCTGTCCGGCTCGCGCATCGCGGCGATGTCCGAGGTAGAGATGTCGGCCGAATAGATCTTGATGTCCTTGTTCAACCCGGCCTCGTCGACGGCGATCTTCACACCTTTGGCGAATTCGTCATAGGGCGCGAACATCACCTTGATGTCGGGATGGGCCGATAGCACCGAACGGGCCTGGTTGGCGACCGAATTGGCGATCGGGTTGTCGAGCGTGCCGAACATGGCAACTTCATCGATGCCCGAATATTTCTTCTTGAATTCGACCCAGGTCTCGTTGCGGCGGTCGAGTGGGGCGATGCCGGCGACATAGACATAGCCGGCCTTCCAGCTCTCGCCATTGTCCTTGACCGCCTGTTCGAGCGCCAGGCGGGCGAGGTCGCGGTCGGACTGTTCGATCTGCGGGATCTTGGGGTTTTCGACATTGACGTCGAAGGCGACGACCTTGATGCCGGCGTCGACCGCGCGCTGGGCGGCGTCCTTCATCGATTCCGTCAGGCCGTGCTGGATGATGATGCCCTGGACGCCGAGCGCGATGGCCTGGTCGACCATGTCCGCCTGAAGGGCTGCGTCCTGGCGGCTGTCGAGCACGCGCAGGTCGACGCCGAGCGCCTTGGCCTGCGCCTCGACTCCGGAAAGATAGGCCTGGAAGAAGTCGCCGGTCGAGAGATAGCGGACCAGCGCGATCTTGACGGCACCCGGCTTGTCGAACGGCGCCGGCCTGTCCTGCGCCATTGCCGGCATCTGCATCAGCAATGTTGCGCCGGCAAGCCCGAGCGCTGCCTTCCCCAAAAGTCTTCTTGTGATGTTCACGTCGCTTCCTCCACTTGTTGAACCCAAAATGTGACCCGGTCGAACCCTATCTCCTGCCCCTGCCGGACAGGGCGAAGGTAAAGACAAGGGCGACCACGAGAACCACGCCCTTGACGAAATCCTGCGTGTAGTAAGGCGCGTTCATCATCGTCAGGCCCTGCAGCAGCACGCCGACAAACACCGCGCCGACAGCCGTGCCGAAGGCGTTCGGCTTGGCCGCGCCGAGAACCGCGTAACCGATGAGTGCCGCAGCCACCGCGTCGAGCAACAGATTATTACCCGAGGCGATGTCGCCGCGTCCAAGCCGGGCAGCGAGCAAAATGCCGCCGATCGAGGCAAAAACTCCCGAAATCACATAGGCCCAGATTTTGTATGCCTTGACAGGCGCGCCGGCGAGTTCTGCTGCGCGTTCGTTGCTGCCGACGGCGTACATCATGCGGCCGAAACGGGTGTATTCGAGAAAGAACCAGATCAGCACCGCCAGCACGAGCAGGACGACGACCGACACCGGAATGAGGTTCGGGATGAAGAAATCGAAGCGATGGCGGCCAAGCG
This sequence comes from Mesorhizobium sp. M1307, assembly GCF_040318155.1. NCBI lineage: Bacteria > Pseudomonadati > Pseudomonadota > Alphaproteobacteria > Hyphomicrobiales > Phyllobacteriaceae > Mesorhizobium > Mesorhizobium sp. M1307. Next base: position 273,567 of record NZ_JAMYLR010000003.1, on the reverse strand, counting down.
CCAGGAACGCGGCGCCGAAGCTGCCGTTGGCGACCGAGCCGTCGGGCATGGTCATGCCGGTGGCGATCGAACGGCCTTCGGTCGGGATGCGCTGCAGGCCGACAAGCAGGAACATCATGCCGAGCGTCGCCAAAAGGTCCGGAACCCGCATATAGACGATCAGCCAGCCATTGATCAGGCCGACGACGGCGCCGATCACAAGACAGACGACGACCGCCATGACGGCGTTCTGCTCCAGCACCACCATGACATAGGCAGCCGCCATCATGGCGCTGGTGGCGACCGAGCCGATCGACAGGTCGAAGCCGCCGACGACCAGCGTGGCCGTGACGCCGAGCGCCAGAACGCCGGTGATGGCGACCGACTGGAAGATGAAGACAGCACTTTGCGGCGAGACGAAACCATCGGCGGCGACGGCGAAATAGGCGATCAGCCCGAACAACAGAACGATGAAGCCGTAGCGAATAGCATTGTCGCGCAGGATCATTCAGCGCTCCCGCACGCTGGCACCGTCTTTATCCAACCCGAATTCATGCCCTCTCCATTCCAATTCTCATCGTCTTCCCGCCGTCAGGCTGCGCTGTGCAACGGCCCGCCCGCCACTTCGGCCAGCAGACGCTCGAGATCGACATCGGTATTGCGGTGCTCGCCGACGATCGTCTGCTCCGACATCACCATGATGCGATCGGCCGTCTCCAGGGCTTCGTCGAGTTCGGTGACGAACAGCAGCGTCGCGCGGCCGTGGGCGCTGGCCCGCAGCTTGGCGGCGATGTCGCGCCTGGCCGAAATGTCGACACCCTGAAAGGGCTCGTCGAGGATGAAAAGCCTTGCCGCCTGCGACATCCAGCGGGCGACCATCACCTTCTGCTGATTGCCGCCGGAAAGGGACGCCATCTCGTCCCTCTCCGAGCGGCAGACGATGCCGAGCTCCTGGATCTGCTGGCGGGCAATGGCGCGTTCGATACGGCGTTTGAGAACACCGAGACGCGACATGCGGCTGTGGAACGGCAGGCTGATATTCTCCTGGATGTTGAAGTCGCCGACGATGCCGTTTTCGCCTCGGTCCTTGGCGACGAGAAACACACCGGCGGCAATCGCTTCGCCGGTCGATGCCGGCGCATAGGGTTTCCCGTTCAGCACCATGGTCCCGGCCAGCGGCTGGCGCAGGCCGAACAGCGTCTCGGCGAGCGCGGTCTTGCCGACACCGACAAGGCCGGTGATGGCAACGACCTCGCCATCGCCGAGCGTCAGCGAGATCGGCCTGGCGCCTTCAGCAATCCGCAGCGCGTCGGCAGTGAAAATTGCTTTGGCCGAATTCCTGGCGACGATCCGCTCGAGCTGGATCTTACGGCCGAGCATGGCATTGACCGCACCTTCGTAATCCAGCGGCTTCTTGTCGAAGATGCCTGAGATGACCCCGTCGCGCATCGAAATGATGCGATCGGCAAGCCGCCTGATGTCCGACATACGGTGCGAAATGTAGAGGATCGCCACGCCTTGCTGGCGGAGCCGGTCGAGCAATGCGAACAGCCGGTCGGCCTCGGCGCTGGACAGCGAGGAAGTCGGCTCGTCGAGGATCAGCACTTTCGGCCGGTGCGCCATGGCGCGGGCGATCGCCACCATCTGGCGGTCGGCCAGAGAGAGATCGCTGATCCGGGCCTTGAGGTCGATGGCCAGTCCCATGCGGTCGGCCACCGCCTTTGCCTCGCGACGCACCCGACCTGGATTAAACAGCGTCGGCACGCCGCTGCCGCTCAACCTGTCGAGGGTAAGATTGGTGGCGACGTCAAGGTCGGCGACGACACCGTCATTGATGTTCTGGTGGACGGTAACGACGCCGGCGCGGATCGCCTCCGCCGGCGTTTTCGGGTCGAACTCATGACCGGCAAGCGACATCGAGCCGCCGCCATGGTCGTAGACGCCACTGATGATCTTGACGAGGGTGGATTTGCCGGCGCCGTTGGCGCCCATCAGCACGGTCACTTCGCCGGCATGCAACTCGAGCGAGACGCCGCCAAGCACCTCGATATGGCCAAAGGATTTCCTCAGGCCGTCGACGCGGAACACGGCATCATTGCCCATTCGTTCCTCCCTGACCATGACGCTATGGGCTATATCGGCAATTGTCAACACGATTGACAATTGCCAGCAGGCTTCCTAGCTTGGCCCGACCGCGTTGGCTCCGCTATCATCGGAGCACATGAGCGGGAGGTGAGGATGACTGGGAAATCGCCGTTCGAAGCACTGTCGGTCGAGACACTGGCGGGCCGTCTCGGTGCCAACGAGCCCCTGTGTTCGCAGATCGGCAAGGATACGAGCCAGTGGAAGGTTCGTGAAGTCGGCGACGGCAATCTGAACCTGGTGTTCATCGTCGAGGGTGCTGAGGGTGCGGCCGTCGTCAAGCAGGCCCTGCCCTACGTCCGGCTGGTCGGCGACAGCTGGCCGCTGCCGCTAAAGCGCTCTTTCTTCGAATACCATGCGCTGACGCGGCAACAGGCGCGGGCGCCGGGTTCGGTGCCCGATATCTATCACTTCGACGAAGGCCAGGCGCTGATCATCATGGAGTATCTGTCGCCGCACATTATCCTGCGGCGGGCGCTGATCGAAGGCCGGCAATTGCCCAACATCGCGACAGACATCGGCTTGTTCATGGCCCGCACGTTGTTTCGCGGCTCCGACCTGCATATGGCGACCAAGGACCGCAAGGCCGATCTGGCACTGTTCGCCGATAATGTCGAACTCTGCGACATCACCGAGAACCTGGTTTTCTCGGATCCGTATTTCGATGCCAAGATGAACCGGCACACCAGCCCGCAGCTCGATGGCATTGTCGCCGAGCTGCGCGCCGACCGCGACCTCAAGGTCGAGGCGCAGCGCATGAAGCACATCTTCGCTGCCAATGCCGAGACGCTGCTGCATGGCGACCTGCATTCCGGCTCGATCATGGTCACCGACACCGAAACGCGGATGATCGACCCCGAATTCGCCTTCTACGGGCCGATCGCCTTCGACGTCGGCATGCTGCTCGCCAATTTCTGGATGGCGTTCTTCTCCCAGCGCGGCCATGAACAGGACGGAAGCCGCGACGCCATGCGTGACTATCTGCTCGGCGTTACGGTCGAGACATGGTCGGTGTTTCGCGCCGAGTTCTCGCATCTGTGGCGAACCGAGCGTACCGGCATGCTCTACCAGAAGAGCCTGTTCGAAGATCAGGACGACAGGCTTGGCGCCGAGCAGGCGCTAGACCATATGCTGCATTCGATCTGGACCGATCTGCTCGGCTTTGCCGGCGTCGAGGTTCACCGGCGAATTCTCGGCCTTGCCCACAATGCCGATTTCGAGACCATTGCCGATCCGGATCTGCGCGCCAGATGTGAAGCAAAGGCGCTGAAATTCGGCCGCCACCTCGCCGTCAACCGGCGCCAGATCCACAGCATCGACGAGGTCAACCGGTTGGCCGCGCTGATCGAACGGGAGAGCAGGATTTGAACGTCGGCGACCGCCACTACCGCACCATCTGGCCGAGTGACGACGGGCGTTCGGTGGAGATCATCGACCAGCGCTGGCTGCCGCATGATTTCCGCATCGAAAAGATCGATACCGTCGCCGGCATCGCCACGGCAATCCGCGACATGTGGGTGCGCGGGGCGCCGCTGATCGGCGTCACCGCGGCCTATGGCGTCGCCATGCAGATGGCCGACGATCCGTCGGATGCAGCACTCGACGCCGTCTGGGCAACCTTGCACGAAACGCGCCCGACGGCGATCAATTTGCGCTGGGCGCTGAACGAAATGCAGCGCTTCCTGCTGACGCTTCCCCTGGCAGAACGTGCCGCGGCTGCCTATCGGCGTGCCGGCGAGATCGCCGACGAGGATGTCGGCCTCAACCGTGCCATCGGCGCCCATGGGCTCGAAATCATCAAGGCGATCGCGGCGCGCAAGCAGCCGGGCGAACCGGTCAATATCCTGACCCACTGCAACGCCGGGTGGCTGGCCACGGTCGACTACGGCACCGCCACCGCGCCGATCTATCTGGCGACGGAAGCCGGCATTCCAGTCCATGTCTATGTCGACGAAACACGACCCCGCAACCAGGGTGCCCAATTGACCGCCTGGGAGATGGCCGGCCACGGCGTGCCGCATACGCTGATCGTCGACAATGCCGGCGGCCATCTGATGCAGCGCGGCCAGATCGACATGGTCGTCGTCGGCACCGACAGGACCACCGCCGACGGCGATGTCTGCAATAAGATCGGTACCTATCTCAAGGCGCTCGCCGCCGACGACAACGACGTGCCGTTCTATGTCGCGCTGCCGTCGCCGACGATCGACTGGACCGTGGGCGACGGGCTGGCCGACATCCCGATCGAACAGCGCTCGCCCGACGAGGTCTCACTGGTCTGGGGCAAGACCGCTTCCGGCGAGATCGCCCAGGTCCGCGTATCGCCGGAAGCCACGCCGGCGGCCAATCCGGCCTTCGACGTGACGCCGGCGCGGCTGGTCACCGGCTTGATTACCGAACGCGGTGTCGCTACGGCCTCGCGCGAAGGCCTGAGGGCGATGTTTCCCGAGCGCGGATGATCCGCTTTGCCGAGAGGGCGCTCCGGATTTGCCTGATCTCACGATTTCTTGAACACGGCACGGTTAAAAACGCCCGTTGCCTGTCCCACATGCACGGCCGTATGCGTAGCGGCGGGGCGGCGCCCAACGCTCGAAGCCGGGGTTGCCCACGGCTCGGCGAGTGAACCAGCGGGATACCGCGATGTCATTCAGACCGTTGCTTGGTGACGGACGGGTTCGGAGCCAGGACGAGAAGTCGGAGCCCCTGCAAACCGCGTCATGGGTCAGCTCCTCGATCGTCTTCGACAACCGGCGGTGGGCGTGCCGGGAGGCGGAGCTCCGCTGGACAGCCCCTCATCATCTGATCGTGCTGACCGAAGAAGGCGGCACGTCCCATACATCCATCCGGCACGAGGCACGATCCCTTTACGACGGAATGGACCGTCCCGGAGCCCTCACCTTCGTCCCGGCAGGCGCGGAACGACAGGGCTTCTATCGCGATGTAAACCTCTCCTATTCAGCCCTGTGGATCGATCCCGATATCGGGCTTCCCGGATGCGAACGCCTGAGGAACCTGCCTATACTGGTAAACAAGAAAGACGCGGTCGTCGCCACGCTGCTGAGTTCGCTTCGTGACGAGATGGCACTCGGCCACAAGCCAGACACTGCCTATGTCGAGCATCTGGTCGCCCTCGTCAGTCTCCGCGTGGCCAACCTGAGCCGGGAGCAACCGCGGTTTGTACGTCACGGCTGTCTCAGCCGCCGGGCAATTGGTCGCGTTCGGGATTACATCGATGCGCATATGAATGCCGACATTTCGCTAAGCGAGCTGGCAGCCGCCGCGGGCATGGCCGTCGACAGTTTTGCGCGTCGCTTCAAGGCGACGACCGGTCTTGCACCCTACGCCTATGTGATCGAGGAACGGGTGCGGCGAGCGGAGGCGCTGCTGCGCGAAACGGGTTTGTCGATCGGTGTCATTGCCTTTCGGCTCGGCTTCTCAAGCCAGAGCCACTTCACCACGACCTTCCGGCGTCTGAGGGGCATGACGCCTCGTGCCTATCGGGTGAATTCTTCTCCAGAATCCTGATAGTGCCGCCGGTTTCTTGAAAGAAAGCCGCCGCCCGCACTCCCACCTCCGGTGTCGTTGGGTGACAGAACCCGAGGGTTCTCTGGGTCAAGTTGCCGTCTGCGCTTCATTGCGACTGGGAGATCATGCATGGCCAAAACGGACAACAGGAGCGGGCCGACGCGTCGGATGGTATTGGAAGGCGGTGTTGCGACCGGGGTGCTCCTGGCTACCGGACTACCGGTTGACGCCGAGCCGGCCGAGACCGTCACGGCGGCTGCGTCGTCCTCACCGCTACCGACGATGACGATGTCGTTACGGATCAACGCGAAGGATCTTGCCATCGAGCTCGACCCGCGGACGACGCTGCTCGACGCCCTGCGCAACCATCTCGGCCTCACCGGCTCGAAGAAGGGCTGCGACCACGGCCAGTGCGGCGCATGCACGGTGCTCGTTGATGGGCGCCGGATCAATTCCTGCCTGACGCTTGCCGCAATGCATGAAGGCGACGAGATCACCACGGTCGAGGGCCTTGCCGAGGGTGACCGGCTGCATCCGGTCCAGGCTGCCTTCGTCGCCCGCGACGGTTTCCAGTGCGGCTACTGTACGCCAGGCCAGATCTGCTCGGCGGTTGGCATGCTGGGCGAGGCGCGGGCCGGCTGGCCAAGCCATGCGAGCGCCGACGTGGCAGCGGCTTCCGTCGCTCTCACCGATGCCGAGATCCGCGAGCGGATGAGCGGCAACATCTGCCGTTGCGCCGCCTATCCGAACATTGTCGCTGCAATCCGCGACGCGGCAGAGGAGGCATGAGCAATGCAGTCCTTCACTTATGAACGTGCGGCGAGTGCTGAGCAGGCGGCGGCCGCGGTTGCGGCCCGGCCGGACGCGAAGTTCATCAGCGGCGGCACCAACCTGCTCGACCTGATGAAGCTCGAGATCGAGCGCCCAGCGCATCTCGTCGACATCAGCCGGCTGCCGCTTGATCGGATCGAGCAGACGGCGGAAGGCGGGCTTCGGATCGGTGCCCAGGTCCGCAATAGCGATCTTGCCGCCGACCCGCGGGTAAGGTCGCGCTACCCGATGCTCACGCAAGCGCTGCTGGCGGGAGCGTCCGGACAGATACGCAACAAGGCCTCGACCAGCGGCAATCTCCTGCAGCGCACGCGCTGCCCCTATTTCTACGACCGCAACATGCCCTGCAACAAGCGCCAGCCGGGTTCGGGCTGCGCGGCACTTCAGGGCTTCAATCGCATGCACGCCGTACTCGGCGCGAGCGAAGCCTGCATCGCGGTCCATCCCTCCGACATGGCGGTCGCCATGTCCGGGCTCGACGCCAGGATCGAGACCGTCTCGCCCGGCGGCGAGACCCGCACGATCCCGATCAGCGATTTCCATCGATTGCCCGAGGCGACGCCCCAGGTGGAGACCGTGCTCGGCCACGGCGAAATGGTCGTCGCGGTTGTCCTGCCGCCGCCGCCACCCGGCCGGCAGCTTTACCGCAAGGTGCGCGACCGTGCTTCCTACGCCTTCGCGCTGGTGTCGGTGGCAGCAATCCTCGAGAAAACCGGCGACCGTATCCGAGGCGCTCGGATCGCCATGGGCGGCGTGGCAGCGAAGCCCTGGCGCGCGACGGAGGCGGAGCGCACGCTCGCAGGAGCGTCGGCGTCCGACGGTGCCTTTATCGACGCGGCCGAAGCAGCGCTCGCCGGAGCTGTCGGGCATGGCGCCAATGATTTCAAGATCCCGCTGGCGAAACGGACGATGCGGCACACGCTCGCTGCTGCCGTCGAGAGTGCGTGAGGTGACACGATGACAGAGACGACGACCCCGAACAGCGGTTCCCAGATGCAGGCGACGAGCAGGAGATCGATATGAAACTCACGCGACGCGCCGTTACCGCCGCGGGTGGCGGCCTTTTTGTTTCTGCCGCCGCAGCCTGGGGCGCCACATCCGACCCGGGAGCTCGTCACGGGCTCGAGGCCGCCGTCGACGCCTTCTTTGCCGGCTGGGCCTCTGGCGACTGGACGGCATTCCTTGATTGTTGCGATGAGACGATGACCTTCCAATTCCCTGTCGGCGAGCAACGAGGCCGACACGGACCGCCGGAAGGCAAGCGGGCACTCGCAGCCTGGACCGCCGCGCATCAAGCGCAGGGAAACAGGATCACGAAATCGACCGTCGATCTCAAGCTCTTCGCCGCCGACTGGGTCATCGTTTGCGACCGCGGGAGCGGAACAATCAGTGGCGCGCCCTACACTGGCCTGCATGCGATCCTCATGCGGGCCGGCCCGACAGGGAGGCTGGTCGAGTTTCGCGAGTATTTCGGCGAGATCGCCGCGTGAGCTCCGGCCCGCCGCGCGACGAACATGAAGGTGCGAGGAAGAGGCGTCGTCGCGGCCTCGATGCTTCCGAACTCCAGATGAAAATCTTTAGGTGACTTATGAACGAGACCATACCCGGACTGCCCGGCTCCGCCACCCATTCAAGGGTGAAACCTCGTCCCGATGCTGGCATCATCGGGAGGCCGATCGACCGCATCGACGGTCCGCTCAAAGTGACGGGCGGCGCCACATACGCTTACGAGAATGAGCTGGATGGTACAGCCTATGGCTACATTCTCGGCGCCTCCGTCGCCAAGGGCCGCATCGCCGAGATCGACACGACCGAAGCCGAACGGGCGCCGGCAGTGCTGCTCGTCATGACGCACCGCAATGCGCCGGCCCAGCCGGATTTCGGCCCAACGGTCACGCCAACGGTGCCGGAGGTCTTCACGCGCCCCCGGCCCGCGCTCAACAGCGATCGGGTACGGTATTACGACGAGCCGGTCGCGCTGGTCGTTGCGGAGACGTTCGAGGCGGCGCGCGCTGCTGCGGGCCTCATCAGAGTACGCTACGACGAGGAGCCGGGCCTCTACGATCTACCGGGACATATCGCCGACGCCTACGCGCCAAAGCGGACCAATGCCGGCTTCGAGACCGACAGCGTGGTCGGCGACTTCGAGCGCGCCTTTGCGACGGCGCCGATCAAGATCGATGCCACTTACGGGACCCCCTTCGAACATCACAATCCGATGGAGCCGCATGCGACGCTTGCTGCCTGGTCAGGCAACGAGCTGACGATCCGTACATCGGCGCAGACCCTCGCGAACTTCCGGGCCGGGGTCGCCAGCACGCTTCGCATCCCGCTCGAGCGAGTGCGCATCGTCAGCCCCTTCATCGGCGGAGGCTTCGGCTCCAAGCTGATTGCCCATGCCGACACGATCCTGGCCGCACTTGCAGCGCAGGTGCTGCAGCGCCCCGTGAAGATCGCGCTGACGCGACAACAGATGTTCGCCAATGCCGGTCATCGCGCAGAGATGGTCCAACAGGTACGTCTCGGCGCGGACACTGACGGGCGGCTCACCGGGATCGCGCACGATGTCTGGTCCGCAACGTCCAGCTTCGAGGAGTACTGCGAACAAACGGCAGTTTTTGCGCGCTCGCTCTACGCGGCGCCGAACCGTCTCACCCGCCATCGCCTGGTTCCGCTGGACATCAACCGCGGCGAATGGATGCGCTCGCCCGGCGAAGCGCCCGGCATGCTGGCTTTCGAATGCGCCATGGATGAGCTCGCCGAGCGCGCCGGTCTGGACCCGATCGAACTCAGGATCCGCAACGAACCGGCACAGGATCCCGAGCGCGGCGTGCCGTTCTCCACCCGCAATCTCGTCGCCTGCATGGAGGAAGGCGCCCGCCGTTTCGGCTGGGAGCGGAGAAACCCGACACCGGGCCGAACTCGGGAGGGCCGCAAGTTTATCGGCCACGGCATGGCGGCGGCGATCCGTCCGAACTATATCGGCGCGGCGACGGCGCGGGTTGCGATCGACCGGGACGGTCGGGTGACGGCGCGGCTCGACATGACCGATATTGGGACCGGCACCTATACGATCCTGACCCAGATTGCCGCCGAGAGCCTCGGCCTGCCGATCTCGTCCGTCAAGGTGGAGCTCGGCGACAGCCGCTTCCCGCGTACCGCCGGCTCCGGCGGATCCTGGGGCGCAGCAAGCGCGGGTTCGGCCTTGCATAATGCATGCAACGTCCTCAAGAAACAGATCCTGGAGGCGGCGCAGTCGAACGAAGCCTCGCCGTTGCGCGGCGCGAACGCCACCGAGGCAAGCTTTGCCGACGGCGAGGTCAGGGTCGGCCAGCGATCGGCGAGCCTGACCGATCTTATCCGAGGGATCTCTCCCGACGGGCTCGAAGCCGAAGGCTCCGTAGCCGCGGGCGCCACCACCCAGTCATACAAGACCTATTCGCAGCATTCCTATGGCGCGCATTTCGCAGAGGTCGCTGTCGATTGCGATACCGGTGAAATCCGCATGCGCCGGATGCTGGCTGTGATCGGCGCGGGCCGTATCCTCAACGCCAAGACCGCGCGCTCGCAAATCATCGGCGGTATGACCTGGGGGATCGGTGCAGCGCTGATGGAGCAGACGGTGCTCGACCCGCGCTACGGCCACTTCGTCAATCACGATCTTGCCGAGTATCATGTGCCGGTCAATGGCGATGTCCCCGATATGGAGGTCGCCTTCCTCGAGGAAGACGACGACAAGGCCAACCCGCTTGGCGCAAAGGGTCTCGGCGAGCTCGGCGTGTGCGGTGCGGGGGCTGCTGTCGCCAACGCCGTTTACAACGCGGCCGGCGTGCGAGTGCGTGAATTTCCCATCACCTTGGACAAGGTGCTGCCTGCCTTACCGGTGATCGCCATTTGACGCTCTCCTCCCTCGCCCTCAACGGTGACCAGGTCGAAACGAATCGCTATTTCTGCGCCATCGACGACGACGCCGGTGGTTGACAGCGCTTTCCGGCCCTTCCATACAAACGCCGTCAATGTTCTCAGGGCGGGGTGAAAGTCCCCACCGGCGGTAAGGGTCTCGGCCCAAGCCCGCGAGCGCTTTCCGGTTAGCCGGAGGGGTCAGCAGATCCGGTGTGATTCCGGAGCCGACGGTCACAGTCCGGATGGAAGAGAACGAAATGGAAGACGGTCCGCTTTCGCGGTTCGGACTCCCTATCGTGCGTCCTGATTCTGGTTCGAAACGGAAGGATGGACCCATGAATCAGCATTCCCACAACGACTATAAAACGATCCGCGTTGCCGTCATTCGCGCGCGTTGGCACGCCGATATCGTCGACCAATGCGTTGAAGCATTCGAGGCGGAACTGGCGGTTCTCGGAGAGAAACGCTTTGCCGTCGATGTCTTCGATGTGCCTGGCGCTTATGAGATTCCCCTGCATGCAAAGACGCTTGCCGTGACCGGCCGCTATGCCGCTATCCTCGGCGCCGCGTTCGTCGTCAATGGCGGCATCTACCGGCACGAGTTTGTTGCAAGCGCGGTCATCGACGGCATGATGAATGTGCAATTGTCGACTGGCGTGCCGGTGCTTTCGGCGGTGCTGACGCCGCATAATTACCATGACAGCGCGGACCATCACCGCTTCTTCTTCGAGCATTTCAGGGTCAAAGGCAAAGAGGCGGCCAGTGCCTGCGTGCAACTGCTGGCAGCACGCGAACACATCGCGGCGTGAAACCTCCACCGCCGGGTGGAAATCCCGGTAAGGCGCTGTAGTATCTCACGAAGCAGGAGGATGCCGGTGCAGACCAAGAAGATCATCAATGACGGCAATCGCTCCGTCGACGAGATGCTGGAGGGTATTCTGGCCGCGCATCCGCGCCACCTCAGAAGCGCGGACGGCAGTCCGCGCGCCATTATCGCCCGCGACGGACCGCGCCCAGACAAGGTCGGCCTTGTCATCGGCGGCGGCTCGGGCCATGAGCCGACCTTCCTCGGCTTCGTCGGCAAGGGGCTGGCCGACGCCGCCGCGATCGGCAATGTCTTCGCCTCGCCGCCGCCGGACCCGATCCTCGAATGCGCCAAGGCGGCCAGCGGTGGCGCCGGCGTGCTGTTCATGTACGGCAACTATGCCGGCGACGTGATGAACTTCGACATGGCCGCCGAAATGGCGGCAATGGACGACATTGAGGTGCGCACCGTGCTGACCACCGACGATGTCGCCTCGGCGCCGCGCGACCAGAGGCAGAAGCGGCGCGGCGTCGCCGGCAATTTCTTCATCTTCAAGGCCGCCGGTGCCGCATGCGACCAGATGCTGTCATTCGATGAATGCGAGCGTATCGCCAGGAAGGCCAACGATCACACCTTCACCATGGGCGTGGCCCTGTCGCCCTGCTCGCTGCCGCAGACCCGCCGGCCCAATTTCGAGATCGGACCGGACGAGATGGAGATCGGCATGGGCATCCATGGCGAGCCAGGCATCGCGCGCGGAAAATTGAAAACCGCCGACGAGATCACAGACGAGATGCTGGACAGTATCCTCGACGAGATGGCGCCGGCGCGCGGCGATAAGGTCGCGGTGCTGGTCAATTCGCTCGGCTCGACGCCGCTGATGGAGCTCTACATCATGAACCGACGCGTCAAGCAGAGGCTCGACGAGATCGGCGTTTCCGTCCACGCGACCTGGGTCGGCAATTACTGCACCTCTCTCGAAATGGCCGGCGCCTCGGTGACGCTGATGCATCTCGACGGCGAGTTGCAGGCGATGCTCGATCATCCTTGCGACTGCGCCATGTTCCGCGCCGGCTGAGAAAGCATCATGACCTCGATCGATTCAGTCGGCTTGAAAAGAATGTTCGATGAGATCGCGGCGGCGATCGACGCCGACAAGGGAAGGCTCTGCCAACTCGACGGCGTCATCGGCGACGCCGACCATGGCATCGCCATGGCACTAGGCTTCACTGCTGCGCGCGATGCACTAGCGCAACTTGACCTCGCGGCGACCGAGCCGACGGCGCTGCTCAACACTGCGGCGAAATCCTTCCTCAACGCGGTCGGCGCCTCGTCGGGCCCGCTCTATGCGACCGCCTTCATGCGCGGTGCCGCCGCCGTCAAAGGCAAGGCAATTCTGGAGGACGCTGACATCATCGCCATGCTCCGGGCGATGGCGCAAGGCATCCAGGATCGCGGCAAGGCCGAGCTCGGCGAAAAGACCATGGTCGACGCCTGGCTGCCGGCGGCGCAAGCAGCGGGTGCCGCGCAGGAAGCCGGCAAGAGCCTGTCCGAGAGCCTGGAGGCTGCACTTGCAGCGGCCGAACGAGGTGCCGAGGCGACCAAGGACATGATCGCCGCCAAGGGCCGCTCATCGCGGCTCGGCGAGCGCTCGCTCGGGCATATGGACCCCGGCGCCGTATCGGCCGTGACGATCATCAGAGCGATCTGGAACAGTCTGGCTTAACCCCGCTTCGCCGCGTCGAGCCTGTCGATCGCCTGGACATTGCCGGCCGATGGTCCCTTCTCATCGAATTCCGATGCAAGCCATGCATCGACGATCGACTTAGCCAGTTCCGGGCCGATGACGCGGGCGCCCATGGTGATGATCTGGGCGTTGTTGGATTTTGCCGCGCGCTCGGCCGAATAGGTGTCGTGGGTGAGTGCGGCGCGAATGCCGGGCACCTTGTTGGCGGATATGGATACGCCGATGCCGGTGCCGCAAAACAGGATGCCGCGATCGTTTTCGCCGTCCAGGATGGTCTGCGCGAGCTTCTGTGACAGGTCGGCATAGTAGCCCGACTGGCTGAGGTCGCTAACCGTGAGGCCGGGCTTGGTAGCGAGGTGAGCGGCAATGACGTCGAGCAGCGGCTTGCCGGCGCTATCAGCTCCAATGGCAATTTTCATGTTCCGTTTCCTTCCTGTTTGATGATTCAGATCGCCGCCGAGGCGCGCTTGAGGATGTCGATATAGCCGTCCGCCTGCCAGGCCGAGCGGCCGATGAACAAGCCGTCGATGTTGGGCTGGCCGACCAGTTCGGCGGCATTTTGCGGATTGACGCTGCCGCCATAAAGCACCGGCGGCACCACCGGCAGCAGGTCGCGTGCGATTTTCTTGATTAGCGCCTGCTGCCTGTCGGCATAGTCCGAACTGGCCGGCACGCCCTTGTCGCCGATCGCCCAGACGGGCTCATAGGCAAACAGGATCGTCGCCGCCTTCGCCGCGCCTTCGAGAAACTGCAGCGCGCCGTGCACCTGCAAGGCCAGCACCGCAGCGGCCTGCCCGCTGTCGCGTTGAGCCAAGGTCTCGCCGACGCAGATGAGTGGCACGAGACCGTGCTTCACCGCCGCCGCAGTCTTCAGCCCGACAGCCTTGTCGGTCTCGCCGAAATGCTCGCGCCGTTCGCTGTGGCCGAGCTCGACCATGTCGAGCCCGCAGTCTTTCAGCATGACCGGCGAGATCTCGCCGGTCCAGGCACCGGCGTCGGCCCAATGCATGTTCTGCGCGCCGACCTTGATGCGCGTCGGCGACAGCGCTTTCTTGACCTCGCGGATCGCCGTGAAGGGCGGGATGACGAAAGGCTGGATGCGCTCGTCGAAACCGGGGACGAACTCCGCCAGCGCCTCGGCGAAAGCCAACGCCTCGGCGAGCGTCTTGTTCATTTTCCAGCTGGTGCCGACCCAATAAACCATACGTGCCCTCCTATTCTGCGATCACTGTCAGCGAAACGCCGGCACCATCCAGCGCGGCGCGCATCTGCGGCTGCGGCTCGCGGCCGGTGAAGACCGTGTCAAAGGCCTTGAGATCTGTCAGGAAGTGCAAGGCAGTGCGGCCGAATTTCCCATGATCGACCAGCAGATATTTGCGCGCTGCTGCGGCCATCATCAGCCGTTTGGTCTGGACCACTTCCTGATCCTGGTGAAAGGCAGAGGCACCATGGATGGCCGATGACGACAGGAACGCGACATCGGCGCGCAATGATTTCAGCGTGTCCTCGGCGAGCAGGCCGAAGAAGCCGTGAAACTTCTTGTTGTATTGGCCGCCGAGCGCAATCAAGTTGATGCCGGCAACGCCCGCCAAATCCTGGATGACAGCCAGATTGTTCGAGATCACCGTCAGCGGACGCAGATCGGCAAGATGCCGAGCAACGCCGCCCGCGGTTGAGCCGTCGTCGATGATCACCGTCTGACCCGGTTCGATCATCGTCACGGCAGCGGCGGCGATGCGCTTCTTCTCGTCGCCGGCCAGCCGCTGGCGGTAGCGGAAATCGCTCTCGAAAAGGCTGCTCGGCTGGATCGAGGCGCCGCCGCGCACCTTGCGCAGGAAGCCGCTTTCCTCGAGCTCGTCGAGGTCGCGGTGGACAGTCATCTTTGACACGCCGAAGCGTGAGGCAAGATCGTCGACACTGGCGGTGCCGATGTCCATCAGAAAATCCATGATGCCTTGGCGACGGCCGTCGCTCTTCATTTCCGCGGCTTCCTCGGGCAATCCGGTTCCGAGATATAACAGCAAACGTCGCACAAGCCACCAAATTTTTGTGATAATGTTATATCTCTATGGGATATCATGACGCTTCTGGTCGCGTCCTGTAACAAGAATTGCTGCCGGCCGAGCGCCCAGCGGTTGCGGTGGCGCGGAAATCCGGCCAGAAGCATCAGGGGCTCGACGACAACCGAACGGCCCGCAAACACTGGCTCGAAACCGGATACGGGAGACTACTGAGTGGCTCGCATCACACTGAGACAATTGCTCGATCATGCCGCCGAATACGGCTATGGCGTGCCTGCCTTCAACATGAACAATATGGAACAGGGCCTCGCCATCATGGAGGCAGCCGAGGAGACCAAATCGCCGGTTATCCTGCAGGCGAGCCGCGGCGCGCGAGCCTACGCCAACGATGTGGTGCTGGCCAAGCTGATCGACGCGCTGGTCGAAATCCATCCCGATATCCCGGTCTGCATGCATCTCGACCATGGCAACAACGAAGCGACCTGCGTCACCGCGATCCAGCACGGCTTCACCTCCGTGATGATGGACGGATCGCTGAGGGAAGACGGCAAGACGCCGGCCGACTACGCCTATAATTCCGGCATCACCCGCCGCGTCGTCGACATGGCGCATTGGGGCGGCGTCTCGGTGGAAGGCGAGATCGGCGTCCTTGGATCGCTTGAGATGGGCGGCGGCGAGCAGGAAGACGGCCATGGTGTCGAGGGCGTCATCAGCCACGACCAGCTGCTGACCGACCCGGTGCAGGCCGAACAATTCGTGCGCGACACCCGTGTCGATGCGCTGGCCGTCGCCATGGGCACCAGCCACGGCGCCTACAAGTTCAGCCGCAAGCCGGACGGCGCTGTACTGGCCATGAACGTCATCGAGGAAATCCACCGCCGTCTGCCGAGCATGCATCTCGTCATGCACGGCTCGTCCTCGGTGCCAGAGGAGTTGCAGGAGATCATCAACAAATATGGCGGCCAGATGAAGCCGACATGGGGCGTGCCGGTCGAAGAGATCCAGCGCGGCATCAAGCACGGGGTGCGCAAGATCAATATCGATACCGACAACCGCATGGCGCTGACCGGCGCAATCCGCAAGGTGCTGACCGAGAACCCGAGCGAATTCGATCCGCGCAAATATTTGACGCCGGCAATGGCCGCGATGCGGAAGCTGTGCAAGGAGCGCTTCGAGCAATTCGGCACCGCCGGCAACGCACCGAAGATCAAGCCGCTGCCGCTGTCGGAAATGGCCAAGCGCTACAAGTCCGGAAGCCTCGATCCGAAATTTGGCTGACGTATTCCGGTTCTGAGCAGGAGCTGCCTCAGCTCCTGCTCATCCGATCATGCTCGCGGCAAGAGATCGGCCCTGCCGGTCTCTATAAATGGTGCCCAGTAGTCGACCGACTCGCGGATCATGGCGATGACCTCGTGGTCGACGGGCTCGCGCTCGCGGAACGACAATTCGAGGCAGATCTCGTTGTCGACGCCGCCGCCACGGCGAACCGTCTCCAGCAGCTTTTCCGGCGTGATGCGGCCGTCCTTGTTGTGAGCGGCAATGAACGGCCAGTGACCACCCTTGTTCATCGACGACTGCTTGACGTGGATGATCGGCGATTTCCTGGGAAAGGCTTCGGCCCAGGCATAAGGGTCGGTGTCCGCCGGATTGCTCGAGGTCACGTCGCCATGGTCGATGTCGACCATCATCTTGAACGGGACGGCCATGCCGGCCGCTTCGATCTCGCGCTGCAGTGCACGGCAGCTTTCGATCGTATGGCCGAATTCGCGGCCGACCGACATCGGCTCCCAGAACAGGTAGGTCAAGCCGGCTGCTTTGGCATGCTCGGCGACCTCGCGCCAGCATTCCAGCGCGATGTCGAAAAGCCGCGCGCGACGCTCCGGATTGTCGTAATCCCGGTGGGTGAAGATCGCGAATTGCGTGCCCATGCCCGCGGCGCCGAGCTCGGCCGAAACTTCTGAAAAGGTCTTGAACCAGTCGACGTAGTAGCGCCGCACGTCGGCATCGGGATGGCCGAAATGATTGAGCCGGCCGTAAGGGCCGGTCATCGCGGAGGTCACGCGCACACCGGTGCGGTTGAGCGCGGAGCGGAACAGGCGGACGAATTTGGCGATCGTCGCCGCCGGCCAGCCGGGATTGACGAATTCATGGGTGAGTTGGACGTCCCTGATACCGATCTGATAGGCGATCGCGTCGATCAGGTCGTCCGGCTCCGCAAAGCGGTTGACCAGCGGATTGGTGTTGAGCGAAAGCGTAAAGGCCATCAGCCGGCCTTTGCCAGCCGGCTCGAGCACCAGTCCTCGAAGGCGGTTCTTTCCGCGGCGGACAGATGCAGGCCGTGCTTGGTGCGCCTTTCGAGAATATCGGCGGCGGTCTCGGCCCATTCATGCTCGAACAGGTAATTGGCTTCGCGCTCGAAAAAATCCTTGCCGAAGCGCCGGCCCAGTTCGGCGAGCGAGGTGGCCGCGCCGACCAGATCGCGCGTCCTTGTGCCGTAGAGCCTGCCGTAATGCTTGACCAGCGATGCCGGCATCCAGGGAAATTCATGGCCGAGGTCGCCCAGAAACTGCTCGAAATCGGCATTGGCGATATCGCCGCCCGGCAGGTGCCCTTTCGAGGTCCACGGCTTGCCCATTTTCGGCAAGAACGGGGCGATACGGTCGAGCGCGTGCTCGGCCAATTTGCGGAAGGTGGTGATCTTGCCGCCGAAGACCGAAAGCAGCGGCGCCTGCCCAGCCGGTGCGTCGAGTTCGAATATGTAATCGCGGGTCACCGCGCTCGGATTGTCGGCATTGTCGTCATAGAGCGGCCTGACGCCGGAAAACGAGTAGACGACGTCGCTTCGTGCGAGCTGGCGCTTGAAGTAGCGATTGACTGCCTTGATCAGGTAATCGATCTCGCTCGCATCGGCGGTCACGTCCTCCGGTCGCCCTTCATAGGGAATGTCAGTGGTGCCGATCAGCGCCAGATCGTTCTGATAGGGATTGATGAAGATCACCCGCTTGTCGCTGTTCTGAACGAGATAGGCCTGCCGCCCTTCCCAGAATTTCGGCACAACGATGTGGCTGCCCTTGACCAGGCGCACGTTGCGCCTGGAATTCTGGCCGGCGACGCGGTTGATGACGTCGTTGACCCAGGGTCCGGCGGCGTTGATCAGCGCCCGTGCCCGGACTGTGGTCCTGACGCCGGTTCGACCGTCGCGCATCTCCACCGACCACAGGCCGTTTTCGCGACGGGCGGCTGTGCAGGCGGTGCGGGTGAATATCCTGGCTCCGCGCTCGGCGGCGTCGAGCGCGTCGATGACGACCAGGCGAGCGTCATCGACCCAACAGTCGGAATATTCGAAGCCGCGCTTGAAGGCGTCCTTGATCGGCGCGCCTTCGGGCGCGGCGCGCAGGTCGAGCGTACGCGTGGCCGGCAGCCGCTTGCGGCCGCCAAGATGGTCGTAGAGGAACAGGCCGAGCCGGACCAGCCAGGCCGGCCGGTCATCGGGGCTGTGTGGCAGCACGAAGCGCATCGGCCAGATGATGTGCGGCGCGGATTCGAGCAGCACCTCGCGTTCGATCAGCGCCTCCCGCACCAGGCGGAACTCGTAATATTCGAGATAGCGCAAACCGCCATGAACGAGCTTTCCCGATCGCGAACTGGTGCCCTCGGCAAGATCGTCCTTTTCGCAAAGAATGACCGACAGGCCCCGGCCGGCCGCATCGCGCGCGATTCCGGCGCCATTGACACCGCCGCCGATGACGAAGAGGTCGACGATTTCGGTTTCACCGTTCATCTCGCTCTATGCCCTGTCGTCAGCATGGATTGACCGGAGGCAGCCCGGCGATGTAGCGGCGCACTTCCTCGGCCGCCTGCTCGGCCGCGTAGGTCACGGTGCGTACCGACGCGCCGGCGATATGCGGCGTCAGCGTCACGTTCGGCA
This sequence comes from Mesorhizobium sp. M1307, assembly GCF_040318155.1. Taxonomy (NCBI): domain Bacteria; kingdom Pseudomonadati; phylum Pseudomonadota; class Alphaproteobacteria; order Hyphomicrobiales; family Phyllobacteriaceae; genus Mesorhizobium; species Mesorhizobium sp. M1307. The sequence continues at coordinate 254,686 of NZ_JAMYLR010000003.1, read as the reverse complement.
GTTGCAACAGCGGCCAGTCGGCAGGCACCGGCTCGACGGCGAACGTCTCCAGCATAGCGCTGCCGATCTGCCCCGAGACGAGCGCCTCGTAGAGCGCATCGTAGTCGACCAGCGGTCCGCGCGCGGTATTGACGAAGATTACGCCGGGTTTCATCCGGGCGATGGCGTTCTTGCCGATCAGGCCGCGCGTCTCCTCGGTGACCCGGGAATGCAGCGTGACCACATCGGAGCGCGACAGCAGATCGTCCAGCGCAACCAGTTCGACGCCGGCATTGCGGTCCTCGGCGCTCAATTGCACATAGGGATCGCAAACCAGGATGCGGCAGCCGAAGGCGCGCAGCAGGCGAACCAGCCTGGTGCCGATATTGCCGTAGCCGATGACGCCGACGGTCATTTCGTTGAGCTCGCGGCCGGTGCGATCGGCGCGGTAGAGATCGCCGCGCCATTCGCCCTTGCGCAAGGCTTCGTGACCGACGCGGATCAGCCGCGTTTCAGCGAGAATGGCGCCGATGGTGAACTCGGCCACGGCGCTGGCGTTGCGGCCGGGCACATTGACCACGGTGATGTCGTGGGCCTTGGCGGCGGCCATGTCGATGTTGATCGGTCCGCCGCGCGAGACCGCAACCAGCTTGAGCGTGGGCAGGCGCTGCATCATGCTTTCGGAGAGCGGCGCAAGCTGGGTGACGAAGATTTCGGCGTCGCCGATGAAATCCACCACCTCGTCGGGATCGCCGAAATACTCCTGGACCTTGTCCAGACCAAGCGCGGCATTGCCGAATTGCATCGGCTCGTCGGGCCAAGCGGTCTCAATGCTGCGGATGTCGAGATTGTCGCCGCAGGCCGCCTCGATTTTCTCGCGAAACACTTCCGGAAGCATGAAGCGGTCGCCGATGATCGCAATTTTCTTGGGCATGCTCTTCTCAATTCACGTCGGTTTGCCTGGACGCGGCCATCGAGCGCCAGACCGGCCGCAGCGCCTCATGCGCCAATGTGTAGGACGGAGCCATCGCCTCATAGGCAGCGGCAAGTTTCCGATCGCTGGGTTCGGCCGTCCGGAGCAAAGGCGTGACCCATTCGCTGACGCAATCGTCCATCGATGCGTATTGGCCGACGCAGACCGCAGCAATCATTGCGGCGCCCGCAGCACCGGCCTCCTCGCGTTCGCTGGTGCGAATGTCGGCTCCGACCGCAGCACCCAGGATCTCGCGCAGAGCCGGGCTCCTGGCCGCTCCGCCGGTCAGGCGGATTTCCTTGGGCAGTGGCCCCATGGCGGCGTAGCAATCGCGTGCCGCGAAAGCCAGCCCCTCGAACACCGCGCGGACCATGTCGGCATAGCCGTGCCTGGACGAAATGCCGATGAAGCCGGCCCTGGCATTGGCATCGACGAACGGGCCGCGCTCGCCGGCCTCCGAGACATAGGGCTGGTAGAGCAGCGAGCCTGGCTCGGACGACGATATCCACTGGTCGACCAGCGCGATCATCTCGCCATTGGTCCGCGTAATACCTTGCGAGGCGAGAATGCCGGAGGCGAGGCCAAGGACCCAGTCGATATTGAGCGTTGCCGCCATGTTCGACTGCATCTGCGCAAAGACGCCGGGTGCCGGCATCGTCATCGTGTAGCCGGTTGCAGCCTCGTTGAGCAGAACCTCGTCCGGCGTTTCGGCAAGCCGCATATGCATTCCGGTGGAGCCGATGATCGAGCATCCCGGCTTGCGTTCGCGATCGAACAGGCCGGCGCCGAGCGCCGTGCAGGCGACATCGACATAGGCCAGAACGACCGGTGTGCCGGCGAGCAGGCCAGTCGCATCGGCTGCTGCCACCGACAGCGAGGTGCTTTGCCTGGTGCCATCGACGATGGGCGGCAACAGATGCCGGAGATCGGTGACGCCGAGTACCTCGAGCACATCATCGCAATAGCCGCGCGTGCGGAAGTCGCCGAAGGTGAAGGTGCCCTCGGACGGGTCGGTGGCGCGATGGCCGGTCAACTTGAAATAGAGCCAGTCCTTGCAGTGGAACGCCGTCGCTGCATTGGCAAGCATCGCGGGCATGTGGCGCTTCATGAACACGAACTGCGATCCCTGCTGGCAGGCAGCGAGTCCGCTGCCGGTCTTTTCGAAGCGCAGCCGGTCCTCCGGCCGCGCGCGGATCTCCTCGACGACCGCGGCAGCGCGCGCGTCGAGCCACAGCCAGCCCTTGGCAACCGGCTCGCCATCCTTGTCGATCAGCCAGGTACCGTCGCCCTGCCCGGTCACGGCGATGGCAATGGTCCGGCTGGCGAGATCCGGCACCTTGTCGGCAAGCTCGCGCAAGGTCGTCGCGGTATCGGCCCAGGTGCGTGTCAGGTCCTGCTCGGCGCCGCCGCCCGGCAGTGTCTCGTATTTATTGGGCAGCGCGGCGGACGCGATCTGCCTGCCCGCCGTGTCAAAGGCGACGGATTTTATGACAGACGTGCCGGCGTCGATGCCGATCAGCACATCCTGCATCAAGCAAGCTCCGTGCCGTGCGAAATGGCATTGCCGCTCGCCTGATCGAAGACGTGAAGGTTTTTCGGATCGATGCTGATCTTGATCGGCGCGCCAAGCTCCAAGCGGGTTCGGTCATGTTCGACCAGGACCAGCGAACCGCCGGCGAAATCGGCGGCGATATGGGTCTGGTCGCCGAGCCATTGATTGGCCGAAACCGTCGCCGGCACACCATCCTTCGAGCGGCGGACCGCATAGGGCCTGACGCCGATGACGACGCGCTGCCGGTTGAGCAATTCGTCGCGAACCGGGCCGCTGAACGCATCCTTGTCGTAGTCGAGCGAAAGCCCGTCGGGCAGCTTGAGACTGATCTTGCCGGCAGCCGTGCCGACATAGGCCTCGAAGACATTCATCGGCGGCTCGCCAACGAAGGTGCCGGTGAACAGGTTTGCCGGCCGCTCCTTGAGCCTGTCAGGCGTATCGAACTGCTGCAGCACGCCGCCCTCCATGACAGCGATGCGATCGGCCAGCGCATTGGCCTCGGTCTGGTCGTGGGTGACCAGAATCGCGGTCAGGCCACGCTCCTTGATGAAATGCTTGATGCGGCCGCGCAGCACGGCGCGAAGCTGCGGCTCGAGCTGGCCCATCGGCTCGTCCAGCAGATGCAGGTCGGCCTCGCGGATCAGCGCCCGGCCGAGGCTGGCGCGCTGCTGCTGGCCGCCGGAGATCGAGCTCGGATAGCGCTCGAGAATGTCCTCGATCTCGAGCAGCTTGGCGATGTTGGCAACCTTTGCATCGACCGCACTCTTCGCCAGCCTGGCGGCCTTGAGGGCGAAGGCCATGTTCTCGCGCACGGTCAGCGGCGGGTAGAGCGAATAGCCCTCGAAGGCCATTGCGACGTTGCGCCTGACCGGCGGCAACGTGTGCACCTTGCGGCCGGCAACCGAGATGCTACCCCGCGAGACCTCTTCGAAGCCTGCGATCATGCGCAATGTCGAGGTCTTGCCGCAGCCGGACGAGCCGAGCAGCGCCACGATCTCGCCCTTGGCGATTTCCATCGTCAGGTTCTTGACGGCGTGTACGCCACGGTCGATCGGACCGTAGAACTTGTCGATGCCCGAAATGGTGATTGCGGTCGGGCTCATGCCGCTTCTCCGCTGCGCAAATTGACGACGTTTTTCGAGCCGATGCGCTCGCCGCTTGTGCGATCGAACAAAAGGGCGCTTTTACTGTCGACGGCGATGTAGACCTTGCCCTCGGATTGGCCCGGTGTCCCGGAAGGACGCGAAACCAGGATTTCACGGCCGCGCACGGTGCGCACCAGCGTGACGATCTTCTCGTTGAGCGGCGTCTCAGCCTCGACCGTCACCGGGATGGCGCCGGGCGTGCGTTCATCGACAAACGCCAGCGCCTCCGGCCGCAAACCGATCACGCAGTCGCGGCCGACCGCCGCCTCATGAGCGCCGGCAAGATGGACCTGCACGTTGGACAGGCCGACATAGATGCCCTTGGCGTCCCGCGCCGGCTTGACGTCCAGAAGGTTGATGGTCGGGTCGCCGAACAGCCGGGCAATTTCGACATTGGCCGGCTCGCGATAGATCTGCTCGGGCGTGCCGAGCTGTTTGACGACGCCCTGCGACATCACCGCGATGCGGTCGCCGAGCGCCATCGCTTCCTTGTAGTCCTGGGTGACGTAGATGACGGTCGCGCCACGATCCGCCAGCAGTCTTGGCAATTCCAGCCGCATTTCGAAGCGCAATTTGGCATCGACGTTGCGCAAGGGATCATCGAGCAGCAGCAGCGGCGGCGAGCCGACCAGGGCGCGGGCAAGCGCGGTGCGTTGCTTCTGGCCATTGGACAGCGCCCGCGGCTTGTGGCTGAGCACATGGCCGATTTTCAACAGCTTGGCGACGCTCTCGACGCCGGTCTTTATCGTGCCTTGCGATGAGTGCTTCGCCTGCAGCGGCGTCGCAATGTTATCGAACGCCGTCATATGCGGGAACAGCGCGAAGTTCTGAAATGCCATGCCGACGCCGCGGAACTCGGCGTCGAGATCGGTCATGTCCTCGCCGCCGATGAGTATCTTTCCCTCGTCGGGGTCGATGACGCCGGCCACCAGCCGCAGCAGCACGGTCTTGCCGGCGCCGGACGGCCCGAACAGGACCAGCGTTTCGCCGTCGGCGACGGTTAGCGACAGATTGTCGAGAACAGTCTGGCTTTTATAGCGCTTGACGATGTTTCGCAGTTCGAGGCTTGCCATCGGACTATCCTTTCACCGCGCCAAGCGACAGGCCTTCGACGAGATAGCGTTGCGCATAGAGCGCGAGCGCCAGCGTTGGCGTGATCGACAGCACGATCGCCGCCGAGATCTGGCCATACTGGATGCCCGAGGAGGTGATGAAGGCGAGCGCGCCGACCGTCACCGGCTGCTTGTCGGCCGAGGCGAGCACCAGCGCAAAGACGAAGTTGTTCCAGGCAAAGATGAAGGCGAGCAGACCGGCAGCGGCAATGCCTGGGCCGGCGAGCGGCAGCGCGATCTTGCGGAAGGTGGCAAACCAGGAATGTCCGGCGATGCGGTAGGCGTATTCGATGTCGGCGGGAATGTCCTCGAAATAGCCGCGCACGATCCACAGGATCAACGGCAGGCAGATCAACTGATAGACCCAGATCAGCCCGATATAGGTGTTGGCCAGCCCGAGCTTCTGGAAATAGAGGGTGAGCGGCAGGAGCACCAGCAGCGCCGGCGCAAACCGGAACGACAGCAGCGTAAAGGCAATGTCCTCCGAGCCGCGGAATTTGTGCCGCGCAAAGGCGTAGGCCGCCGGAACGCCGAGCAGCAACGCGACGGCAACCGAGGTGACCGACAGGAAGACGGAATTCCAGAGGTTGCGCATGAAGGCGATGTCGAGCGTGCCGGCCGCCGTCATCAGCTTGCCGGTGATCAAGGCAGTGTAGTTGGCGAGCGTCGGCTCGAAGACAAGCTGCGGCGGAATCCGCAGGATTGTCTCGTTGGTCTGGAACGACATCATCAGGATCCAGACGATCGGGAACATGAAGAAGATCACGACCAGCGCCAGGGCAATGCCGCGCAGGATGCGTTCGAGAAGCGAGGTGTGTTCCACGCCAGCCTCCTATGCCTGGCCGCGGGCGCGTTCGCGCAGCCGCAGCCAGTTCTTGATGAAAATGTTCGAGAGGAAATAGGTGATCGCCCACAGGATGATCATCAGTGCCGCCGAGCGGCCGACATTGGTCGACTGGAAGAAATTGAGATAGGCCTCGACCTGGAACACGGTCAGCGTGTCGCCCGGACCGCCCTGCGTCATGGCGTAGATGATGTCGAACTGCTGGATGGAATCAAGCAGGCGGAACAGGGTCGCCGTCAGGATGTAGGGGGTCAGCATCGGCAGTGTGATGCGGAAGAAGACGAAGCTGCGTGGCACGCCGTCGAGTGCTGCCGCCTCGAAGGGCTGCGTCGGCAGGCTGCGCAGGCCTGCAAGCAGCAGGATCATGATGAAGGGCGTGTAGACCCAAATGTCGACGAGCACGACGGTGAGCAGCGCCGTCGACGGAGACGAGGCCCAGCGGAAATCCTGCAACCCGATCAGGCTGGCGAGATAGCTGAGCACGCCGAAACCGGGATTGGTCATCAGCTTCCACATCAACGCGGCGAGCGCCGGCGCCGTCATCAGCGGCATCAGCAGCATGATCGAGATGAAGTTGTTCAGCGTCGAGCGCTTTTGCAGCAGCATGGCGATGCCGAGACCGAGAAGCAGTTCAAGCACAACGGTGATGCCGGCGTAGAGCAGCGAGATCTCCAGCGTGTTCCAGAACTTCGGGTCGGTGAAGAAGGAGATATAGTTGTCGCCCCAGTTGAACTGCCGCGCCCAGGGTTGGCTCAACCGGTAGCGCTGGAACGAATAGACCACCGACGTCAGGAACGGGATCAGGATGCCGATGCAGACCAGCAGAGCCGGCAGGCTGAGGAGATAGGGCAGCACCCGCTTGCTGATCCTGAAGCCCGACGGCCTGTTTCTTTGTATTGTCGCCGCAGTCATCGGCTGCTCCGTCATCCTGTTGCTTCGCCGTCCCGGCCGCCCAAGGGAGCAAGGCGGCCGGTCGGGCGAGCAGGCGGCACCTTTCGGGACCGCGTCGCAAACGTATCACATCTCAAAGGCTGGCCCGCGGACGGGTCAGCCTTGGCCGCGGCTTAGCCGAGCCCGGCTTCCTTGAGCTGGCTGTTGATGCTCTCGGCCAGCTTGTCGAGGCCCTCGTCGACCGGCACTTCCTTGGCCACCATCTTCTGCAGCGTCGCCGCCCATTCGGTGGTGAGATCGAAGAACAGCGGCTGCGGGGTGAACTTGATGCTGGCGCCCGGCGCCGAGACGTCGAACATCTCGACATAACCCGGATAGCTCTTGTTCAGCTTCTCGCGGAACATCTCGTCGTTCCAGACCGACTGACGAACCGGATTGACGAAGTCCATCTTGGTCGCACCGAACAATGCATGCTCGGGTCCGGATGCCCATTGCATGAAGTACCAGGTGGCGTCCTTGTCCTTGGAGAAGTTGGACATCGACAGCGACCAGATCCAGATATTGGGCGTCGGCGCCTTGGCGGCAGGATTGGCCTTGAATGCCGAAAAGGCGAGCTTGCCGGCCATCTTGTTGTCGCCGCCATTCATGAAGTAGCCAAGGATGTCGGCGTCGTAAATCATCGCCGAAGCACCTGCACCGAGATCGGTGCCGACCTGGTACCAGGTGTAGGTCGACCAGTCCTTCGGGCCGCTCTCCTGGATCATCTGGACCCACTGCTTGTGGAAAGCCTTGGATTCGGCGGTGTTCATAGCGGCCGACAGCTTGCCGTCAGCCGAGACGTTCAGGTCCTTCTGGTCGAAATTGGCGTAGGCCGACAGGAAGCCCGGGTGGATCGTTGCCCAGGAGCGCGAGCCGCGCACGCCGATGCCGTAGACGCCACCGCCGACGTCCTTGGTGAGCTTCGCCGCCGTAGCGACCATCTCATCCATATTGCCGGGAACGCTGACGCCGACCTTGTCGAACATGCCCTTGTTGTAGGTGATGTTGTTCTGCTCGAAGCCCCACGGAATGCACCATTGCTTGGCGTCCGCCGAACCGAGGGCGCCGCCCGGCTGGCCGTTCCAGGCGCAGGAGTTCTTGACGCCGGGCAGGAAGTCGTCCCAGGCATATTTCGGGTTGGTCTTGGCCGGATCCTTGATCCATTCGTTGAGGTCGGTGATCCAGCCGGCCGGACCGTAGGTCCAGGTCATGTAGGCGCCGGTCATGAAGGCATCGTATTCGGGCGAGCTGGCCGACAGCGCGGCGGTAACCTTGTCGAAATAGACGTCTTCGGGGAACACGTCATAGACGACTTCCATGCCGGTCAGCTTCTTGAAATTGTCGAGGTTGGCAATCATCGCATCGGCGTAAGGATGCTTGTTGAGCAGCAGCTTGATGGTCTTGCCCTTATGCGCCTGCCAGTCGAAATCAGCCGCCAGGGCGCGGGTCTGCCCGAAATTGAGCAGTGTGCCGGCGGTGCTGGCGGCAAGGCCCATTGCACCGAGGCCCTTGATCAGCCCACGGCGGTCGACTTGTCCACGCAGGAATGCGTCGATGAGGTCTTTCTCTTTCTCATGCATTTCTCTTCTCCTCCACAGGGTAGTTTCAACGAAATGGTTGCCGGCTACCCGACCGGCGTCTGTTCCACGAGCGATCGCGCCGTCCGCTCGTCGGTTATCAAGCCTTTGAGATAACGGCCCTCCAGCACTGACTTGATGGCGCGAACCTTCACCTTGCCGCCGGCGACGGCGACAATCCTGCGGTTGCTGATGTCTTCGCGCGCCAGTGCCAGCGCCCGGTCGGAAAGCGTCGTCGCAACGGCCTTTCCGGCATCGTCGAAGAAATGGCCGAGCAGTTCGCCGACACCGCCGTTGCGGCGGATCTCCTCCATCTCGCCCTTCTCGATCATGCCGGTGGCGACAAGCGAGGCCTCACGTTCGGCGGTGCCGATGCCGGCGATGAGCAAGTCGGCGGACTTGGCGAGGTCGAAGACATCGCTGACGCCTTTCTGCCCGAGCAATACTGTTCGATCCTCGACCGTGTTGGCGAACATCGGTACGGGCATCACATAGGCCTCCGCACCAGTCCGCTCGGCGACGCGGTGGATGACGTCATGGGGGTTGGCCGAGAACTTGCGCGTCAGGCCGCCAAGCAGCGAGACGAAACGGATCCTGCCGGCCGATATGCGCGGCAGATATTCCACGCAGGCGGCAAGCGTGCGGCCGTGGCCGACGCCGATCAGCGCCTCTTCGCCGCGTTCGATCTCGCGCTTGAGAAACTGCGCGCCAGCAATGCCGAGCGCCTTGAGCGGCAGGTCTTCGGCATCGAAGTCCGGAACAACCTCGCAGTAGTCGAGGCCGTACCGGCCGGACAACTCATCCTCAAGCTCCACGCATTCTGAGACTTCGCCGTCGATGTAGACTTTGACCAGGCCTTCCTGATTGGCCTTGGTGATCAGGCGATGCGCCTTGAGACTGGTCAGGCCAAGCCGTTTGGCGACCTCCGACTGGGTCAGGCCGCCGGCATAGTGAAGCCAGGCGGCACGGGCTGCCATGCCGGTCTCATCGTCGCGCAGCAGGCCGTTGCCAAAACCAACCATTTCCGCCCTTTGATATTTTTATCAATTGCTGCAAAATTTTTCACAAGGCGTCGCCCGAGTCAAGCAACCGCTGCGTTTAAATCTCCGGCCAGGAGCTTGCCGGCCGGGGCCGAATAGAGCCGCGCTAACCAACGGGCAAGAAACAACACCGACCGCGCGCCATTTAAAACGTTTGCAATTTCGCTTGAAGTGATTACAAACGTTTCAAACTTCGTTCGGGAGGAACGATGCCGGCCCGCGTTACGACCCTCAAGGAACTTGCTGCGCAGCTCGGCCTGTCGATCACGACCGTTTCGCGCGCCCTTGCCGGCCACGAGCAGATCGCCTTGAAAACGCGCCAACGTGTCACCGAGGCCGCGCGCCAGGCCGGCTACGTGCCGAACACCGCAGCCCGCACGCTGGTCTCCGGCCGAAGCGGCTTCGTCGGCATGGTACTGCCGATCCGCGGTCCCAATCTGGTCGATTCCTTCCTCGGCGAATTCGTCACCGGATTGGGCGAAGGGCTGGTTTCGCACGGCTCCGACCTGATCCTGGCCGCAGCAGCGCAAGGCCAGTCGGAACTTTCCGTGCTTCGCCATGTCGTCGAATCCGGGCGCGCCGACGGCGTCGTCGTCACCCGCATCGCCGAGGTCGACGAGCGGCTTGCCTATCTGCGTCACCGCAATTTCCCGTTCGTCGCGCATGGCCGGCTGCTCGACGGCGACTTTGCCTACCATTGGCTCGATACCGATGGCGCGCACGCATTCGGCGAGGCCTTCGACATGCTCTACGATCTCGGACACCGCCATTTCGGCCTGGTGACGATTTCCGAGCCGATGACATTTCGCCATCTCAGACAGGACGGGCTCGCCGCCGCGATCGCCCGCCGGGGCGATCCGTCCGTCAGGCTCGATGTGGCGACGGCGCCGCGTTTCGATCGCGGTGCCCGCATCCAGGCAATCATCCGGCTTCTGCACGCCACCGAGCGGCCGACGGCGATTGTCGCGCTGTTCGACGAGCTGGCGCTGACTGTGATGGAAGAGGCGGGGCGCGCCGGACTTGCCATTCCTCGCGACCTTTCGGTGATCGGCTTCGACAACATAGCCGCCTCCGCCTATGCGCCGCCGGGGCTGACCACTTTCGACGCCTCGATCCGCCGGTGCGCGCGCGAGATCGGCGAGATGCTGCTGACCGTCATCGGCGACAGGCCGGACGCGCCACTGACGCGGCTGGTCCGGCCGACACTTGTCTCGCGGGCAAGCCATGGCCCGGCACCCACAGGACGGAACTGACGCCTTAGCGGCGCACAACCAGGGAGGAAGACGACGATGAATGCGTTGAGGACATTGGCAGGTGCGGTGCTGGCGTTGTCGCTTGCTGCCGGCGCAGCACAAGCCCAGCAGGTGTTGTTCTGGTCGACACAGGCGCGACCAGTGGAAGAGACACAGAAGATGCGCAGCGAAGTGCTGAAGGGGTTTGACGGCCAGGTCGACTATCAGGTCGCCGAGGACGGGCCCTGGCTCACCCGCCTTCAGGCCGAACTGCAGGCCGGCTCCGGCACCATAGGCGTGCTCGGCGGCCTGCACGGAGACTTCTCCACCGTCGGCGCGAACCTTGTCGATCTCTCCGGCGTCGATCTCGGTGGCGTCAAGGTCAACGAGACCTACAAGAAGCTCGGCATGCTCGGCACCGGCGAGCAGAAGTACCTGCCATGGATGCAGGCCACCTTCCTGATGGCGGCCAACAAACAGGCGCTGCAATATCTGCCGGCCGGCACCGATCTCAACACCATCACTTATGACCAACTGATCGAGTGGGCGAAAAACATCGCTGAAAAGACCGGCTCGCCCAAATTCGGTTTTCCGGCCGGCCCGAAAGGGCTGAAGCACCGTTTCTTCGAGGGTTTTCTCCTTCCATCGTATACCGGCTCGATGGTGACGAAGTTCCGCTCGGCGGAGGCCGAGACGGCGTGGAATAAGTTCAAGGAATTGTGGCAATACACCAACCCGAATTCGACCAACTATGCCTTCATGCAGGAGCCGCTGCTGACCAGCGAAGTCTGGGTGGCATTCGATCACGTGGCGCGCCTCGCCGACGCCTTCAACCAGAAACCCGACGAGTTTGTCGCCTTCCCGGCGCCGGCTGGCCCGGCAGGCCGCGGCTACATGCCGGTGGTGGCCGGTGTCGCTATCCCGAAGACCTCGCCTGACATGGACAAGGCCAAGGCGCTGGTCGCCTATATGCTGAAACCGGAAACCCAGATCGCGACGCTGAAGGCGACAAACTTCTTCCCCATCGTCGACGTCAAGCTGCCCGACGACATGCCGGCCTCGGTGAAGGCCTTCAGCCCAGTGATCGCCACCATGACCGGAGCTCCCGATGCGTTGCCGGCGCTGCTGCCGATGGGACTTGGCGGCGTCGGCGGCAAGTTCAATCAGATCTACACCGACAGCTTCGAGCGCATCGTGCTCGGCGGCGAGGATGTCCACGGCGTGCTCGACGAACAGGCGACGGCGCTGAAGGCGATCATCGACCAGGCGAAGGCGCCATGCTGGGCGCCCGACAAGCCCTCGCAAGGCGCCTGCCCGGTCGATTAAGAATCCTCCCGGGCGTCCGGATTTCCAGCGCGCCGGGCGCCCACCCCTTTTGAAGCTTCGAATAGAGAGCGCTCCATGCACAGCAAGGCCCTGCCCTATCTGCTGCTGACGCCGGCGACGCTGTTCCTCTGTGTCTTTTTCCTCTACCCGTTCGTGTTGGTCGCCTTCGAGGCGTTCACCCGCGACGGCGGCTTTACGCTCGACAATTTCCGCACCATGGCGGGCAGCTGGAAGTTTCCGGTCACTGTCCGCAATACGCTGCTGCTGAGCGCCATCGTCGTGCCGATCCAACTGGTGATGGCGCTGCTGATGGCAACGGTGGTGTCGCGGCTTGAAACCGGGCGCAGCGCTGCGCTTTACATCTTCGCTATTCCGCTCGGCATCTCCGATCTCGCCGCCGGGCTGATCTGGCTCGCCATCTTCGACCAGTCCGGCTTCCTGAACACCTTGCTCTCCAATCTCGGCGTCATCGACAGGCCGGTCATGTTCCTCGGCTACCAGAGCAAGCTGACGATCTTCATCGCCGTGGCGCTGGCCGAGATCTGGCGCGCGACCGCCATCATGATGGTCATTCTGGTCGCCGGCATGGGGCTGATCCCCCGGGAATACTACGAGGCGGCGGAGGTTTTTGGCGCTAGCCCGTGGAAGCGCTTCATCAAGATCACGCTGCCTCTGCTGCGCCCAAGCCTGCAGACGGCGATCATTCTGCGCGTCATCCTTGCCTTTGAGGTCTTTGCCGTGGTTGCAGCACTCGGCGGCACCAATCTGCCGGTGCTGATGGGCGAGACCTACAATTGGCAGTTCACGCTGCAGGACCACAATGTCGCCGCCGCCATGGCGCTGTTCATCCTCGCCATCTCGATCGGCTTCACGCTGTTCTTCCTGCGGGTGCTGCGTGTGCCGAAGGAGACTCGCATATGAGCACTGTCGCGGAGCTCTCGATCGCCGCGCCTGAGGCCCGCAAAGCCGGCAATTGGTTGCTGGTCGCAACGGTCATCCTGCTTTGCGTCTGGGTGCTGCTGCCGATCTATCTGTTGATCGTCAACGCGCTGTCGTCGCCGGAAGAGGTGACCGCCTTTCCCAAGCGCTTCTTCCCGTCATTCGATTTCGGCAGCCTTTCTTTCTTCATCAAATTCGCCGGCGTCGCCAAGGCGCTGTGGAACTCCGTTCTCGTCGCCACGCTGACGATGCTCCTCTCGATCGGCTTCGGCGCACCCGCGGGCTACGCGCTGTCGCGCTTCGAATTCCCGGGCAAGGAAACGTTCCGTTTCGTTGTGCTGATGACCCGCGCCTTCCCGCTGCCGCTGCTGGCGCTGCCGCTGGCGGTGATGTTCATCCGCACCGGCCTCGACGACACCGCGATCGGGCTGGCGCTGGTCCACACCACGCTGGCGCTGCCGTTTGCGGTGCTGATCACCTTCTCGCTGTTCTCCGGCATTCCCGTCGAGCTGGAGGAGGCGGCCTGGACGCTCGGCTGCACGAGATTGCAGGCATTCCGAAAAGTCATTCTGCCGCTGGCGCTGCCGGGCATCGCGGCGTCGGCGGTGTTTGCCTTCACCATCTCCTGGAACGAGGTGTTTGCTGCCGCAGTGCTCACCATAGAGAACCGGACGCTGACCGCCTTCCTGTTGCAGAGCCTCGGCGAATCGCCGCTCTACCTCAAATTTGCCGGTGGCGCGGCACTGGTCATTCCGGCGCTGATCTTCATCTTCGCCGTTCGCAAATATCTGTTCGCCATGTGGGGGATCGCCAACCGATGACGCGCACAAAAGAGAACGCCGATGGCTGAGATCGTCATCAAGCAGGTGGCAAAACGCTTCGGCGGCTTCACCGCGCTGCATTCGATCGACCTGACCATCGCCGACCAGGAATTCATGGTGCTGCTTGGCGCCTCGGGTTGCGGCAAGACCACGCTGCTGAGGATCATCGCCGGGCTGGAAACGCCAAGCCAGGGCGAGGTCTGGATCGGCGGCCGTCGCGTCGACCATCTGCCGCCGCGCGAACGCGGCATCGCTATGGTGTTCCAGAATTACGCCGTGTTTCCGCACCTGACGGTATTCGAGAATATCGCCTTCGGCCTGCGCATGAAGAAGCTGCCGCAGCAGGAGGTCGACGGGCGCGTCAACCGCACCGCCGAGCTCATGCACATCGAACAGCTTTTGAAGCGCTATTCGGGCCAGCTTTCCGGCGGTCAGCGCCAACGCGTGGCTGTGGCCCGGGCCCTGGCGATGGAGCCTGACGTGATCTTGATGGACGAGCCGCTGTCCAACCTAGACGCGCTGCTGCGGCTCGAAATGCGCGCCGAGCTCAAAGGTGTGCTCGCGGCGTCCAAGACCACCACCATCTACGTTACCCACGACCAGGTCGAGGCGATGAGCCTCGCCGACCGCATCGCCGTCATGCATCAGGGCCGTATCGTCCAGGCCGCCTCGCCGGTAGAGGTCTACCGCAATCCGGCGGCCCGCTTCGTCGGCTCCTTCATCGGCAACCCGCCGATGAATTTCATCCCGGCGACGAAGACGGCCGACGGCAGTTGGACCGTCGCCGGGCTGACGCTGCCCGGCCCCAAATCGGACAAGCAGACGATAGAATTCGCCATTCGCCCCGAGGATGTGGACGCCGGCAACGAAGGTATTAACGCCACCGTGCGCGTTGTCGAGCCGCTCGGACCGCACACGCTGGTCAGCTGCGACGTCGAGGGCGGCCTGTTCCGCGCCATCCTCGAATCGAATGCCACGGTCGCCGTCGGCGATCACTTGCGGCTTTCGCCCAAACCCGATCGCGTCCGCTGGTTCGATCCCGAAACCACCAACGCCCTTTGATCCCCTTCGATTCTGAAAGTACGAACGCTCCGATGATATCTCTTGCTGTCGACGAAACCATCGCCCGCGCCGTCGAGGTGCTCAGGGAAAATGACCAAGGCACCTATACCATACCGACCAAGGGGCTCTACCCGTTTCAGTGGAACTGGGATTCCTGCCTGACCGCGCTCGGCCTTGCCCACTATGACGAGGCGCGCGCCTGGACCGAGATCGACACGCTGTTCGCCCACCAATGGCCAGACGGCATGGTGCCGCACATCGTCTTCCATGTCTGGAGCGACGGCTATTTCCCCGGGCCGGAGGTCTGGCGAACCAACCGCCCGACTGCCACCTCCGGCATCACCCAGCCGGCGGTCGCCGGTTTTGCCGTGCGCCGCTTGTTCGACCAGGCCAAGGACAAGACCCTGGCGGCCGAGCGCGCCCGCGCGCTGTTGCCGAAAATCGATGCCTGGCACCGCTGGTTCTACGAAAATCGCGACCCGGACGGCGAAGGGCTGGTCGCCATAATCCACCCATGGGAGTCCGGCCGCGACAACTCGATCGATTGGGACGAGGCGTTCGAGCGCGTGCCGACCGAAGGCGTCGAGCCCTACACCCGCCGCGACATCCTGCACGCCGATCCGGCGCATCGTCCAACCAAGGCACAGTATGACCGCTATGTCTGGCTGTTGCAGCATTTCCGCGGGCTTGGCTGGGATAATGCCCGGCTGCACGATGCCTCGCCATTCCAGGTCGTCGATCCCGGCTTCAACGCCATCCTGATCCGTTCCGCCGCCGACCTTGCCGATCTCGCCGAGGCACTTGGCGAAACCGAAATCGCAGAAGCCAATCGCGCCCGTGCCGAAAAGGGGCTTTCGGCAATGGAACGGCTGTGGAGCGACGCGCATGGCCAGTACATTTGTTTCGACCGAGTGGCCGGAAAGCATGTTGACAGCGCGTCGGTCGGCGGCATTCTGTCGGTATTTTCGGCCATCCCGGAAAGCCGGGCAGCGACCATCGCTGCAACGATCGAGCGCATCGCCGGCAAAACGCGTTACATCGTCCCGTCGCACGATCCTGAGGATGGGCGCTTCGACCCAAAGCGCTACTGGCGCGGCCCGGTCTGGCTGGTGGTCAACTACATGATCGCCGACGGCCTTGCCGTCGCCGGCCGCAGCCAAATCGCACAGCGCATCACGCAATCCAGTCTCGAGCTGATCGCCGAGAGCGGTTTTGCCGAATATTACGATCCCCTCAACGGCGAGCCGCTCGGCGGCAATCGCTTCACCTGGACCGCGGCAATGGTGATCGAGTTCCTGAAGGGCAGAGCCTGAACGCTTCCGCCTAGGCCGCCGGCTACCAAAGCCCGTTCTGTCCGCCGAATAACAGTCGATACTATTTGCGTCTGAGGCACGTCCTGGTCCATCAAAACAGGGCCAAGGCATGCCAATCTTCACCATGCCAGAGCTATAATAATTCTTCACAAACCGCTATCTATACTGCGCCGGGGCGGGGAGAAGCGCGGCTTGGAATTCGATCTGAAAACCATTGAGGCGCTTGCTCCCGATCAGGCGTCGCTGAGCGCCGCCTCCAACCTCACCAAACGAACGAACTGGCCGCGGCTCGAAAAGCATGAGCAGCAGGCGCTCATCTGGGGCGAATGCCAGGGCTCCGGCTCCAATCCTTATCGAGTGGTGGTCGACACGGGTGATCACGGCTACAAATGCACCTGCCCCTCGCGCAAATTCCCATGCAAGCACACGCTGGCCTTGATGTGGATTGCCGCCACCGCGCCAGCCAGTTTTGCCGCTGCCAATACCACGCCGGAATGGGTGAATGACTGGCTTGGCCGACGCAGGAAGACAACGCCACAGCCGGCGCAACCAGTACCCGGCGCGGAAGCCAAGCGCATTGGCGAAGCCGCACGAGCCGACGAGAGCACCGCCGTTGAAGACATCGCGGCGCTGGAGCGTCGCGAGGCGGCGCAGCGCAAGCGGGCGGAAAGCACACGAGAAGCAGTGTCGGCTGGGCTCGATGAGCTTGATCAGTGGATAGCCGACCAGTTACGGCTCGGTCTGTCCGGGTTTGTCGACGCCAGCAGCGACCGTTGCCGGCGGATTGCTGCGCGGCTAGTCGATATGAAGGCAGCCGCGCTCGCCGGCCGTATCGACGAGATTCCGTCGCGGCTGATGGCGCTGCGCAGCGAGGAACGGTCTGATGCCGCAATCCGTGAACTCGGCAAGCTCGTGCTGCTGGCCAAGGCGTGGCGGTCGGAGCCCGACGACCCCGAGCTGAAGCGCCTCGTATCAACGTCTGAACCCCGCGAACAGGTTCTCAGCAGTCCGGATGCAAGACAGGTTGAAAGCCTCTGGGAAGTTCTCGGCGAGAAGATCGAGAGCCGCCGCGATGGTCTGGTCAGCCATTCGACGTGGCTGCTCGATTTGAAAAGCGCCACCCCGCAATTTGCCGTGCTGCTCGACTTTTTCCCGGCTTCGGCCGGGCGCCGGTCCAACGCTTTTGCACCAGGCGACCGTTTCAATGCCCGACTGGTGTTTTATCCATCACGCATGCCGCTCCGCGCCCTCGTGGTGGAGCGCATGGGGGAGGTTGCGCCCGGCGCGTGGCCCGATTTTGCTTTTGGCACCGCGAAGGATCCGCTCGCCACGCATGCTTCCCATCAGGACGCCGCGCCCTGGATCGCTGATTGTCCCCTCATGCTGCCGCCCGGCGCTATCCTGCTCGACGATCGGGGCACGGCATGGTGGCAGGCGGAGGATGAACCGCAGGGGATCGCATTGCCGATCGCCGGCGCGTTAGATCAAACCTTGCTCGGCCTCGGCCTTGCGGCCACGGCAGCGCTCTGGAACGGCGCGCGGCTTGAGCTTCTGGCGGCGCAAAGTGAGTTCGGGAGGCTTGATCTGGCGTGAACGAAAGCGAGCAAACAGGCCTGGCGGCAATGCGCGATTGCTGGATCACCGGCGGTGCTACATTCGATCTGGCTCCGGCCGGATGGAAAGCAATCGCCGGCGGTGCAAGTCCCGACGAACAGGAGCGCCGGCTCCTGGCAATCGCAGCACAAGCGCTCGACGTCGCGCTGCGGCCGGCCGCGCCGACGACACTCAAGCGTCGTCCGCTGCTGCCCAGACTTGCCCTGCCCATTCTGCCGCCACGATTTCGGCCGTTGTTGAGAGCCGCTCTGAAGCACGCCGCCGACGCGAGGCGAAAGGCACGCGTGGCGGCGCTCGTCGCCAGCCGCGGCTTTGTGCTCCATCCCATGGACTGGATGCCCTCGGATCAGAACAGCCCGGACGTCTACGCACCATGGATAGACTGGCAAGCAAGCATGAACGGGGAAAGGCTTGCCCCACAAGAGAAACTGACTGCGGAAAACTGGGATGAGTTCTATCCCGCCGCGCGACGCTTGGCCCTTGCCGATATGCGCCGTACCGACCCGACATCGGCTCGAATGTTGATCGAAGCCAAGGCCTCGGGCGAACCGGCGGAAGTCAGGCTTGTGCTGGTCGAGCTTATGCGCTTCGGCCTGAGTGCCGAGGACGTGCCTTTCCTGAAAAGCCTTTCCGCCGACAGGTCCGGCAAGGTGCGCGAACTGGCTGGCCGGCTGCTGGCAAGATTAGGAGAGCACGTTCGCCCGAGCGACGGTGGACCGGACGATCCCGTAGCCGAACTCGCCGCCTTTATCACTGAAGGCAGATCCGGCTTCATCCGCCGCCGGACGATCTACACTCCAGCAAAACTAAAATCCCAAGCGCAGGAGCAACGCCGCGCCGAACTGTTCGAGATATGCAACCTCGTCGACCTTACCGAACGGTTCAACACTACGGAAGCCGAATTCATAGGAGGCTGGCAATTCGGTGCCGACAATAAAGCCGACATCCTGATCGCACGAATGGTCGCCGCCTCAGG
Organism: Mesorhizobium sp. M1307; assembly: GCF_040318155.1. Lineage (NCBI taxonomy): Bacteria > Pseudomonadati > Pseudomonadota > Alphaproteobacteria > Hyphomicrobiales > Phyllobacteriaceae > Mesorhizobium > Mesorhizobium sp. M1307. The sequence goes on along the minus strand of NZ_JAMYLR010000003.1, from coordinate 236,251 downwards.
GAGCGAAGCCGCCCTTACGCAGATGGCGGATACGCTTATCGCCGAAGGCGGCAAACCGGCGCTGTTCGTGCTTCACCTCATGCCGCGCCTGGACAACCGCAGAAAGCGTGTCCTCATCAGGCTGATCCTCAAGGAGACAACTTATCTTGGCATGATCAACCTGGCGGAAGGCATCGATGTCGACTGGCTGGAATGGGACGACCTGACGAATGGACAGGCGCTCGCCGCACTGCGTTCCGCCGCCGGCGGAAAAGACGACGCCGCGCGGCGGGGTCTCGACGATGTACTGGAGACGATCGGCTTCCTTGCCACCGCGACCACGGCAGCGAAATTGATCGACGACATGGTCGCGGCGGGCGTGCCGCCCGCGGCTCCTTCACTCGGGCTTCTACGTCTCAACGCATCACTGGCGGGGCCTGGAACCAACACATGACCAATCCGGAGAACAGCAAAATGAACGCAGCCATCCGCCTCCCGGTCGAGCAGGCCTACGCTTCGGAATTGCAGGCGCTGGCGCGCGATGACGACCGGCAGAGGCCTGCCGGCTGGAGCCTGTCGCCACAGGCTGTGCTGACCTATTTGCTAGGCGGGAAGGCCGGTGACGGCACCTTGGTAACGCCAAAATATGTCGGTCGCCGCCGGTTGATGGAAACCGCGGTAGCGACGCTCGCCACCGACCGTGCACTCTTGCTGCTCGGCGTTCCCGGAACCGCCAAGTCCTGGGTGTCTGAACATCTTGCCGCCGCCATTATGGGCGACTCGACGCTGATCGTGCAGTGCACGGCCGGCACCGACGAGAACCAGATCCGCTATGGCTGGAACTATGCGCAGCTACTGGCAAAGGGCCCGAGCCAGGAAGCGTTGGTGCCGACGCCGCTCTACCGAGCCATGCAGAACGGCAAGCTCTGCCGGCTGGAGGAACTGACCCGCATGGGCTCAGACGTGCAGGACACGCTGATCACCGTCGCCCAGCGCGGCTTCAACATTATCGCCACGGCAAACAACCGCGACAAAGGTGTCAACGAGCTCTCCTCGGCGCTCAAGCGTCGCTTCAATGTCGTGGTGCTGCCATTGCCGGAAGACCTGGCCGAAGAGGTGGCGATCGTCTCCAAACGGGTCGACGAGATGGCTGGCGGACTCGACCTGCCGGTGCCGAAAAATGTCGGCGAGGAGATCGCCCGTGTGCTGACCATCTTCCGCGAATTGCGCTCCGGCGCGACTGCCGACGGCAAGGTGACGCTGAAGACGCCTTCCGGCTCGCTGTCGACCGCAGAAGCGATCGCCACGATGGTTGGCGGGCTCAGCCAGGCGGCGTGGTTCGACAGTGGCAAGCTCGGCGCCGAAGGTCTCGCCGCCAGCCTTGTCGGCGCGATCGTGAAGGATCCGGTGCAGGACAAGGTGGTGCTGGAGGAATATCTGGAAACAGTGCTCAAGAAGCGGGCCGACTATGCCGGCTATTACGCGGCGCTGAACGCAGCGATCTGACGCCATGGGCCACGGCGACATTGCCTATTTCGGGATACGCCATCACGGGCCGGGTTCCGCCGACAGCCTGGTGCAGGCACTGCAGGATTTGAACCCGGTCGCCGTGCTGATCGAGGGGCCGATCGACGCCTCTGAGCTTCTGCCCATGCTGGCCCGCCCCGAAATGCAGCCGCCTGTGGCGCTCCTTTGCTATCCGGAGGACGATCCGGCTTCGACAAGCTTCTGGCCTTTTGCCGAGTTCTCGCCCGAATACCAGGCGGCGCTTTGGGCTGTGGGCAATAAGGCGACGTTGCAGTTTATCGACCTGCCGTCATCGGCACGGTTCACCACTGCTGCGATCGGTGGCGCGGAGGAAACCGATGCGACCGAAGCTACCCAAGCCCCCGAGGATGGTGACGCGGCTCCGCTTCCGCGTGATCCGATAGCCATGCTGGCACACGCCGCCGGTTATGAGGACGGCGAAAGCTGGTGGTCGGATATCATTGAACAGAACCCGGAACCCGGCCCCATATTTGCGGCCATCGCCGATGCGATGACGACACTGCGGAATGGTGAGGGTCCGATCGCGCAGTTCGAAGCCAAGCGCGAGGCGCATATGCGGCTCGAAATCGCCAAGGCGCGTAAGCAGTTCGACGGACCGATCGCCGTCGTCTGCGGGGCATGGCATGTGCCGGCGCTGCAGGCCACCCACACTCAGAAAAACGATCAGGTCCTGATCAAGGGAATTGCCCGGCGCAAGAGCACAATGACATGGGCACCGTGGACGGGACCGCGCCTGGCGCTGGGATACGGCTATGGCGCAGGCGTCGTCGCACCGGGCTGGTGCAAGCATCTCTGGCGCACGCGCGGCCGGCGCGATGCGGCGACCCTGTGGCTTGCGACGATCGCCGCCGTGCTGCGGGCGAAGGGTCACCTGATCTCGACCGCTTCGTTGATCGAAGCGGAGCGGCTCGCCCGGACGCTTGCCGCGATTCGCGAACGACCGAAACCCGGATTTGAGGAATTGCGCGACGCCGCGATCGCCGCCCTCTTCAACGGCGAAGCGTTGCTGTGGAGGTTGGTTGAGGCCGAGCTGCTTCTGGGTTCGGACGTCGGCGAAATTCCGCCCGACACACCGCTGGCGCCGCTGATCGAGGATCTGCAGCGTAGCCAAAAGGCGGCGCGCCTAAAATCCGAGGCGCTGGAGCGGGAACTGTCGGTCGACCTGCGAAGCGAGAGCGGGCTGTTTCGCTCGACATTGCTGCATCGGCTGCACGTGCTTGGTGTGCATTGGGGCAGACTGACCGATGCCGGTCGCAGCCGTGGCACCTTCCGCGAGCGGTGGACCCTAGCGTGGGAACCGGAATATGCCGTTCGTCTGGTCGAGAACCTGATCTACGGGCCGACCATCGAAAAGGCTGCCAATGGCCGCCTGATCCAGATGATCGAAACGGCGGCGACGCTCGATACGCTTGCGGCACTGGTCCAGAGCGCCATCACTGCAGGCCTGTCGGAAGCATCGACTGCCGGCCTCACGGCGTTGGAGGCACGCGCGGCGCGCAGCAGTGAATGCCTGGAGATCCTGGCGTCGGTGCCGCCGCTCGCCGACATTGTCCGCTACGGCGAGGCCCGCAAAACGCAAACGGACCGGCTGTCCGGCCTCATGGAGCGGCTGATCGTCGAAGGTGCGATCGCGCTTCCCTACGCTGCGCGCGATCTGGATGAGCAGGCCGCCGCGACACTGGTTGGTGCGATGCGCAAGGCCGATGAGGCGATCAGGCTGGTCGAACCCGGCCAAGACGTGCTGGACGGATGGCGCAACGGGCTGGCGGCCGTACTGGAGGCGTCACGGTCGACGGCGCTGCTGGCCGGGTGCGCCGCACACCTGCTGTATGAAGCTGGTCGCCTGTCCGCCGAAGTCGCTGCCGGGCTGCTCGGGCGACGCCTGTCACCGGGGACGCCTGTCACTGACGCGGCCGGGTTCTTCGAAGGCTTCTTCAGCACAGCCGGTCAACGGCTGATTTATGACGAGGGTCTGCGCGGTGCGGTCGATGGGTGGCTCAGATCCCTGGACGAAGATGCTTTCATTGCGCATCTACCGCTGCTGCGCCGTGTCTTTTCCAATCTGGACAGCATGGAACGCCGCCGGCTGATCGAAGCGGTCCTCGGCCGCGCGGCGCGCTTGCCGGCTGGCGTGACGCCGACGCCGGATGGCGGCGAGGCATGGCGCCGGCACCTGGGGCTGCTTGGACCGTTGCTCAACGGAGAAACCGGCAATGGATGACGAGGCCGAAATGAACGAACCCGGCCCGCTCACTTCCGATGGCGGAAGGGAGCGCCGCTGGCGACTGGCGATCGGCGCCGATGACGAAACGTCTGGGGCACTTTCCAGCGACGATAAACGGCTTTCGGCGGCACTCGACGCTCTCTACGGCGACGGCGTTAGCGCCGCTTCTGCCGACCCACGCAAGCGGCGTGGCGGCCTTGGCCGGTCGGCGCCGCGCGTTGCACAATGGATGAGCGACATCCGCTCCTTCTTTCCGGCGCAGGTCGTCCAGATCGTCCAGAAGGACGCCTTCGAACGGCTGGACCTGAAGCAGATGCTGATGGAACCGGAATTCCTCAAGGCGATCGAGGCGGACGTCAATCTCGTCGCCGACCTGATTTCGCTGCGCTCGGTCATGCCGGCCAAGACCAAGGACATTGCCCGGACGATCATTGCCGATATCGTCGGCAAGCTGATGCAGAAGCTGGAGCAGAAGACCGCCGAGGCGATACGCGGCGCTCTCGATCGATCGAGACGCACCAACCGCCCGCGTGCACGCGATATCGACTGGCAGCGCACTATTTCGGCGAACCTTCGCCACTATCAACCCGAGCATAGGACCATCGTGCCGGAGAAACTGGTCGGCTTCATGCGCAAGCAGCGCCGGCTTGTCGATCTGGATGAGGTCGTTCTCTGCGTCGACCAGTCCGGCTCGATGGCAAGCTCGGTGGTCTACGCCTCGATCTTCGCGGCGGTGATGGCCTCGCTGCCGGTTGTGCGCACGAAGCTTGTCTGCTTCGATACGGCGATCGTCGACCTGACCGAAGAGCTCAGCGATCCCGTCGAGGTGCTGTTCGGCGTGCAGCTTGGCGGCGGCACGGACATCAATCAGGCGGTCGCCTATTGCGCCGACCGTATCGAACGGCCCACCAAGTCGCATCTGGTGCTGATCACCGATCTCTATGAAGGCGGTAATGGCCAGGACCTGCTGCGGCGACTGGCAGCGCTGGTTCGATCCGGCGTAAATGTCGTCGTGCTTCTGGCGCTGACCGATCAAGGCCGGCCCGGCTACGATCCCACAATGGCAGGCTCGGTAGCAGCCCTTGGTATTCCCGTCTTCGCCTGCACGCCGGATCTGTTTCCGGACATGATGGCTGCGGCCTTGCGCCGTGCGGATATCGGAGCATGGGCGGCGACCGCCGATATCAAGCTGGTCCGCGCCGAAGCGCAGGTGTCGAGCCACCCACCAACTGCCACAGTTTGACAAAACGCGGTCCGCGCCAATGGTCGACCTGTTACAGGAGCGGTGCATGGCGACAGCAACCGACTGCATTTTTGGCGGGTTTTCCGCATGTTTTCTTTCCAGCGAAATTCGCGTCAAGCCGCGCCTGCAATCCTCGCCGGTCTTCGCGTGCGCTGCATCGATATCTGCGCGCCAATAGCATCCGTGAGCGCCCTCTCCTCACGAACCGCCGAGCTTCTGTCGCGACTTGAGGGTCGGCTGGATCGGCCGGCGATCGTCTCGGCAGATGAGGCCGGGCCGCGTTACAGGGAAGACCCCGACGGCAAGACCGGTGCGCGGCCGGAGGTCGTGCTGCGACCGCGCACTGCCGGCGAGGTGTCGGACATACTGCGCCTGTGCAATGAGGCGGGGCAGAGGCTTGTGATCCAGGGTGGCCGGACCGGGCTTGCCGGCGGCGCTCGCATCCAACCCGGCGAAGCTGTGCTGTCGCTGGAGCGCATGACTTCCGTTGAAGCCCTCGACCGCGAGGCGGCGACCATCATCGCCGAGGCCGGCGCGCCGCTGCAAGCGGTGCAGGAAGCCGCCGATGCGGCCGGCTTGCTGTTCGGCGTCGACATCGGAGCGCGCGGCACGGCCACCGTCGGTGGCAATGTCGCCACCAATGCCGGCGGCATCCGTGTGCTGCGCTACGGCATGTACCGGGCGCAGGTGCTTGGGCTGGAAGCGGTGCTTGCCGACGGCAGTATTCTGACCTCGCTCAAGGGTTTGGCGAAGGACAACTCCGGCTACGACCTCAGCCAATTGTTCATCGGCAGCGAAGGCACGCTCGGCGTGGTCACGCGCGCATGCCTGCGGCTGCATCCGAAGCCGGCCACCGAGATCAACGCCTTTTGCGCGCTTGCTTCGCTCGACGCGGCGATCACGTTGCTTGCGCTGCTCAGGCGGAAGCTCGGGCCCTTGCTATCGGCCTATGAGGTGAATTTCGCACCGCTCTATGGCGCCATGATCGCCGGCATGGAGGCGCCGGCGCCGCTGCCCGCCGGCTCGCCCGTCTATGTGCTTGCCGAGATACAGGGCAGCGAGCCCGACCGCGACGGCGAACGTTTTGCCGCGGTGCTGATGCAGGCGGTTGAAGATGGCGTGATCGACGACGTGGTCGTCTCGCAATCGCCGCGCGAATTCCGGGCGCTCTGGGCGGTGCGAGAAGAGGCCAACCGTTTCCTGTTTTCGATGGCAGGCCTGATCGGCGTCGATATCAGCATCCCACTGGCGAGAATGGCGACTTTCCTGGGCGAAACAGAAGCCGCCATCAGGGCCGTCGACCCTGGCGCCGACATCTACGTCTTCGGCCATCTCGGCGATGGCAATCTGCATTATCAGGTCCGCACCGCGGATCCGGCGGCCGCATACGGCATCGTGTACCGCGGTGTTGCCACCGCCGGCGGTGGCGTTTCGGCCGAACATGGCATCGGCCTCGACAAGAAGGAATGGCTGCACCTTGTGCGCAGCGACGCCGAGATCGCGGCCATGCGCCGCCTGAAAGCAGCCTTCGACCCGAACAACATCCTCAATGCCGGGCGCATCTTCGACCTCGCGCCGGGCTGAAATCGAAGGCCGGTAGCGCTGGCCGGGTGCTGTCTCTATCTGGTCGCGCCCTTCAATTCCGCGTGCGCAACCGCGATGCGGGCAGCAAGCGCGGCGTTGTTGCGGACCAGCGCGATGTTGGCCTTCAGGCTGCGGCCTTGCGAAAGCTCATTGATGCGTGCGAGCAGAAACGGCGTTAGTTCCTTGCGCCCGATGCCGCGCTTCTCGGCCTCAGCCACGGCCGCTGCGATCGTGCCGTCGATGAACGCCGGATCGAGCGCGTCCGCTTCGGGGATAGGGTTGGCGACGAGAATGCCGGTGCCGGATTCCATCTCGTCATGCAGCAGCATGGCTCGCGCGATCTCGTCGGGCGTGTCGAGGCGATGATCGGCCTTGAGCCCGCTGGAGCGGGTGTAGAAAGCCGGAAAATCATCGCTCCCATAGGCGATCACCGGCACGCGCTGAGTTTCCAGATATTCCAGCGTCTTCGCAATATCGAGGATCGACTTAACTCCGGCGCAGACGACGGTCGTGCCGGTTTGGCCGAGTTCGGTCAGGTCGGCGGAGATATCGAAAGTGGCTTCGGCGCCGCGATGCACGCCGCCCACGCCGCCGGTCGCAAAAATGCCGATCCCGGCTAAAGCGGCGATCCGCATCGTCGCCGAGACGGTGGTTCCGGCCGAGCCGCCGCGCACCATGATGGCGGCGAGATCGCGCCCGGAAGCCTTGACCACGCCCTTTGCCGCTGCCAGCTCTTCCAGTTCACGGTCGTCGAGGCCAACCTTGATCTTGCCGGCGACCACTGCGATCGTGGCGGGCACGGCGCCGTTTTCACGCACTACGGTCTCGACACCACGGGCAGTTTCCAGATTGGCCGGATATGGCATGCCGTGGGTGATAATCGTTGATTCCAATGCCACCACCGCGCGGCCTTCATCAAGCGCAGCAGCGACTTCATCGTTCAGGTGGACAAGGAAAGGTTTCATATCATCTCGCTTTCAGGCAGGAATGCGGTACGTGCCGGCGGCAAGGAAGCGCGGCGACAGATCGGGATGGACGCTGGATTCGCTCTCGGTGGTCAGTGTGGCAAGCAGCGCGCCGGTGCGCACGGCATGAGCGACCGGCTCACCCGAAAGCACCTTGTACAGTGTGCCGGCGATCATCGCGTCACCGGCGCCGGTGATATCGACGGGCTGCGCCGGGACGGAGTGCATGGTCGTCACACCGCTCTCGGTCGCAACGGCAAATCCATGCGCGCCCACGGTCACGATCACCTCGCCGGCGCCGGCCGCGCGCAGCGCTGCCGCTGCTTCCTCCGGCGTCAGCCGCCTGTCGGCATCCGTCATGCCGAGCATCGTATTGGCCTCGTCATGATTGGTGAACAGAAGATCGATGCCGGTCAGGTCCTTCGGCAGGCGCGCTGATTTCGGCGCCGATACCGTGTCGACTGCGAGCTTGAAGCGCGCACCCTGCTTGCGCGACATCAGTGCCGCGAGGGTCGCGGCCGGCAGATTGCAGTCGATGAACACCCATGTCGCCGAAGCCAGATGCGGCCAGAAGCGGTCGAGATAGGACGACGAAAACAGATCGAAGATCTCCATGTCGGCAATGCCGAGCACGAGGTCGTTGTTGCGGTCGAGGATGGCCGCGTATTCCGCCGTCGGCCGTTCCGTGGTGGTGATGACCTGGCTGACATCGGCGCCGAGGTCGCGCAGATGCCGCACCAGTGAGCGGCCGGTTTCATCGTCGCCGACGATCGAGACGAAGCTTATGTCGACGCCGAGGCGGGCAAGGTTTTCGGCGACGTTGCGGGCAACCCCGCCGAAGCTGCGATAGCCGTCGACCGGGTTCGACGTCTCGAAAATCAGATCCTTCTTGGCGTGGTATTTGCGGTCGAGCACCGCGCCGCCGACGCAGACCATGCGCTTGGACGTCGGCAAGACGTAACCACGGCCGAGAATGTATCCCTTGTTGACGAGTTGCACGATGTGGGCCGCAACCGTCGAGCGGGCGATGCCGAGCACCGTTGCTATGTCCTGCTGGCCGGCGAATGGGTTCGCGGCAATGAGGTCGAGAACCGCTTGTTCCTGTGCTCCAAGGTCGTCCATTGTCTCACCCGGCCGTCAAATTCGAGGCTGAACGCTTTCGCAACAACAGATGATATTGTCAACATTTGTTTCGACCGGCGGCATTTGATCAATCGGCGCTCCCGCGACTCCCTGCCAGCCGGACGAGGAAAGCGGGCGAGCACATTGAAGAAAGCTATTTCACCAAGGAGGACGAAAGTTGCTCTTGTCGGCGTGGAGCGCCAGGGAGGAACTGAGGCCTTAACGCGAGACGGCGAAGAGCGCTAAGCCTTCAGCACCGAGACGGCCAATTCGCTGTTGTGGACGTATTCGTTGGCGTCAGGCTGCTTCTGCACGAGCAGGATGAACAGCAGGTCGGTCAGCGTCAGTTGTGCATCACGCGCAGTTATCGATGACGAGCGCGCGCGCTCTTCATCGGCGATCGTGTGCAGGCGAATGTCGGCAACCCGGCTCAGCGGATTGTCGCGAAGTCCGGTGACGGCGATAACGGTGGTGCCACGTTTGCGGGCAAGTTCAGCTATCCGCAGGGTTTCGATGCTCGCCCCGGAATAGGAGAGCGCGAACAGCACGTCACCTCGTCCAAGCGTCGAGACATTGGCCATTTGCACATGGCTGTCGCTGTCGTGCAGCACGTTGCGGCCGAGCTTCATCAGCTTGTAGGAAAAATCGCGCGCCACCAGCGAGGATGCGCCGACGCCGGCCAAATGAATGCGGCGCGCACCGTTCAACGCTTCGAGGGCCTTGCCGATTTCCTGCTCGGTGTTGGCCGCGACGGTCTGTTGCATCGACAAGAGCTTGCTGCCGATCAGCTTGCGCAAGATGACCAGATAGCTGTCGTCGACCTCGATCGAACCGTGGATCATGCCGGCCGGCACGTGCCATTCCTGCGACTTGGCCTCACTGACGGCGAGCTTAAGCTCCTGATAGCTGGAATAGCCGAGCTTCTGGCTGAACTTGACGACGCTCGACTGGCTGCGGCCGATCTCGGCGGCAAGCGCCGCCGTCGACAGGCGGAGCATCTGGTCGGGATTATCGACGATATACCGACCGATCTCGCGGTCGCCGGGCGCCATGACTTCGAGCTTGGCCTCGATCTTCTTCAGGACGGACATGCGTTCCTCCATTGCCTGTCATCGACAATGCCAAGCCAAGGAATAAATTATTCCGTCTCTGATTGACAGCCAAGAATGAACCATCAAATCTCGACTGGTGCGGTTGCGGCCCAGCCTTCGGGCATGTCGACGATTCGGACATGAAAGATCGTAGACTCGCCGACAGCTCGGGATTAGGTCAGAGCCATGGACAAATTGCGGATCGTCGGCGGGCACAGGCTTGAGGGCGCGGTGACGATCTCCGGCGCAAAGAACGCGGCCTTGCCGCAAATAGCGGCGGCGTTGCTCAGCCCCTATCCGCTGCAGCTGACCAACCTGCCTGAGGTGACGGATGTCGACAACATGCTTGGCGTCGTCGGCCTTCATGGGGCCGAAGTCACCAGATCGGAGCATGCCGCCACAATCGATACCAGTGCTGCCGCTTCCAGGGAGACAAGCTACGATACCGTCAGGCGCATGCGCGCGACGGTGCTGGTTCTCGGTCCACTGCTTGCCCGCTTCGGCCATGCCCGGGTCTCGCTGCCTGGCGGCTGCGCGATCGGCGCACGGCCGGTCGACATGCATGTCGCCGCACTTGCCGCACTTGGCGCCGATATCGCGATCGAAAACGGACTGATCGTCGCGTCTGCGCCGGGCGGACTGAAAGGCGCGCGCATCGTTTTGAGCTCGCCGTCGGTCGGCGCGACCGAAACGGCGATGATGGCGGCGACGACGGCAAACGGCGAGACCGAGATCCTCAACGCGGCCCGCGAGCCGGAGGTGGCCGATCTTGCCGCCTGCCTGAACGACATGGGCGCGCGGATCGAGGGCGCCGGCACGCACCGCATCCTGATCGGGGGCAGCACAGACTGGCGCGCCGCCACGCACGACATCATCCCGGACCGGATAGAGGCCGGCACCTATGCCGTCGCAGCGGCCATCACCGGCGGTCAGCTCGAGCTGACCCACGCGCGGCTCGAGCACATGGCATCCGTCGTCCAGCTGCTCGAAGCAGCCGGTGTGAAAATATGGCCGGGCGACCGCGGGCTGATCGTATCGAGAGACGGGCCGCTCAAGGCGGTCGACGTGACGACGGAGCCCTATCCGGGCTTTCCGACCGTCTCCAGGCGCAGTTCATGGCGTTGATGTGCTGTGCCGAGGGCGCTTCGCTGTTGCGCGAGACGATCTTCGAGAACCGCTTCATGCATGTGCCTGAACTGATGCGGCTCGGCGCCAATATCAAGCTGCAAGGCACCATGGCGCTGGTGCGCGGAGGCGAGAAGCTGAAGGGCGCGCAAGTGATGGCGACCGACCTGCGCGCCTCCGTCTCGCTGGTGCTGGCAGCGCTGGTGTCGGAGGGCGAGACGACGATCAATCGCGTCTATCATCTCGACCGCGGGTACGAGCAGTTGGACCGCAAGCTCCGGCTGTGCGGCGCCCAGATCGAACGAATAAGGCAATGAGTGCCGGTGGGGCGTCTCCGCATTATTTCCTGGGCGTCGATGGCGGCGGAACCGGCTGCCGGGCGCGTATCGAAGACGAGACAGGAACCGTGCTCGGGCAAGGCCTGTCGGGCCCGGCGACAACGCGACTCGGTATAGAGGTGGCCTGGGCCTCGATTGCCAAAGCCTTTGGCGCGGCGATCGAAGAGGCAGGGTTCGCGGCGGCGGAAATCGCCAGGATCCGCGCGGGTATCGGTGTTGCCGGCATCGGCCGTAAGGGTGCGCTCGAGGCGTTTCATGGCATCGAACAACCCTTTGCGAGCATCGACTTCGTCAGCGACGGCGTCGCGGCTTGCCTTGGCGCGCATTCGGGTCAAGACGGCGCCATCGTCATAGCCGGGACCGGTTCGATCGGGCTCGGCTTTGTCGAAGGGCGCGACCTGCGCGTCGGCGGCTACGGTTTTCCGATTTCCGACGAGGGCAGCGGCGCCGATCTTGGACTGAAGGCAGTGCAGCTTGCCTTGCGAGCCCATGACGGCCGGCATGAGCGGACGGCGCTGCTGGCCGAGGTGATGCAGCGCTTCAAGGACGATCCGTTCGAGGCGGTGGCCTGGATGGACCGCGCCAGCGCGACGGACTATGCCGCCATGGCGCCGATGGTGATCCGCCATGCCGACCAGGGCGATCCGGCCGGTCGGCGGATCGTGCAAGGCGCTGCCGAGCAGATCGACACCTTCGTGCGGGTGCTGTTCGAAAAAGGCGCGCCGCGGGTTACGTTGCTCGGAGGGTTGTCCAGCCCGCTTGAGCCATGGCTCGCTCCCGACGTCCGCCGACGGCTGAAGCCGGCCGACGGCGATGCGGTTTCGGGAGCCATAATCCTGGCCAGAAAATCCCTCTGCCGCCAGTGATGGCCTTCGGCAAGGAATATAATATTCCTACTTTCCGTTGACAGAGGGAATATCGAATTCTAAAAAGTTAACGAAACAGAACCGGCGCAGCCGGTACGGAGCCGACGGCCAGGTGCAGGCACTGGACGCCGCTTGCCGCGGGCATCACAGTCCTGCTCGCAGTCGCACTTGAAAGTAAGCGAAGTGGTCGAACAAGGGTTGATGTCGGAGCTGGAGCGGCTGGTTTCCGAGGACCGGAACCCGAAAACCATGGACATCGATCTGTTGCCGACCCTCGAGGTGCTGCGCAAGATCAATGACGAGGACAAAGGCGTTGCGGCAGCCGTCGAGAAGGTCATTCCCGATATTGCTGCGGCCGTGGACCGGATCGTGAGCGCGTTCCAGAACGGTGCACGCCTTGTCTATATGGGGGCTGGCACCAGCGGCCGGCTCGGCGTCCTCGACGCCTCGGAATGTCCGCCGACCTTCGGCGTACCCGAGGACATGGTGGTGGGCCTGATCGCTGGCGGCGTCGACGCGCTGGTGCACTCTGCGGAAGGCGCCGAGGACGATCCGAAACAGGGAATAAAGGCGCTGCAGGACATCAAGCTGACCGCTGGCGACGTGGTGGTCGGCATCGCGGTCAGCGGACGCACACCTTATGTCATCGGCGGCCTGACCTATGCCAAGGAAGTGGGAGCTACCACCGTGGCGTTGTCCTGCAATCCTCGATCGACCATTGCCGGCATTGCCGATATTGGCATCTCTCCGGTGGTTGGCCCGGAGGTCCTCACCGGCTCGACCCGGCTGAAATCGGGAACCGCGCAAAAGCTGGTGCTCAATATGCTGTCCACCGCCAGCATGATCCGCATCGGCAAGAGCTATCAGAACCTGATGGTTGACCTCAATCCAAGCAACAAGAAGCTTGTAGCAAGGGCGGTCAGGATCGTGATGCAGACGACCGGCTGCGCGGCACAGCAGGCACGACAGGCACTCGACCAGACCGGCAATGATGTAAAACTGGCAATCCTGGTGACGATCACCGGCATGGGTGTCGAAGAAGCACGTAAGGCGCTTGCCAACGCGGGAGGTTTCCTGCGCAAGGCGATAGGCGAAAAGACGGTGTAAGACCGCATGGATACTGGGCCCATGTTCCGGGGCGTGTGTCCCTTTGAAGCGGTCCGGGGAACTGCAAGGCATCTGGTTTAACAATAATGGGAGAACGACAATGGTACGGCACATTGGCAAGAAACTGCTTTCCGGCATGACGCTCGCGGCAATGGTTGCCATCGCCGCGCTACCGGTGCAGGCGAGTGCGGCGACGCTGCATATGGCGTGGTCGCAGGACGCCACCGGTCTTGATCCGCACAAGCAGACGGCATTCTCCTCACTGCGGCTGCTGGAGCTGATCTACGAACCGCTGGTGCGGCTCGACGCAAACCTGCAAATCACGCCCGCGATTGCCGATTCATGGCAGTTCTCGCCGGACGGCAAGGAGCTGAGCTTCAAGCTCAATCCGAAAGCAAAATTCCAGAACGGCGCCGCCGTGACCTCGGCCGACGTCAAGGCATCGTTCGAGCGCATACTTGACGAGAAGACGGGTGCTGCGGCGCGCGCCAACTTTCTCTCGATCGCCAGCATCGACACGCCCGATCCCGCCACCGTCGTGTTCCACCTCTCGCAGCCGGACGTGCCGATCCTGACGGCGATGAGCGACGTCAATGCGGCGATCGTCCCGGCAAGCGAAATCGCGGCCGGCTCGATCGGCACGACAACGATCGGCTCGGGTCCGTTCAAGCTCGAAAAATGGGATCCGAATTCCAAGGAAGTGCTTGTCGCCAACAAGGACTGGGCAGGCGGCGCGACCGGCGTCGACGGCATCGAAATCAGCGTGCTGCCGGACGAGACGGCGATCCTAGCGGCGATGCGCACCAAGCAGATCGATTTTGCCCTGCTCAACGATCCGCTTGTCGCCACGCTGGTGCCCAAGGAAGCCAGCCTGCAGTTGAACCGTGAGCCGGTGCTTGCCTATCACGTGCTGCAGCTCAATCCCTCCCGCAAGCCGATGACCGAACTCAAGGTGCGTCAGGCGATTTCCTGCGCCATCGACCGGCAGGAAGTGCTGGACACCGCCTCGCTCGGCGAAGGCAAGGTCACCGGCCCGCTGACCATCCCGGCACTGGCGACCGATCCGAAGCAGTTGTTCTGCTATAAGCGCGACATTGAGAAGGCCAAGCAGTTGATGGCCGAAGCCGGCTATGCCGACGGCTTTTCGGCGACCGTGATCGGCGCCACCGGCGAGCCGCCGACGGCAGCGGCGGAAGCCCAGGTCATCCAATCGCAACTCGCAGAAATCGGCGTCAAGCTCGACATCAAGATGATGGAGCTCAACGTCTATGTCGACGCCTGGCTGAAGGGCGATTTCGACATGGCCGTCGCGCTGAACGGCGGCAGGGCCGATCCCTACACTATGTACAACCGCTACTGGACCAAGACGGGCAATCTGCAGAAGGTGGCGAACTATATCGACGACACGCTGGACAGTCTTATGCAGAAGGGCCGCACCGAGACCGACCCGGCAGCGCGCAAAGCGATCTTCGCCGACTTCGAGAAGCACATCACTGAGATGTCGCCCTGGATCTGGCTCTACACGTCCTACAGCTACACGGCACAGCAGAAGAATATCGCAGGATTCGAACCGGTGCCGACAGGCTCGCTGTTCAGCCTCGCCAAGGTGACGATCCAGTAGCTGCTTTGATGCCGGACGAGAGGATATTCTTCGCGTGAACTATCTGATGCGGCGACTCGCGACCTTCCCTCTCGTCCTGCTTGGCGTGTCCATCGTGGTGTTCCTGGCGATCCGGATGGTTCCGGGCGATTCGATCACGGCAATGCTGGGGACCGAAGCCGGCCTGCTGACGCCGCAGCAGCGCGATGCGCTTGCAGCTTATTTCGGCATCGACCAGCCCTGGTTCATCCAATACTGGCGCTGGCTGCTTGGTCTTTTCCAAGGTAATCTCGGCATTTCGTCCACCTATGGCAGGCCGGTGCTCGACGTCATCCTCGAGCGTTTCCCGCTAACGTTGGAACTCGCCCTGCTGTCGATGGTCATCGCCCTGCTTGTCGGTATGCCGGCGGGGATCTTTGCCGCCACCCATAACGAAAAGCTGTCCGACCTCGGCGTGCGCGTTGTCGCAATGATCGGGCAGTCGACGCCGAACTTCGTCCTTGCCCTGCTGATCATCTACACACTGTCGGCGGGGTTTGGCGTTTTGCCGGCGATGGGCGAGTTTTCGCCGCTGTGGCAGGATCCGCTGCGCAATCTCGGCCAGCTGTTGCTGCCTGCGGTCACGCTTGGATTTGCCTTCGCGGCTTCGGTGACCCGCATATCGCGTTCGGCGATGCTCGATGTGCTCAGCGACGACTATGTCAGGACGGCGCGCAGCAAGGGCGTTTCGGCGCGCGGCGTCATCTGGCGGCATGCCTTGCCCAACGCGCTCATCCCGGTCGTGACGCTGAGCGGCATAGAGTTCGGCTACCTCCTGGGCGGAGCTGTCATCGTCGAGCAGATTTATGCGCTGCCCGGTCTCGGCCGCATGGTGCTGGATGCCATCCTGCAGCGCGACTACGCGCTGGTGCAGGGGAGCGTGCTGTTCATCGCCTTCAACTTCATGATCGTCAATCTCCTCGTCGACCTTGCCTATGTCGCGCTCGACCCGCGTATCCGGCTAAGCGAGCACTGATGGCGACATTGCGGGCTATATTTGCGCATCCCAGCGGCCGCATCGGCGGTGCGATCGTTGCGCTTTATCTGCTGCTTGCCGTGCTTGGCATGCTGGGGCTGACGCCGCACAATCCGCTGACGCAGCACCGGGTCGAGCGACTGCATGCGCCTGACGGCACCTACTGGATGGGCACGGACCTGTTCGGCCGCGATGTCGCAAGTCGGCTGATGACCGGGATCGGCCAGTCCTTCATCGTGGCCTTCTTTTCGGTCGCCGTCGCGACACTGGCCGGCACCGTGCTCGGGCTGGCGGCAGCCTGGTTCGGGCGCCGCTGGGACGGCCTGGTGATGCGCATCATGGACGTTGTGCTGGCGTTCCCGGCGATCCTGCTGGCGCTGTTGATCGTCGCGGTTGCGGGACCGGGAACCTCGACCAGCGTCATTGCCATCGCCATCGTCTACACACCGATCTTCACGCGCGTCGTGCGAGGTCCGGCTCTGTCGCTCAAGGCGCGCGAGTTCGTCGACGCGGCCCGCACGTTCGGCAGCAGTGCGGGCTATATCGTAACACGGCATCTGCTGCTCAATCTGGTGGCGCCGCTGACGGTTCAGGTGACGCTGGCGCTGGCCTGGGCACTGCTGACCGAAGCCGGCTTAAGCTTCCTCGGGCTCGGCACGCAGCCGCCCGCCGCGTCGCTCGGCCTGATGCTGAGCGACAGCCGCAATCTGATGGAGACAGCTCCCTGGCTGATGATCTTCCCGGGCGTGGCGATCATGATCGGCATCCTCGGTTTCAACCTGCTCGGCGATGCGTTGCGCGATGTCCTCGACCCGAAGATGCGGAGATCGATCGCATGATCCCGCTGCTGTCCGTCAGCGGATTGCGCGTCGGCTTCGGCCGCAACCCGCAAGCCAATGAGGTCGTGCGCGGCGTCAGCTTCGATCTCGCCGACGGCGAAACGCTGGCCATCGTCGGCGAAAGCGGCTCGGGCAAATCGGTTACGGCGCTGTCGATCAATCGCCTTGTCGATTATGGCGGCGGCCGCATCACCGGCGGGTCGATCATGCTGAGGCGGGCCGACGGCAGCACCTTCGACCTGACAGCCGCAGCCGAGCCGCAATTGACGAAGATCCGCGGGGGCGAAATCGGCATGATCTTCCAGGAGCCGATGACCTCGCTCAATCCGGTGCTGACCATTGGCTGGCAGATCGAGGAATCGTTTCGCCTGCATCGCGGCCTGACCGGACGACAAGCAACGGCGGCAGCCAAGGACGCGCTCGACCGCGTCCGTATTCCCGACGCAGCGAGGCGGCTGAAATACACGCCCAACCAGCTGTCGGGCGGCATGCTGCAGCGGGTGATGATCGCCATGGCGATTGCGTGCAACCCGCGCCTGCTCATTGCCGACGAGCCAACGACGGCGCTGGATGTTACGGTGCAGGCGCAGATCATGGCGCTGCTCGCCGAGTTGAAGCAGGAAACCGGGATGTCGATGATCTTCATCACCCACGACATCGGTCTGGTTGCAGGCATCGCCGACAAGGTGATGGTGATGCAAGGCGGAGAAGCTGTCGAGCAGGGCGCATTGAACCAGATATTGGACGATCCGCAGCATCCCTATACGCGGCATCTACTACATGCGGTTCCGCATTTCGCCGGCGGCAGCGCGACACGCAGGGACGCGCAACGCGAAACGCAAAAAGCTGCCGAGCCGGCGCTGAAGGTCGATGGCCTCGTAGTGCGATTTCCGGTCAAGGGTGGGTTTTTCAGCCGCGCCAGTGGTGCCGTGCACGCGGTGGACGGTGTGGATTTCGAGCTAATGCCGGGCGAGACATTGGCGGTCGTCGGCGAGAGCGGTTCCGGAAAGTCCACCACCGCCCGCGCGATTCTGGGGCTGGTGCGCTCGACGCGCGGCACAATCTCGGCCAGCGTGCGCAAGGCCGCCGCCGGGCAGAGCGCCCTTCCCGTGCAGATGGTGTTCCAGAATCCCTATGGCTCGCTTAATCCCAGACTCACCGTCGAAAACCTCCTCGCGGAGCCGGTGATCGCTACCGGCGGACGGATAACTGCTGAAACGCGGGCGAAAATGGCTGCGCTGCTGAAACGCGTCGGCCTTCCGGAAAACAGCCTGCAGCGCTATCCGCACGAATTCTCCGGCGGCCAGCGGCAACGCCTGTGCATCGCTCGCGCGCTGATGCTCAATCCTTCGGTTATCGTCCTCGACGAAGCGGTTTCGGCGCTCGATGTGTCGGTGCAGGCCAGGGTGTTGAAGCTTTTGATCGAGCTGCAGCGTGAATTCGGGCTGGCCTATCTGTTCATCTCGCATGACATGGCTGTCGTCGAGCGGATCGCCCATCGCATCGCGGTCATCTATGCCGGCCAGATTGTCGAGATCGGCGATGCCAGATCGGTGCTCTCGGAGCCGAAGCACTCCTATACCAAACAGCTTATCGCGGCCGTTCCTACTATAGACCGGCGGCATGAACGTTTCGAGCTGGACACGCGCCAGGTCCCCTCGCTCGTGCGTCCGCTGGGGTTTGAGCCGAGCCCGGCCAATTGGCAGCAATTCGGGCCGGATCATAGAGCACGGGTGGAAGCGTGATGATTGTCGCCAAAGGATACGAAAGGCCGGAGGGACAGCCCCATCGCTGCCTTCCAAACGGAGGCGTAGTTGATCGACCATGATCTCTTCTCCCGCGCATTCGCCCCGCTCGAAGCGGCCGTGGCCGCATCGCGCATTCCGGGCGGCGTGCTCGGCATAGTTGACGGGGACGGCGAACGCATCGTCCGGGCAATCGGCTCAGCCCAAGTCGTGCCCAAGATACGGCCGATGCATGTCGGGACATGGTTCGACCTGGCATCCCTGACCAAAGTCATCTTCACCACGTCGCGTATCCTGGCACTGGCGGAAGAAGGCGTCATCGACCTCGACGCGCCGCTGATTTCCGCCCTGCCCGACCTTCGCCAATATGACGAAAAAGCCTGGGAGCGGAACGTAACGTTTCGCCAGTGTCTCGGCCATCAGACACCGTTTCCCGCCGTCGCGCCAATCTACACCTATGGGCGTGACCCCGAGCTGCTGCGCGCCTTCATCCTGCAGCGCGAATGGCAGGCTGGCGAGCCGGTCTATTCCGATATCAACTTCATCCTGCTCGGCTTCGTCCTGGAGCGCCTGTCTGGCAAGACCATTCGCGACATAGATCCCGGTCCGGGCTTCGCGTTCTCCGCCGAACCGGATCAAGCGGCGGCGACCGAAGACTGCACATGGCGCCATCGCGTGCTCTGCGGCGAAGTCCACGACGACAATTGCTCGGCCTTGCAAGGTGCCGGTCACGCCGGCCTGTTTGGAACGGCGGCTTCGGTGCTCGACTTTGCGCAAGGGCTGCTGGACGGGACCGGCGCGTCGCAGCGTTCGATCGCGCTAATGCGCACGCCCTTGTCGGCAACCCGCACCCATGGCTGGGAGCGACCCCACGAAGGCTGGTCCGGCGGCCGGTTATGCAGCCCCGAAACCATCGGGCATACCGGCTTTACCGGTGTCGGGCTGTGGGTCGACTTCGACAAAGGCAGAGCTTGGACCTTGCTCACCAATCGGATCCATCCGACACGTCATTTCAACAGCGGGATCGCAGCGCTTCGCCAAGCGGTCGGCGATCTCGTCAACGGAGCCTGACAACCATGATTGCGAAAAATGGCGAACCCATGTGGGCCGTCGGCCTGATGACCGGCACCGTGCTGGACGGCAATATCGACGTCGCGCTGATCAAGACCGACGGCGAACGGATCGTGGATTTCGGTACCTACACGCTGGCGCCTTACCCCAGGTCGATCCGCAGTCTGTTGGAGGAGACGTTGCGCCAGGCCAGGATCTGGAATTTCACCGGACCGGAACCGGCGATTTTTCGTGAGGCAGAGGAGGCGCTGACGCGCGCCCAATCCGCCGCGGTCAAGGATCTTGTCGAAAGTCACGGTCTGACCATGGCCGATATCGGCGTCGTCGGCTTCCATGGCCAGACCGTGCTGCACCGTGCCCCGCAAGTGGGCCGACTGGGCCAGACCCGCCAACTTGGCGACGGCGAGCTGATGCATGCCATCTTGGGCACCAAAGTCGCCTATGACTTCCGCTCGGCCGACATGCGCGCCGGCGGCCAGGGCGCGCCGCTGTCGGCCGCCTATCACGCCGCGCTGCTGCGCGAAGCCGACGCCACCGGCGACACGGCGGTGCTCAATCTCGGCGGCGTCGCCAACATCACCTGGTGGGACGGCACGGACAATGTTGTTGCCTTCGACACCGGGCCCGCCAACGCACCGCTGAACGATTTCATCAAATCGAAGGGGCTCGGCGAAATGGACCGCGACGGCGCCCTTGCCCGCGCCGGCACGGTCGACGAGGCACAGCTGGCCAAGCTCCTGCGGCATCCGTATTTGACCAAACCCTATCCGAAATCGCTGGACCGTTTCGATTTCGGCGCCTCGATGGCGGACGGAATGAACGCCGAGGATGGCGCAGCCCTGCTGACGGCCTTCACCGCGGCCGCCGTCGGCAAGGCGCTCGATCTTCTGCCGCGCCGGCCGAAGCGGCTGGTGGTCAGCGGTGGCGGTCGACACAACCCAACGATCATGGCCATGCTTGCCAGCCGCGCTGGCGTCGAAGCGGTTCCGGCCGAGGCGCTTGGCTGGAAGGGCGATGCGGTGGAGGCGGAGTGTTTTGCGTTCCTGGCAGTGCGCGTGCTCAGAGGCTTGCCGATCAGCTTCCCCAGTACGACCGGCGTGCCCCAGCCGATGCGCGGCGGACGCCTTGCCGGCTAGTCAGGCTTCAGCCTCTTCTGCAGGAAGATGCGGCTGCGGCCGACGGGAAAATCGGCAAGCACGCCGAAGCGCTGATAGCCCTGGCGCTCATAGGCCTTGGCTGCCCTTGGGTTGAACGTGTCGATCCAGGCGCCGCGACAGCCGCGTGCGATCGCCTCCTGCTCGGCCGCTTCGAGCATCCTGCCGGCCATGCGCTGGCCGCGCAGTCTTGCATCGACCCAGAGCCATTGCACATAGAGCCAGCCCCAGGCGGTGTATCCCGAGATGCCGGCGACAATAGCGCCGTGCTCATCGCGCACGAACACGGCCAATGCCTTCCTGCAGGAGGCGCCGACATCACTGTCGTTGAACGCCGCAAGCCGCTCTCCGAGAAAAGCCAGCTCGTGCGGCAAGGGATCGGCGGTTGTCTCAAGCGTTGTACTGTCCATCCACCAAGCATCTATCGAAGGACCGGACCGAGACGCAAGCCTTGCTGCGCTATAGCCTCGGCGAACGCCACGCCGCCGCCGCAGCAGCGATCAGCATGAGCAAGGCTGCAACCACCGCCGATGTGGCAAAACCGAACGTGGAATAAACCGGTCCGAACGCCGTGGTGCCGACGAACACCGCGAGATAGGTCACCGCGCTGTTCAAGCCCATGATCGTGCCGCGCCGCGCAGGATCGAGCGCCGACAGGCGCATCACCAGGACGTTCAGCCCGAAATGATTGGCAAGGCCCCAGACGGCTATCATCGCTATAGTCAGATGGAAACTACTGCTCGCCGCGGCAATCGCGACATAGACGGCCGCGACGAGCAGGTAGGCAAACGGCATGACACGGCGCGCGCCCAGGCGGTCGATGACGCCGTCAAGAAGTGCCGCCGCACCAAATCCGGCGCCATAAGCGAGCGCGGCCAGCCCGTTGGCGCTGACCGGCCGTCCCAAGCCATTGTGAAGGTGATCGCCAAGATAGCCATAGACGCCGTAAAACGCCGTCATGAAGGCGGCGCAGGCAACCAGAAGCGGCACTATGCCAGGGACGCTCAAGGCGCCCAGCGGCGTCGGCGCCGGGCCGCTCTTCCTGACATCGCTCAGCGACGTCAGCGCCAGGCTTGCCAATGCGAGTGCTGCGAGCACCGCGACCGCCGCGAAAACGGCGCGCCAATGCACCAGGTCGGCAAGTACGGCCGACAGCGAAACCCCGGCGACCATGCTCAGCGTCCAGCCGGTCAGAACGACGCCTATGGTGCCGCTTTCGCGGCCGGGCGGCGCAATCGCGGCGGAGCTGGCATAGATTGCCGGCATGGCGACACCGGCGGCGATGCCGGCGAGAAGCTGGGCCGCGACCAGCGCCGTCACCGTCGGCGCGGCGGCGCTGGCGACAAGCGCAATCGCCAGCAGCAGCAACGCTCCTTGCAGCATGCGGCGGGCACCAAGCCGGTCGATATAGCGCGCCAGGAACAAGGCGCTCGCCGACGTACCGAGCCCGAACGCGGCGGACGCGATCATAACCGCCGGCACGCTTGTGCCGAAGGACTCGGCCACCGCCGGTGCGATCGGACCGAGCACCAGCGAGTTCGAGCCGATCACGGCAATGCATCCGGTGAGGAGGTAAGCGAGCGCCGGGATAGGCGGCCTTGCCGTAAATGTGGCAACTTGATCAGTGTTCGACATACGGCGATAATGGCCGTATTAAATTCTGCATCAATCGGGAATTTTAATATGGATGAAGAAACAGATGGCATTCCGCAGAACAGGCCCGCCGCACGCGATATCGATGCAACCGACCGAAAAATATTAGGCGTTCTGGTCGACGACGCCACGATCAGCTATGCCGAGCTCGGCGACCGCGTCGGCCTTCACCGCCGGCAGCCCATGAACGCGTCAAGCGCCTCCGGCGCAGCGGCGCCATCCGCAACACCGCGGTCATCATCGATCCCAAGGCGGTGCACAAGCCGCTGCTTGCCTTCGTCCATATCGACACCAAGGGGTGGGGAAAGACGCCGGAGCTGATGGCAATCTCCGAACACCCCGAAGTCGAGGAGATCCATTCGGTGGCCGGCGACACATGCATGCTGATCAAGGTCCGCACCGAGGACACGCGGGCGCTCGAGGGCCTGCTGTCGCGCCTCTACGAAACACCCGGCGTCACCTCGACGCGAAGCTACGTCGTGCTCTCGACTTATCTCGAGCGGCCGGTGCAGCCGGGGATTACGACGGAGTGGCCGACGCCCCGGCACATGGCCAAGCCGCTTTATTAGCTCAAACGGTCCTCACGCGTATCCAAAGTCGAACCGGAAACGTCTTAGGCACTGCATCCTGTGGTCATCCGTCGGGCCGGTTCGTTTGCGCCGGTTCTTGGATCCGACGGGATGCCTGTTGCGCAACCGGAGACACGCGATGAGAAAATTGATCGTGGGCAGCTTCATTTCGCTGGACGGCGTCATCGAAGCACCAATGGAATGGGCGTCACTTCTTCGACGAGGAGATGAAGGAGCATTCATATGAAAAGGCCGGCGAGGCGGATTTTTTCCTGCTCGGCCGCGTCACCTACGAAATGTTTTCGGCGCGTTGGCCGCAGGTCAAAGGCAGCAAGTACATGGACCGCATGAACGGGCTGAAGAAGCTCGTCGCGTCGCGCAGCCTCAAGGAAGTGAGCTGGAACGCGTCGCTGATCGAAGGCGACATCGCTGCCGAAATTGCCAGGATCAAGCAGCAGGCCGGCGGCAACATTTTGAAGTACGGAGTGAGCAATCTCGACCAGACGCTGCTCGCCAACAGGCTTGTCGACGAGTATCAGCTCTCGATCGTGCCGACCCGCGTCGGCCATGGCAAACGCGCTTTCCAGGATGTCGACCCGTCCCTGGTCAGACTGGAGCTTATAGATACCCACCGTTTCAAGAACGGCGTCATTGCGTTGACCTATGTCCCGCTATGATCCGTATGCCATGAAGATGCAGCCAAGACTTGACCCGACCGGGCTTTTCGACGTCCGCTACGCCGGCTTTCTGGAGACAGTCGCGCATTTGCGTGGACGGCTGCACCGCTACTGTGCACGCATGACCGGTTCAACGCTCGACGCCGAAGACGTGATGCAAGAGGCGCTGTTCGAGGCCTATCGGAAGATCGAGAAGCTGGACGATGCGAGTGCTCTTCGCCCCTGGCTGTTTCGCATTGCACATAATCGCTGCATCGATTTTCTGCGAAGCCGGCAGGTGGGTCAGCATGCGGAGGCCAATTTCGTCGAAGACGAGATCATCCTGCCGGTCGAGCCGGCGGGCCAGGGCGCGGATCGCGCGATCGAACGGCTGGTGATCCACCTGCCGCCCAAAGAACGCGCCTGCGTCCTGCTCAAGGACGTCTTCGACTATTCGCTGGAAGAGATCGCCGACCTCGTCGGCTCGACTGTGGGCGGCGTCAAGGCTGCGTTGAGCCGTGGCCGTTCGAAATTGGCCGCCTTGTCAGGCGAGCCAATCGTCCGTTCGGAGCCCCAACGCGATCCGGAACTCCTGGAATTGCTCAGCCGCTATGTCGAACTGTTCAACCGCCGCGACTGGGATGGGGTACGGGCGTTGACCAGCGCCGACGCACAATTGCGTGTCGCGGATTGCTTCAAGGGCAGGCTGTCGGAATCACCTTACTTCGTTGAATATGAAAGAGCCTCGACGACCTGGAAAATGGCGGTTGGCGAGATCGATGGCCAGGCGGTGCTGCTCGTGCTCCACCATGGCGAAAACGGTTGGAAGCCGGCCCATCCAGTTCGGATCGAAGCCGCCGGCGGGACCATAAATCGCATCGCCGATTACTATGCCTGCCCCTGGATCATGCCGGCGGCTGGTGCGGTGGTCGTTTCCAGGCCGGCCTAACCAGCAACAGGACATGCAAGTGTCCGGCATCAACCTCAATGGAATGGGATCGATGCCGAACAAGACATAGGCGGCTTACTGAAGCTTCGCCTGCAGGGCGTTGACGTCATCCGTGGTCATTTCGCCGTCGGTCGTCACCTTGCCATCGACGATCTTCCAGAGGCGGAACGGGCCGGTGATGTCGCCGTATTTGTCGAAGGCAACCGGGCCGATGACGCCTTCGTAGCGGATCGGCTTGCCATCCTTGATCAGGCCGAGCGCCTTGGCGAACTCGTCCTTGCCGGCATAGATCGGCGTGCCGGCCGGGTCGACCGCCTTGTACATCGCGTCCTTGATCTTGGCCGGATCCTCGGAGCCGGCAATGGCGATGGCCAAGCCGACGATGGCGCCGGCATCATACGATCGGTCGGCCGCCGGGTTCGACGGTTCGATGCCCGAAAATTCCTTGTAGTTCTTGGTGAAATAATCGGTCGATGCGGTCGGACTGGTGCCGGAGGAAGTGCCGTACGCATCCTTCAGGTAATCCGCGCCAACGGATTCGATGAAGTCCGGGCTGTTCATGCCGTCATTGAGCAGGAATTTCTGGACACCACCCTGCGAAATCCAGGTGCGGGCGATGGTTGCGCCGTCGACAGGCGTGCTGACGAGATAAAGCCCGTCGGGCTCGCCAGCCATCGCCGCCGTCACTTCCGAGGCATAGCTCGACTGCTTTTCATTGTAGGGCGTGTCGGAGACGATGGTGCCGCCGAGTGCCTTATAGGCGCGCGAAAATTCCGCCACCATGTTGACGCCGAAGTCGTTGTTGACGTGGATGACCGACAACTTCTTGAAGCCTTTGTCGATGGCATATTTGGCGGCAGCGACACCCTGCAGCGCATCAGATGTGATGGTGCGGAAGAAGATGCCGTTGGTCTTGCCGTCGCGCCCGAGCGCCGTCAGCGTCGGCGACGAGGAAGCAGGCGACACCTGGACTATCTTGGCCGGAGCGGTGACCGAGGTCAGGATCGGGATCGACACCGAGGAGATGATGCCGCCGATGATCACCGGCACCTTCTTGACCTGCACGAGCTGCGTCGCGGCGTCGACCGCAATGTTGCCCTGGCTCTGGCTGTCGCGCGTGTCGGTCGCGAGATCGCAGCCGCGGACGCCGCCCGCATCGTTGATGTCGCGGAAGGCCATCTCGACCGATTTGGCGCCGGCCTGGCCGTACTCGCCGGCCGGGCCTGTCAGTTCCATGACGAGGCCGACGGTGATCTTGCAATCGGCGGCTTGCGCTGCGCCGGCCGCTGTCAGCAGTGCGAGCGCGGTGGTGATCTGAAGTATGGTCTTTTTCATTGTTGTTCCCCTTTCGTTGCACGACTCTCATTGATGTCTTGAGCCTGTTCAGCCTTCCGGCATCTGCAGCCAGGTTTCATGCAGATGTCGCCATTCGACGCCGTTGGGCGCCGATGAACTGGTGGTGAAAACGGCACTCGAGCGGCGGCGGCTATGTTTGCCGGCGCGCTGCTGCGCTTCGATGTAGCTGACGACGATCGTGTCGCCTTGTTGCCAGCCGGCCCGGATTTCCTCGATCGAGATGGTGAACTCGCCGTCACAAGTGGCGCGGCTTGCCCTGACATGGTCGAGCACCGCGTCACGATCGAGGACCTGGCCATCCGGCGCAACCATGCAGAAGCCTTCGCCCATGACGCGTTCGAAGCGCCTGAAATCTGAATTGTCCGCACTCGCCGCATTGAACCAGTCGACGAAGAAGCGGTGGAGATCGACCACCTCGGCGCTGGCGCGGGAAAGCAAGGAGGCCTTTTCGTCCATGGCCGCGTTCATTTCCTGCCTGCATTCAAATTGTAATGCATGATCGAGCCGTGGCGGCCGTGACGGTCGCGTTCCAATGTGTAGACGTCGCCCAGCGGCCCACGGCTTTGCGCGATCACGGCAGCGATCCTCGCCCGGTCGTCGGCATCGAGCGCGACGTCCATGATTCTGGCATTGGCAAGGGCGTGCGCCTGGTTGCGGGCGCCGACGATGACGGCCGCCACTTGCGGCTGCTCCAGCACCCAGGCGCTGGCGATGGTGGCGATATCGACGCCGTGGCGGTCGGCGACGGCCTTCAGTGTGCGAAGCAACTCCTGGAAAAGCTCCCAGCCACCAAAGTCGTCAATGATCAGCTTGTATTTGACCAGCGATCGGTTTTCGAGCGGCGTCTGCGGCTCGGCAGCGCCAAGCCATTTTTCGCTGAGGAAGCCGCCCGCCACCGAACCATAGCAGAGGAAACTGACGCCGTGCCGGCTGGCGAGCGCTGCAAGGCTGTTGGCTGGCCGCTGGTCGAGCACCGAGTATTGCAATTGCTGGCTGACCAGCGGCACACCGGCGGCCAGGATCTCGGCCAACCGCGGCGTGTCGAAGTTCGTGGTGCCGATGTTGCGCACCTTGCCTTCCCTGCGGATTTCGTTGAGCCAGCCCATCGCTTCGACGTAGCCGGGCAGCGCATAGTCCCACCAGTGGAACTGCACGAGATCGAGCCGCTCGGTCTTCAGCCGCCGCAGCGACTGCTCGACGATGCCTCTGATGTAGTCGCGACTGATATTGGAAAGCCTTTCCAGGTCAGGCACCAGCTTGGTGTGCACCTTCATCTTGGCGGCAGCATCAAGGCCACGCTCATTGGCAAGGCGCAGGCGCGCCGCGCCGATCAGCTCTTCGACACCGGTATAGATATCGGCGCAATCATAGGTCCTGATGCCAGCGTCGAAGGTGGCGATCAGGTCAGTTACCGCCTGTTGGCGGTCGATCGCGCCGTGCCCGCCGGCAAGCTGCCAGCCGCCGCGAATAACGCGCGAGATCGTATAGCCGGGGCTGAGCTCGAAAGCCTTGGCGGTCATCTCCGGTCATTCTCCTTCGGCAGCGGCACCGCCGTCGTTTCGGCATGGCTGAACCGCCGCTTGCCGGTCCTGACGATCCGGAGCCGGCTGGCACAATTGGGATCCGGACAAGCGATCTCGGCGTCCGACGTCATCCAGTCGTTCCTGTGGGTCGGGCGCTGCTTTGCGGCCAGAAGCGGCAACACTGCCGCAATGGAATAGATCGAGAAACCTTGCCCCGCCGGCATCGACAGCATCTCGCCCTTCAATTCGAAATAGTCGCCGGGCTTGGCGCCGCAATAGATCGGCTTGCCCTCGGGGACAACCGCCTCGACGCGAAGGTCGAAGAGTTCGAAAGTGTCGTCGGTCTCAGCCATTCAGATCTCCACCCGGGTGAAGGTGATGTCGCAGGCACCGTTGCGGCGGATCACGCCACAAGCGGCTGCGAATTTATCGCGATCCTCAGGCACCACCTGCGCGACGACGCTTCCGGCAAGCCAGCCGATCGGGAACAGCAGGCGTGCACCCGCTCCGTAGAACAGGCCGACGTCAAAGATGGCATTCGGGTTGCCGCCCCACATGCGCGGCGGCACGTAGGACAACACGATGTCGCCCGGCTGCGGCGTCAGCGTTGCGTTCTCCGCCGGCAAGGGCCTGGCATAGGTTTGGCCCTCAAGTTCGGCTGATGGAACCGGGCAGGAGATTTCCGGCCCCGTCCACATCGCATGGATGCCGGCAACGACGCGCGGCTGCTCGAGATACGCCAGCAGGAAGGCAGCGTTGTCGGGCGCCTTTTCAGGCAACAGCAGCGCGGTCACGGAAAGCATCGAGTGTGGCTCGGTGATGTTGATGCCAGGCACCGTCATGCCCTCAATCCTTCCTTGCTTGTGGATTGGAGCTTGTCGCGCAGAAAGGCGAAGGGCCGGCTGATGTCGGCCACCAGCGCCTCGCGCGCCGCTTGCGCATCCTGCCTGGAAAGCGCTGCGACGATGCTGCGGTGGTAGTGGGCCGTATCGACCTCGCCGGCGTCGGAGAAGGCGTAAATGGCAACGCGGATGCAAGGCCCGGATTGCAACCACAGGCTCTCGATCATCGGGATCAGCACGGCGGAACCGCAGCAACGGTAGATCTCGAAGTGGAAGCTCTGGTTGAGCGTGGCCTCGCGGTCGATATCCTTCTTATGCTTCAGCGCCCGCATCTCGTCCCATTCGCCGAGCATGGCCTCGACCGAAGCAATCTGGCGCGGGTTCATGCGCGGGGCGGCCAGCGCGATCGCTTCGCCCTCGATCAGAGAGCGGGCGCGCAAGAGGTCGTCGATGCGCTCCAGCGTGATCGGCGGCACGCGCACCGAACGGTTGGGAAGCGCCTCCAGTGCCTTCTCGGTGATCAGCCGTCCGAGCGCCTCGCGCACCGGCATGGTGCTGGTGACCAGCGCGTCGGCGAGGCCGCGGATGGTCAGAACCTGGCTCGGCTCGAAAAGGCCGCCGATCAAGGCGCGGCGCAGCTCCGAATAGACGCGATCCTGCACGGTCTCGCGGCCGACCGGCGTAAGCTGGGCTGCGATCACCTCATTGTTCTTTTCGATGGCGGCCTTCTGCATGGGCAATCCCGGTATTGGCCGTTTTCGTCTTGCGGAAGAAATTAAAGCCGAATAGCGTGATCAAAGCAAGTGTGATCACAAATCAAATCATAGGCGGTGAAGATCGCTTTCGGCCTGAGGGATTCATGGGCGACACGACGGGACGGCAGGAGGAGATCCGCACGCCGGTTCTGACGGCCAGGAACGTCGTCAAGCGCTTCGGCGGCCTGCTCGCGGTCAACAATGTCTCGTTTGACGTCCGGCCGGGTGAAATACTCGGCCTCATCGGCCCGAACGGCGCCGGCAAGACCACGATGTTCGACCTGCTCGCCGGCAGCATTCTGCCGACCAGCGGCGAAATCCTCCTCAATGGCGTATCGGTGTCGGGGGAAGCAGCCCATCGCCGCATCGGCCGCGGCCTTGGCCGCACGTTCCAGATCCCCCGGCCCTTGCCTAACCTGACGCTGATCGAAAACGTCATGCTGGCCGCGCAAGGACAGACTGGAGAAAAACTGCTCGCCAATTTCCTGACGCCCCGGCGGGTCGCTGCCGAAGAAAGGGCTGCCGAGACAAGAGCCGTCGAACTGCTCGAGCTCGTCACGATCGCTCACCTCGCGCACGAACCTGCGCGCGTGCTTTCAGGCGGCCAGCGCAAGCTGCTCGAGTTGGCCCGCGTGATGATGGCTGACCCGGCGATCATCCTGCTCGACGAGCCGGCGGCCGGGGTCAACGCAACCCTGCTCGAGATCATTATCGACCGCATCCGCGACATCAATGCGCGCGGCATCACCTTCCTGCTGATCGAGCACAATATCGACATGGTGACGCGGCTTTGCCACCGCGTGCTGGTCATGGCGAGCGGCCAGCTTCTGTGCGAAGGCACCCCGGGGGAGGTGGCGCGCGACCCGCGCGTCATCGAGGCCTACCTCGGAGGCACGGCATGAGCCAAAAGGTACTCGATGTCCGCGATCTCGAAGCCGGCTACGAGCCTGGCGTTCCGATCGTGCGCGGCGCTTCGATCACCGTCGACCAGGGCGAGATCGTCGTCGTTCTCGGTCCCAACGGCGCCGGCAAGTCGAGCCTTATCAAGGCCATCGCCGGCCTTGTCCCGATCACCGGCGGCACGGTGCTGCTGGACGGCAAGGATATCACGGCGTCGCCCGCTCACATCATGATCCGCCTTGGCCTTGCCTTCGTGCCACAGACAGAGAACATCTTCCCGCTGATGTCGGTCGAGGACAATCTCAGGGTCGCCTGCGGCATCCTGAGGCCGCGCGAGGTCCCAGCCCGCATCGAGGAAATGTATGCGGCCTTTCCCGATCTCGCCCGTCAGCGCAGAACGGCCGCGGGCAATCTGTCGGGTGGACAGCGGCAGATGCTGGCCGTCGCCCGGGCGTTGATCGTCCATCCCAAGGTGCTGGTGCTCGACGAGCCGTCGGCCGGCCTGTCGCCGAAATTCGTGGCGATGGTGTTCGAGATGCTGGCCGGCATCCGAAAGTCCGGCGTCACCATTCTGCTGGTCGAACAGAACGCCAAGGCAGCGCTTGCCATTGGAGACCGCGCCTATGTGCTGGTCGAGGGCAAGGAGCGGCACCAGGGCGTCGCCTCCGAGCTCTGGAACGACCCGGTCGTGGCTGAACTCTATCTTGGCCAGCGCCGCCTCGATCTTGGGCAAGGAAGCGCGGCATGAACCTGCAATTCGTCGTCGACGGACTGCTGGCAGGGTCGATGATCGGCCTCGGCGCCATCGGCGTGACACTCACCTATTCGATCCTGCGCTTCTCGAACTTCGCCCATGGCGACTTCATGGCCTGGGGCGCCTATGCGACGCTCGCCGTGGTTGGCGCCATTGGCGCGATTTTCGGCAAGATCGCGCCGATCGCGCCCCTCTCCTTCGGTTGGCCGCTGATCGTCGCGCTCATCATCGGCATGGCGGCCACCGGCCTGCTGGCGCTGGCGCTCGACATGGTGCTGTTCGCGCGGCTGCGGGCCAAGGGCCAGGCGATCATCGTGGTGATGGCCAGCTTCGGCGCCTCGATGGCGCTGAGAAGCCTGCTCGAATTCAACTTCACCTCGCGTCCGACCTATTTCAGCCGGGCGATCCAGATCGCCATGCCGATAGGTTTCGGCATCCGCATCACCCCGGACCAGATCGCGCTGCTGCTGCTGACCGCCGTGCTGGTGCTCGGCGTGCATCTCCTGATGACGCGGACCCAGACCGGCCGCTCGATGCAGGCATTGAGCCAGAACGCGGCACTTGCCCGCATCGTCGGCATCGACGTCGCCAGGGTGGTGCGCGTCACCTGGATCATCGGCGGCGCGCTGGCCTGCGTCGCCGGCGTCATGATCGGCATTCTCATCCAGATCCGCCCGTTCATGGGTTTCGAGATGCTGCTGCCGATGTTCGCGGCCGCCATCCTCGGCGGCATCGGCAGCGTGCCCGGCGCCGTTCTCGGCGGCCTGATCATCGGCATGGCCGAAGCGGCTGCCGTGCAATTGATCGGCGCCGAATGGCGGGCAGCCGTCTCGTTCATCATCCTGATGGCGGTGCTGTTCGTGCGGCCCATCGGCCTTTTCGGAGTGAGGGAACGCTGATGGATCTGCTCGGCTACGGCGCCTTCTTCCTGACCACCGCGCTGATCTTTTCGCTCATCACGCTCGGGCTCAATCTGCAATGGGGGCTGACCGGGCTTTTCAATGTCGGGGTCGCCGGCTTCGTTGCCATCGGCGCCTACACCTCGGCGCTGCTGACCACGCCCGACGATGCCGCGCGCCTGGGCGGCTTCGACCTGCCGATCCTTATCGGCTGGCTTGGCGCCATGCTGTTGGGCGGCGTCGCCGC
The DNA here is from genome assembly GCF_040318155.1 of Mesorhizobium sp. M1307. Classification (NCBI taxonomy): domain Bacteria; kingdom Pseudomonadati; phylum Pseudomonadota; class Alphaproteobacteria; order Hyphomicrobiales; family Phyllobacteriaceae; genus Mesorhizobium; species Mesorhizobium sp. M1307. The sequence continues at coordinate 204,532 of NZ_JAMYLR010000003.1, read as the reverse complement.
CGCCATCACCGGCATTGCCACGCTACGTCTGAGATCGGACTATCTGGCGATCACTACTTTCGGCGTCGCCGTCGTCGTGCAACTGGTAGCGCTCAATGCCCAGAAGCTGACCGGCGGGCCGTTCGGCATCGGCTTCATTCCGCGTCCGTTCGGCGGTCTTGCCGAAACGCCGTTGCTGTTCAACCTTTCGAACCTTGCGATCGTCTCGGTAGTGACGCTGATCGTCTATCTCGCGCTGGAGCATCTGTCGCGCAGCCCGTGGGGGCGCGTGTTGAAGGCGCTTCGCGAGGATGAGCGGGCCGCGATATCCCTAGGCAAAAGCGCACGGTTCTACCGCGTCCAGGCCTTTGCCGTCGGTGGCGCCATCATGGCGCTTGCCGGTGCGCTGCAGGCGCATTTCACCGGCTTCATCGCCCCGGACAATTATTTGCCGGCGCTGACTTTCCAGGTCTGGGTGATGCTGATCGTCGGTGGCTCGGGCAGCAACATCGGCGCCGTCATCGGCAGCATCCTGGTCTGGGCGATATGGGCCGGATCGGGAGCCTTGACCAGTATGTTGTTCTCGCCGGAACAGCAGGCCCGCGCCGCTTCGCTGCAGATCGTCGCCATCGGCGTGATGCTGTGCGTCATCCTTCTGGTCAGGCCGAACGGCCTGTTTGGCGACAGGCCGCGGCGTCCAAGGTTCGGCAAGCGTGCACGCGTGGCCCCCAGCGAGAGCGGCTCATGAACGCTGTGACCCGGCCGCACGGCGTTTCCCTTTGGCATGCCGTCAGCCGCGGTCGCCGCGACCGGCCCACCCTCGAAGGCGCACTCGATGTCGATCTGGCAATTGTCGGCGGCGGGTTTTCAGGCCTTTCCACCGCGCTGCACAGTGTCGAGAAAGGCATCTCGGTTGCCGTCCTCGAGGCGGAAATCATCGCCTGGGGGGCAACCGGCAGGAATGCCGGCTTCGTCGTGCCGAATTTCGCGAAAAGAGACCCCGACGATATCATTGCCCAGCTCGGGCCCGAACGCGGCGAACGCCTTGTCGATTTCGCCGCCGGCAGCGCCGACCTCGTCTTCGACCTGATTAGGCGGCATGCCATCGAATGCGATGCCGTCCAGAGCGGCTGGATACAACCAGCCCATTCACCGGCCGCTTTGCAAAAGACCAGATCGCGCGCCGAACAATGGGCACCACGCGGAAGGCCGGCTGTTGCGCTGGACAGACAGGCGGTCGAAGGGCTGACCGGCGTTCGCGGTTATCTCGGCGGCTGGATCGACAGATCGGGTGGCGTCCTCAATCCGGTCGAATATGCGCGCGGATTGGCCGACGCGGCGGAAAAGGCCGGAGCGCGCATCTTCGAGCATTCGCGTGTCGCGTCGATCGATCACATAGGCGATGGTTGGGCTTTGAAGACGGCCTCCGGTTCGGTGCGTGCCGAAAAAGTGCTGGTCGCCACCAATGCCTATGGCGGGTCGCTGAACCGCACGCTTGAGCGAACCTACATCCCGCTGAAAATCTTCCAGATCGCGACGGCGCCGCTGCCGCGTGAAATACGCACTCGCCTGCTTCCTGGCGGGCAAGGCGTCGGCGACACAAGACGCAATCTCTTCACCTTCCGCTTCGATGGCGAAAACAGGCTGATCACCGGCGGCATGCATGTTTTTGGCCCCGGTGCCGACACGCGGGTGCCGCGGGCGATCTGGCGGCGGCTTGCCGGGCATCTCGATCTCCCGGACATCCCGCCGCTTGAATACAGCTGGTCGGGGATGGCTGCCGTCGAGCCCGACTTCCTGCCGCACCTCGTCGATCTCGGCCCCGGGCTGATCGCCGGCTTGGCGTGCAACGGACGCGGCATCGCCATGACCACTGCGATGGGCAAGGTGCTTGCGGATTGGGCTGATGGAACAAAGCCTCAGGATTTGCCGCTGCCGTTTGCGCCGCCGTCGCCGATCCCGTTCCATAGCCTGATGCGGCATGCACCAAACATGGTGCTCCCCTGGAGCATGCTGCGCGACCGGCTGGATGGCTGATCGACGTGCGTCTCCGGCCGCCGTCCTGATACCCGAACTGCTAGACTCGCCCACATCATATTGTTAACGACAGCGGATGAAGCAGAACTATCTTTATCTCATCATCGGCGCTTTGGCCGTCGCCGTTATTGCGTTGGGGATTTACGTTTATCGCGAGGAGACTAGGCCGAAAGGCGTGGAACTTCGCATCGACGATTCCGGCATTTCAGTTCAGGAAAAATAGACCGCGTAGTCCTGTTGCCCGGCTTTGCACTGGAAGTCGGCTTGTACCGCCTCACCCCAACTCCAACGTCGTTATCGCAAAAACTCCGGACTGCTTGAGCTGCGGCGCCTTTCCCTTGTACATCCGAGCCGTCTCGAAGCCCGGTTGAAGGCCTGCGGACGACAGCAAGTCTGCAAATTGCCGGCTGGTTTCGGGAACGTCGAGATGGACGTTTCCGGGACCGGACATGTGCGCGAGCGCGGCGAAGAGATGGCTTGCCGCGTCCAGGCTGTCGGCAAAGAGCGGGCCGATCTTGCAGCCGTCCCGGCATTGGCGCGCGACGCCGTATCCCGCAATGGCGCCGTGCTTGAGGATCGCAAGCGCCATATGCGGCGGGCGCAGCCAGTGTTCCAGGAAGGATCGCCTCGGGCCGGGAAAGAAGCGGCGGTCATAGTCCAGTATGTCCGGCACGAGTTCCGGCCCTATGGCGCGAATGTCGTTGCCGACTGCTGCCGGGACATTCGGTGACCCCATGAACCGGATCGTCCGGTAGGCCGGTGCAAAACCCATGCTGCGGTAGTTGGCCTGCTGTTCGACGACACCGTCGAGGCCGATCGTGCGCTTGCCGAGCCGCGCCGTGCCGGCATCCCAAACGACCTTGCCATGGCCTTGGCCACGCTTGTCCGGCCGGCAGATGTAGAGGCCGATGAAGCCGAAACCGTCGCCATAGGCAACGGCCGAAATGCCGGCCGCCATCTCGCCATCGATAAAGGCGCCGATGAAGCCCTGCGGGTCGGCTGCCTGAAACAGCGCGGCATCGTTAAGGCCGGGATTCCAGCCTTCCGCCGCCGCCCAATCGACTAGGGTTTGCACTTCCTCACGTGCGAGCGTTCGGATCGTTCGGGGCATTGCGATCACTCGGCGGCGCCAGGCGCGAAGGATTTCAACGCGCCATGATAAGACTTTGCCAACGGGCTTGCATAGGCGCCGCGCTTGGATGTCGTCAGGCCAAGGGCGATCAATGCCTCGGCCTGTTTCACGGCAGCGCCCACGCCGTCGATGACCGGAAGCCCGAATTCCCGCTGCAGCGCCGCCGCCAGATCGGCCATGCCGGCGCAGCCGAGCACGATCGCCTCGGCGCGATCCTCGTCGATGGCGCGCGCAATCTCGTTGCGCAGCCTGAGCAGTGCGTCGGACGCCGGATCTTCGAGGGCAAGAACCGGGATGTCGGCGGCGCGCACACGCGCGCGCCCTGCCATGCCATAGCGCTGCACCAACCCTTCGACCGGCACGCGCGAACGTCCGGTGGTGGTGACGACGGTGAAGCGCTGGGCGATGAACGAGGCCGTGCTGAGCGATGCCTCGCAAATGCCGATGACCGGAATGTTGGCCATGGCGCGCGCGGCATCGAGGCCGGTGTCGTCGAAACAGGCAATGATCGCGGCTTGCGCGCCCGAGCGTTCGCCGGCGGCGATCTCGACCAGCAGGCCGGGCACGGCAAGTGCTTCATCGTAATAGCCTTCGATCGATACAGGTCCCATCGACGAGGTGACGGCAACGATCTTCGTCGATTGGGCAGCGACCGATCGGGCCGCCGCCGCGATAGTGTCGGTCATGCTGGCGGTGGTGTTTGGATTGACGACGAGGATCTGCACTGTCAGGCACGCTCGCGGCGGCGGCCGACATAGACGATTGCGCCGAGCGTCAGCAGGATCACCAGGAAGGAAAACACGGTCGTCACGGTGCCCAGCGCATAGAGCACCGGCGTCGTGACATTGGTCGTCATGCCGTAGATTTCGAGCGGCAAGGTGTTGAACGTGCCCGAGGTCATCAGCGTGCGGGCGAACTCGTCATATGACAGAGTGAAGCCGAACAGGCCGACGCCGATCAGGCTGGGCGCGATCATCGGCAGCACGACATGTGCGAAGGTCTGCCACGACGATGCTCCGAGATCGCGCGCGGCTTCCTCATAGGCTGGCGAGAACCGGTTGAAGACAGCAAACATAATCAGCACGCCGAAAGGCAAGGTCCAGGTCAGATGGGCGCCGAAAGCGGAGGTGTACCAGGCGGGGCGGAAGCCGATCTGCTGGAAGACGACGCCGATGCCGAGACTGATGATGATCGACGGCACGACCAGGCTGGCGACGGCCAGATAGAACAGTGCGGTTGCGCCGCGAAATTTCTGCCGGAAGGCCAGGCCGGCGAGCAGCGACACGGCGACAGTGACGACCATCACCATCAGGCCAAGGACGAGCGAGCGTTTGAAGCTGCCGCCGAAGTCGCCGACCGCCTGGCGCTCGAACAAATTGGCGAACCAGTGCAGCGACACGCCGTTCAGCGGAAATGTCAGACCGCCGTTCTCGCCCTGGAAAGAGAGGATCAGGATCGCCGAAAGCGGGCCGTAGAGGAACAACACGAAAAGACCGAAGAACGCCGCCAACACATAGAATTCGAGGGTGCGCTTGTCCTGGCTCATCGCCTCACAGCTCCTTGCGGATGTCGACGATGCGCAGGATGCCCGCGACCATCAGCAGCACCAGCACCAAGAGCACGACGGCGTTGGCGGCGGCTGCCGGATATTGCAGCAGCGACATCTGGTTCTTCATCATCAGCGCGACGGAGGCGCTCTGCCCGCCGGACATCACCTGCACCGTCGAGAAATCGGCCATCACCAGGGTGACGACGAAAATGGTGCCGATCGCCATGCCGGGCTTGGCGAGCGGAATGACGACGTTCCACAGAACCTGCCAGCCGGAAGCGCCGGCGTCGCGCGCGGCTTCTATCAACGACTTGTCGATGCGCATCAGCGTGTTGAAGATCGGCGTCACCATGAACAGCGTATAGAGATGCACCATGGCCAGCACCACGGCGAATTCGGAATAGAGCAGCCATTCGATCGGCTTCGGGATCAGCCCCATTTGCACCAGCGTCGAGTTGACCAGGCCATTGCGGCCAAGCACCGGAATCCACGAGATCATGCGGATGATGTTGGAGGTCAGGAACGGCACCGTGCAGACAAGGAACAGCACCATCTGCATGGCCGTGGTCCTGATATGGAAGGCAAGGAAATAGGCGACCCAGAAACCGATGAACAGCGCCAGCGCCCAGACGATGGCGGCGTATTTCAGCGTATTCAGGTAGGTTTTCCAGGTGACCCAGGAGCCGAGCGTGTCGGAATAATTGGTGGTCAGGAAATCCGGATACATCGCCGCGAAATCGTAATCCCAGAATGAGACCACGGCGATCATCAGGATCGGCAGCAGGAGGAACGCGCCGAGGATCAGGGCAAGTGGTGTTGCCTGGAGATAGGGTGCGATGGCGGCAAAGGAGCGCCTACGTCTGGCAGGCTTTGTGGCAATGGTTGCGGGCTGATCGAGTGCCACTGTCATCTGGAACAGCCTCGGTGGTATTTTGCCGGGCTGTGATCCTTCGCGCCCCCCTCTGTCCTGCCGGACATCTCCCCCACAAGGGGGGAGATTGGCTTGCATGCCGACCCACGCCAATGATCGCCGTATGACGAAGAGCGCTGAAGAGAGCCACAGCCGATCTCCCCCCTTGTGGGGGAGATGTCCGGCAGGACAGAGGGGGGCGCGAAGGAATGCAACATCTCAGTTATCGCCTGCCTTGCATCAAGCAGCGATGAACTCGTTCCAGCGCTTCACCATGTAGCGGTCCTCGTCCATGACCGAGTTCCAGCAGGCGACCTTGCCCATGCGCTCTTCGAACGAGCCGCCGTCACGCACGGCGCCAGCCTTTTCCATGACCTTGCCGTCCGGCGACAGGATATCGCCCTTTGCCGGCTTGCCTTCGATCCAGTAGCCCCACTCGTCCTCGGACATGAACTTCTTGGCCGACACCATGTTGGCCGAGTAATAGCCCTGGCGGTTGAGATAGCCGCCAACCCAGCCGGACGTGTACCAGTTGATGTATTCATAGGCGGCATCGAGTTCGGCGCCGGAGAGATGGGCTGCCAGGCCAAGCCCGCCACCCCAGGACCGGTAGCCTTCCTTGAGCGGCTGGAACCGGCACGCGATGCCCTTGGAGCGGACCGCGGCCACGGCCGGCGACCACATCGACTGGATTACGACTTCGCCTGAAGCCATCAGGTTGACGCTCTCGTCGAAGGATTTCCAGAAGGCGCGGAACTGGCCGGCTTGCTTGGCCTTGATCAGGAAGTCGATCGTCTTGTCGATCTCCTCCTTGGTCATGTTGCCCTTGTCGGCGTATTTGATGTTGCCCGTTGCCTCCATGATCATCGCCGCATCCATGATGCCGATTGACGGGATGTTGAGGATGGCGGTCTTGCCCTTGAAGGCCGGATCCATGATGTCGGCCCAGGTGGTGATATCGCGGCCGACGAGGTCGGGGCGGATGCCAAGCGTATCGGCATTGTAGATCGTCGGCACCATGGTGAACCAGTTGGTCGGCGCCTTGGCGAAGACCTTGCTGTCCTGCGCCTCGACGTAACCGACGGTATGCGGCGCGGTGCCCTGGGCAATGACGCTGTCCGGCGTCAGCTTGCCGGTTTTGAACAGCGGCACCAGCTCGTCGTAATATTTCAGCTTGGTGACATCCATCGGCTGCAGGACGCCTGTCGGGAACACCTTCTTGCAGATCCAGTATTCGATGTCGGCGATGTCGTAGCTGTCGGGCTGCGTCACGGCGCGCTGCGCGGCGGCGTCGGAATCGGTTGCTGTCATCTCCAGCGTGATGCCGAGGTCGGCCTTGCACTTGTCGGCGATGGCATTGAGGTTGGATACGCCGGTGCCGAACTGGCGCAGCGTGATGTTCGATTGCGCCCAGATGGTCGGAAAGCCTGATATGGCGCCGGAACCGGCGGCGAAACCGACGGCGGCGGCACCTGTCTTGAGCAGCGAACGTCGCGATATTCCAGTCTTCTTGTCGGTGGTGTTGGTCATGTTCAGTTCCCCTGTTTTGGTTGGTTATGCTGGATTTCAGGAATCGAGACGGCCAAGGACGATCGCGTCCTCGGCGTCCCAGGCGATCGGCACTGCGTCGCCGACGGCAACCGGCCTGGCGAAGAAGCTGGTGTCGTCGACGATTACCGTGAAATCCTCGATGCCGGCGCCATTGACCGAGAGCTTCACGGTCGAACCGCGGTACTCGACGTTTGAAACGATGCCGGTGAAGCCGAGCCCGGCTGCCGGCGGCTCGCCGATGCGCACGTGGTCGGTGCGAATGGCGATGTCGATGGGCTCCCCAGTCTCCCTGCCCTGCCCGCTGGCGGCGAGCGTGACGCCGCCGGGCACATCGAAAACGACCATGCCGTCGCGACTACCGGTGACACGGCCGGAGATGACATTGTGGTCGCCCATGAAACGAGCGACGAAGGCCGTGGCCGGCCGCTCGAACACCGTGCGAGGGTGCGCCGCCTGCTCGATACGGCCGTCGTTCATCACCACGATCAGGTCGGCCAGCGCCATCGCCTCTTCCTGGCTGTGGGTGACGTGGACGAAAGTGATGCCGAGCGACGTCTGCAGCTTCTTCAGTTCGGCTCGCATGCGGATCTTCAGGAAAGGATCGAGCGCCGAAAGCGGTTCGTCGAGCAACAGCGCCTCGGGATCGGTGATCAATGCGCGCGCAAGAGCAACGCGCTGCTGCTGCCCGCCGGAAAGCTGCGCCGGGCGGCGGCTGGCATAGGCCTCCATCTGCATCAGCTTCAGCATGTCGAGTGCCTTGGCGCGGCGCTCCTCCTTGCCGACGCCTTTCATCTTCAGGCTGAAGGCGACATTGTCGATCAGGTCGAGATGCGGAAACAGTGCGTAGGACTGGAACATCATGGCAGTGCCGCGCCTGGCCGGCGGCAGGTCGGTGACCACTGTGTTGCCGAGACGCACGTCGCCACTCGATATGCTCTCGTGCCCGGCGATCATGCGCAACGTCGAGGTCTTGCCACAGCCCGACGGACCGAGCAGGCAGCAATAGGTTCCCGCAGGGATTTTCAGGCTGATGCCTTCGACGGCAGTCGTCGCGCCATAGACTTTCGAAACGGACACAATGTCGATTTCGGCGGCTTTGGACATCCAGCTTCCCCTTTGGTCGGATTAGCCAAAGCATCATGCGTGCCAGTTGCGCGCCGCCGCACCAACCGACTGAATCCTCGAAGAAATCAGGGCCGCCTCTATATAGCTGCCGATAAGTTGCCCTTGTGCAATGCACAAATTATAGGCGATTGCCGCCGATCTTCGCAAAGATCGTATGCAATCTTTTTCATCTCTGTATTCACTTTGTCTCTCGTCCAAGCGATGCGACTCAGGGTAGAAGAACGCAGGACCACTGCCATGAACATTGCCGACCAGACCTTCCCTGCTATCGAGGCCGCCAACGAGGATCGCGCGCAGGCGATCCGCGACCAGTTGCGCGACGCGATCGTCGATCGCCGGCTGGCGCCGGGAACAAAGCTTTCCGAAGGCGAAGTCGGCACGCTGTTCGATGTCAGCCGCACCGTGGCGCGTGCGGCACTGCAGATGCTTTCCTTCGAGGGATTGGTGCGCACCGAGCGCAATCGCGGCGCCTTCGTCGCCAACCCGTCGCCGGAGGAAGCGCGGCAGGTTTTTGCTTCGCGCCGGCTCATCGAACCAGGCATCGCGATTGCCGCCGCCGGACGGATGACGCCGGCGCATGTCGCCGCGTTCAAGGCCCAGCTCGACGAAGAAGGCCGTTTCATCGCCGAACGCGGACCGAACGCAAGGCGATCGGAGATCAAGGCGTCGGGGGATTTTCACCTGCTTCTGGCGTCGGTCGCGGGAAACGTCATCCTGCAGCGCTTCATGGAGGAATTGGTCGCTCGTTCATCGCTGGTGATCGCACTCTATGGCCGCTCGGGCATCTCGAGCTGCGGCCACAACGAACACACGCAGATCCTCGAGGCGCTGGAAAATGGCAATGCCGAACGCGCCAGCGCGCTGATGCTGCACCACATCGACCATATCGAGGCCGACCTCGATTTGCGCGTCAGGAGCGGCCCGGCACTCAGGCAGGCGCTCGAGTTCTGAGATCGCGTCAACGCACGATCCTCACGCACATCGGCGTGCCAATTTCGATGGATCGGCCGGTGTCGGTCAGCCGGCCGGTTGCGGCATCACGGGCGAAAATCGAGATGCGGTCGGCATTCTGGTTGGCCGAGAACAGATGGCCGCCCGAGGGCGTCAGTGCCAGATTGCGCGGCGTGGCACCGCCGCAAGGCGTATAGTCGACAAGGGCAATCCTGCCGGTTTGCTGGTCGATCGAAAACACCACGATGCTGTCATGACCGCGGTTGGAGCCGTAGAGAAAGCGGCCGTCAGGCGAGATCTGGATGTCGGCGCAGTGATTGCCGTCGCGCGCCTCGGGCGGCACGGCCGGCTTGCTGTCGATCACCGTAAGCTTGCCTGATGCTTCGTCCAGCGCCAGCGAGACAACCGTCGAATCCAGCTCGTTCATGACGAACACGAAGCGACCGCCCGGATGCAGTGCGAGATGGCGCGGACCCGCGCCTGGCGCAAGCGCCGACTCGGCGAGCTTCGTCAGGCTGCCGTCTGAGCCGATGCGATAGGACACCAGCCGGTCGATGCCGAGGTCAGCGACGATCGCCATGCCGCCGGCAACCGTCTCGGTTACGCTATGGGCATGCGGCCGCTCCTGGCGGGCAGGATCTGGTCCGGTCCCGCTATGGGCAACGCTCGACAACGGCGCTGTCAGGCCGCCATTCTCACCCAACCCATAGACCACGACCGAGCGATCGGGGCCGCCCTCGCCCATGCCGTAATTGGCGACCAGCAGCTTGGTCCGGTCGCGCGTGATGGTGTTGTGCGCCGTGATGCTGCCCTGCGTCGGCTGCTTGTTGATGTAGGACAGCGTGGCGGTCTGCCTGTCGAAACGGTAGGCCGAGACCACCCCTTCGCGCCAGGTGAACACTTCTGAGTTGGCATAGACGTGGGAGCCGGCCGGCGTAACCGACAGGAAGGTGGGATTGTCGATGTCTCCCGTCTCGGCCAGTTTCTTCGTCTGCAGCGTCCCTTCGTCGAAACTGTAGACACCCAGCCCGATGCCGCGCGCGCCCTGAAAATACGGGGCGTCGCGATTGAGGCTGCCGACGAAAACCAGACAGGCATTCTGCATCACTTCCTCCCTTGTTCCGCCGGCATTGGCCCCGACGGAGCGGCAAAATTTCGCCTGTTCACGCTTGCAACACAACCCCATATGTGAAAATACTATTCACAAAAGAAGATTGACGGGAGGATCGATCATGCATTTCGCTGGTCTGCGGCGCGCCCTGATGGACGATTCCCGCTCCCAGAGGAAGTCGTCATGAGCGGTTTCGCGCCAACCGTGGGCGTGGCATCGACACACCCCGCCAACATGCCTAGGGATCACGCCGACCTTCCCGTCTGGAACGCGGAGAACTGGTTCTACGAAGACTGGCCGGTCGGCCAGAAGATCCGCTCGCTGCGCCGGACCATTGCCGAGGGCGACAGCCATCTCTTCAACACGCTGGTGCTCGACATCCATCCATACGTGCAGGACCAGATGTTCGCCGAAACGCAAGGCATTTTCGGCAAGCGGCTGGTGGCAGGGGCCTTCGTGTTCTCTGCCGGGCTCGGTCTCGTCGCCACCAATTGCATTAACGCCTTTTCGTATGGCTACGACAAATTGCGCTTCATCAAGCCGGTGTTCATAGGCGACACGATCTATTCGATCCGCTCCAACCTCGACAAGAAGCCAAAATACAAGGAAATGGGGCTGATCCGCGCCAGCTATGAAGTCTTCAAGGGTGAAGGCGAGCTCGTGCTTTATTGCGAGCACCTGCAGACGGTGAAGTACCGCAATCCGGCCGATTTCGCCGGCAAGACGGAGAAATAGGCAATGGCTGCCATTGCCGAACTGCCGCTGACCGGGCTCATCGTTGTCGATATGAGCCAATTCTTGTCCGGGCCCTACTGCTCGCTCAGACTGCTCGACCTCGGCGCTCGCGTCATCAAGATCGAACGGCCGGACGGCGGCGACCTGTCGCGCCGGCTCTATCTCAGCGACACCGAGATCGGCGGCGATTCCACCATTTTCCATGCGATCAACCGCGCCAAGGAAAGCCTTGCCATCGACTTGAAGGACGAGGCCGACCTTGCGGCGCTGCGCGGCCTGCTGGCCAAGGCCGACGTGCTGATCCAGAATTTCAGGCCCGGCGTCATCGAACGCCTGGGCTTCGATTACGAGGCGGTGCGCAAGATCAATCCGCGCCTGGTCTATGCCTCGATCAGCGGCTATGGCGAGGAAGGCCCGTGGGTCAAGCGGCCCGGGCAGGATCTGCTGGCGCAGGCCCGCTCCGGCGTGATGTGGCTGAACGGCGACGAGGACCAAGGGCCGGTGCCCTTCGGCCTGGCGATCGCCGACATGCTGGCGGGTTCCGCCGCCGCGCAAGGCATCCTCGCCGCACTGGTGCGGCGCGGCGTGACCGGCAACGGCAGCCATGTCGAGACCAGCCTGCTCGAAGCGCTGGTCGACTTCCAGTTCGAGGTGCTGACCACGCATCTCAATGACGGGCGCCGGCTGCCGCGGCGGTCGAGCTTCCGCAGCGCGCACGCCTATCTCTCGGCGCCCTACGGCGTCTATCCGGCCAAGGACGGCTATCTGGCGATCGCCATGACGCCGATCTCGAAACTCGCCGATCTCCTCGGGCTCGAGGAACTTGCGCCCTATCGCGACCAGCCGTCGACCTGGTTCACCGCCCGCGACGAGATCAAGGCGATCATCGCGCAAAAGATCGCAACGAAGACGGTCGACGAATGGCTTGCCATTCTCGAGCCTGCCGACATCTGGTGCGCCAAGGTTTTGAGCTGGCCGGAAATGATGGCCAGCGAAGGCTTCCAGGTCCTCGACATGCTGCAGACGGTGACGCGCGAGGATGACGTTTCGATCCTCACCACGCGCTCGCCGCTCAGGGTAGACGGCATCCGCGCGAAGGTCGAGCGGGCCGCGCCACGCATCGGCGAGCACAGCGCAAAAATCCGCGCGGAGTTCGGGCTGTGAGCGACGTCACGCTCAAAGGCATGACCTGGAGCCATCCGCGCGGCTATGACCCGATGGTCGCCTGTTCGAGACTGTGGAAGCAACAAACTGGCATCGCCGTTGAATGGGACAAGCGCTCGCTGCAGGATTTCGAATCCTTCCCGGTCGAGGAACTGGCCCGTGCCTACGACCTGATCGTCGTCGACCATCCGCATGTCGGCCAGATCACCGCCGAGAATTGCCTGGCGCCGCTCGATGTCGCCGGCCGGGAAGCCGAACGTACAGCACTTGCGGCGGGCAGTGTCGGCCGGTCCTTTCCGAGCTACAACTGGCAAGGCCGGCAGTGGGCGTTTCCGATCGACGCGGCCAGCCAGGTGCAGGCATGGCGGCCCGACATGCTTTCGGCAGCGCCGGCGAGCTGGGCCGATGCTCTCGATCTGGCCCGGCAAGGCCACGTGCTGTTGCCGCTCAGGCCGCCGCATGCGCTGATGGTGTTCTACACGCTTGCCGGCAATCTCGGACGGCCCGCCGGTGAAGGCCCTGGCGACCATGTGGATCCGGCAGCGGGCAAGCAGGTCTTCGAGATGATGCGCGAGATCGCAGCTCTCGTCGACCCGGCCTGTCTTGGCATGGATCCGATCGCGGTTCTGGAGCAAATGGCCGGATCCGGCTCGCGGATCGCCTGCGCGCCGCTGATCTATGGCTATATCTCCTATGCCATCGCCGGGTTTCGACCCAACCGCCTGGCTTTCGCGGATATCCCGGCCGCTGGCAATGCCGGCCCCAAAGGCTCGGCGCTCGGCGGGACCGGCATCGCCGTGTCGGCCTTCTCGAAGGCCGGACAGGAAGCAATCGACTTCGCCTACTGGATCGCCAGCGGTGGGGTGCAGCGCGGCCCTTACGCCTCGGCCGGCGGCCAGCCCGGCCATGCGGCAGCCTGGGCGGATACCGCCGTCAACGCCGCCGCCGGCAATTTCTACGAGGACACGCGGGCTACGCTCGAAGGTGCCTGGGTGAGGCCGCGGCACGACGGCTACATGGCGTTCCAGCAGGCGGCGTCCGATCGCATCAATGTCGGCCTGAGCGAAAGGCACAATGCCGCTCGCGTCGTTGCCGATCTCAATCGCCTGTTTCGGGAGAGCCTTTCGACGCAGGTGTCCGGCGTTGCCGGCGGAGGAGCCTGAAACAACCGAACGGAGGAGAACATGAACAGCCTGATCCGCGGCCTTATGGCCGCAACCGCACTTGCATCGGTCACGACCATAGCCTGCGCCCAAGACGTTTCGGGCGTGATTGCTGGATTGCCGACCGAACTGAAGGCGCAATATGACGGCGCGCCGCAAAAGGTGCTGCCGTCGGCCTGGGATAATTTCACGCCGCCGCCAAAGCCATGGAAATGGTGCCACTCCGAGTCCTACCAGGGCAATCCGTGGCGCGTCACCGTGACCAAGGAGTTGAAGCGGCTGGTCGACGGCCTGATCGCCGACGGCACCGTGGCGAGCTTCGAGGTGTCGGATTCCAACAACGACGCCAGTCAGCAGATCAACCAGATCCGCGCCTTCATCGACAAGAAATGCTCGATCATCAGCTCGATCCCCGGCTCGGCGACGGCGCTGGACGATGCCATCGATGCCGCAGCCAAAGCCGGCATCCCCTTCATCACGGCAGCGGGGTCGGTGACCAGCCCGAATGCGATCAATGTCGATTCCAACTATGCGCGCTGGGGCTACGACATGATGACGGCGATCGGCAAAGCAATGCCGGACGGTGGCAGCGTGCTTCTGGTCGAAGGCATCGCCGGTCATCCGATCGTCGTGCAGGAGCGCCAGGGCGGCGACAAGGCGCTGGCCGAAATTTCAAAGCTCAAGGTCTCGCGCAGCGTCAACGGCAACTGGACGGCCAACGTCACCAAGACGGCGGTGCTGCAGGCGATCGCCACCAATCCGGCGCCGATCGATGCGGTGTGGACGACGGGCAGCGAAAGCCGCGTCGTTGCCGAGGCCTTTGCCGAGGCCGGCCGCCCTGCCCCGCTGATCACCGGCTCGATCACCGGCGATGCGCTCGGCTACTGGAAGGCCAATCCCGACAAATACCGCTTCGAAGGCCATGCGGTTCTGCCGCACTGGACGGCCGAGACGCTGTTTCGTGTCGGGGCGCGCATGCTGGATGGGCAGAAGCCCAAGCTCAACACGCTGCTGATCCCGATTCCGCCGGTGCACAATGCCGACCTCGGCGCCTGGTACAAGGACTGCATGACGCCGGACGCCGTCTCGATCTTCCCGGTCCCGCCGAAGGATCCGATGCCGGAGGAATGGCTCGACGCCTACTTCGCCAATCCGGCACCGACCAAGGGCTGGGACTATTCGAAGGTGCCGGACGCCTGCGCCAAGTAGCATTTATGAGCGCCGGCTCCGCACCAGCGGTGCCGGCTTTCTCCATCAGGATTGCTCATGCTGGAAGTCCAGGCCATCTCGAAACGCTACGGCGAAACGATTGCGCTGGCCAATGCCTCAATCGCATTCCGCGCCGGCACGATCCACACCATCCTGGGCGAGAATGGGTCGGGCAAGAGCACCCTGGTCAAGCTGCTGTCGGGAATCGTCCAGCCGGACAGCGGCGCGATCCTGCTCGACGGAGCGCCCTTTACCGGCCTCTCGCCGGCAGCGTTCCAGACCGCCGGATTGGCCACCGTGTTCCAGGAAGTGCTGATCGCGCCTGACCGTTCGGTGACGGACAATATCCTGCTCGGCCTCGACGGCCTGCTGACGCGCACCGTGCCGCGCGCCGAGCGGCGGCAACGCGCGCAAGCGGTGCTGAAGCGCTTCGCGGTGACCGAGATCCCGCTCGACCAGTTGGCCGGGCAATTGCCGCTTGCGGTTCAGCAATTGGTAGTGCTCGCCCGCGCCGTGGTGCGCAGCCCGCGCATTCTCATCCTTGACGAGGTTACGGCTGCGCTCGACTTTGCCGATCGCGAGGCGGTCTTTGCCATGATGCGCAAGCTTGCCTCCGAAGGCTGCCTGATCCTGTTCATCACCCATCGCATGGACGAGGTTATGTCGCTTTCGGACCGGATTTCCGTCCTGCGCGGCGGCAGCGTGGTGACGACTGAGGAACGCGGCACGTCCACCGCATCCGAACTTCTCAGAGCGATGGCGCCACGCACGGCGGCGGAGCTGGCGCATGGCTGATCGCGCCAGCCTTTCGGTGCGTGGCCTGGTGATCGCGCCGGGCGCAAGCCCCATGACACAAACCATTGCGCCTGGCGAGATCGTCGGCCTTGCCGGCCTCGACGGCCACGGACAGGAGCGGTTCCTGAAAGTGCTGGCCGGCTTGGAACGCCCGGCCGGCGGCGAGGTGACCGTCGAGGCGCCAACCGGAGCGCGCGCGATCACCAATTTCCGCAAGGCGGTCGCCGGCGGCATCGCCTATTTGCCGCGCGACCGGCGCACCACCGGCATTTTTCCGACCCAATCGGTGCTCGACAATTTTGCCGTCTCGACGCTGTCGCGCGATATGCGTTTCGGCCTGCTCAGCTTCGCCGCGCGGCGGCAGCGCTATGAGAGCTACCGGGACAGACTGTCGATCATCGCGCCACGGCCGGACGCCCCGATCACCACGCTTTCCGGCGGCAATCAGCAGAAGGTGCTGCTGGCCCGCGCATTGGCGCTGGAACCGGCGATCCTGCTCCTCAACGACCCTACCCGCGGCGTCGACGTGGCAACGCGCCACGTCCTTTATGACGTGTTCCGCAGGCTTGCGGCGGACGGCATGGCGCTGGTCATCCTATCGAGCGAGATCGAGGAGATCCTGCTGCTTTGCCATCGCGTGCTGGTGTTCCGCGAACAGCAGGTGGCGGCTGAAATCACCGGAGACGAGATGAAAAGCGATACGGTGATCGCCGCCATGTTCGGGCGCGCGGCATGAGCGGGTTGCGGCGCATGGCGGCGCGATGGCGCGGCGCCGGCTTTGCGGCAGTGCTGTTAGTGATCCTGATCGCGGTCAATCTGCTGCTCAATCCGGCGCGCTTCCATCCTGCCGCCTGGGGCGCGCTGATCGGGCTCGCCGCGCCGCTGATCGGCGCAGCGCTCGCCTCGGCTCCAGTGATCCTCGCCGGGCGCGGTGGCATCGACATTTCCGTCGGGCCATTGATGGGCTTCGTCAATGCGATGGTGATCCAGCTGCTGTTTCTCAGGCTTGGCATGTCTTCGCCGATGTTCATCGTGCCGGCGGCGCTGTTGATCGGCGCGATCGTCGGCGCCGCCAACGGCTTTCTGGCGACCATCGTCCGCATCCAGCCGATCGTTGCGACGCTCGGCACCTATCTGATCCTCACCGGCATGACGCTGACCGTCCTGCCGGCGCCGGTCGGGCCGGCGCCGGGCTGGCTGAAGGCAATGGCCGGACCCTGGTCGGCGCTGCCGCTGGCGCTGATCTTGCTGTTCTGGTGGCTGGTGCGACAGACGCCTTATTACGACCAGCTGATGGCGGTGGGCAGCGACGACCGCGCCGCCTACACGGCCGGCATTCCGGTGACGAAAGTGCGTTTCATCGCCTATGTCATGACCGGCATACTTGCCGCCTGTGCCGGCCTGATGCTGACCGCGCTGATCGGTTCGGCCGACCCTAATATCGGGCCAACCTACACGCTGATCGCGATTGCCGCGGTGGCGCTCGGCGGCGTCAGCCTTGCCGGCGGGCGCGGCGGGCTCGCCGGCGCCGCCATCGGCGCTGTCGACATCTTCCTGCTGCAGAGCGTGCTGACCGCCTTCAACGTCTCCACCTATGTGCTGCAGATCGCCTATGGCGCGATCCTGGTTGTGGCCGTCATCATGACGGCGCTGCAGGAGCGGCTCTCGGGAGGGAAAGGCTGAGAAGCATGCGCCAGACCTGGTTCCAATCCACCAATGCGCGTGTCGCCGGTGCCTTTGCCGTCGCTGTCGCCTTGCATCTCCTTGGCACCTTGCTCATCCCGGGCTACTCCCAGCCGTTCGCCATCCGGGCGCTGCTGGTGATCGCCTCGCTGCTGGCGGTGGCATCGATCGGCCAGACCCTCGTCGTAATCCTGGGCGGTATCGATCTGTCGATCCCCTTCATCATCGGCTTTGCCAATGTCGTTGCCGCACAGCTCTACGGCGTCGGCTGGAATTTTGCCCTTGTCTGCGCAGTCGTCGTCGCGCTCGCCATACTGATCGGGGCGCTGAACGGCCTGATCTCACGTGGGCTCGATATCCACCCGCTGATCGTCACGCTCGGCACTGGCATGATCGTGCAAGGTGCCGTCCTGTTGTGGACCGGTGGCTTTCCATCCGGATCGGCGCCTGCCGCGGTTTCCGCCTTCGTTTCGATCGGCGGTTCGGTCGGACCGCTGCCGGTGCCGGGGCTGGTGCCATGCGTCGCGGTGCTGACCTTGCTGGTGGCGCTGGTGCTGGCGCGCACGCCATACGGCCGCCGTCTCTACGCCCTAGGCAGCAATCCAGGTGCTGCGCCGCTGGCGCTGATCGATCCGGTCCGCATGTGGACCGTGACCTATGCCGCGAGCGCCTTCTTCGCCGCCGCGGCCGGCGTGCTGCTGCTCGGCTTCACCGGCTCTGCCTATGGCGATGTCGGCCAGCCCTATCTGTTCCAGACGATCGCGGCAGTGGTGGTCGGCGGCGCCGCCCTTGTCGGCGGCCGCGGCAGCTATTTCGGCACCATTGCCGGCGTGCTGGTGCTGACGGAGATCAACACGCTGCTGATCGGCCTCGGCTTCCGGCCCTCGACCGTGCAGGCGGCACTTGGCCTGGTCATCGTGCTCCTGGTTTCGCTCTACGGTCGCGAGCGGCACGTGTCGGCGACGATCTGAGGCCACCTATTCGTTTTAGCCGCATTTGTGCGACGCCATGTGATTCCATCACTTGGCTGCAAAATGCTCTACAAACTCCACAGCCGCTTGGCGTTGCCGGACAGCAGTTGCTGCCTTTCATCGGCGCTGGTGCCGGCGAGCAGCGCGTGCGTTGCCGCCACCCAGGTCGCAAGCCCGCCGCCAAGCGTGCAGACCGGCCAGTCGCTGCCCCACACAACGCGGTCCCAGCCGAAGCATTCGATGGTGTGCTCGACATAGGAACGCAGCGTTTCGACAGTCCAGGATCCGGCATCCGCATAGGCGACCACACCGGAAATTTTGCCGACGACGTTCGGGCGCCGCGCGATCTCCGCCATGTGCTCGCGCCAGGGGTGCTCGGCACCACCCTTGATGTCGGGCACGCCACAATGGTCGAGCACGAACTGCACATCCGGCGCGACGTCGGCGAGTGCAATCGCCTTGGGGATCTGGTGCGGCAGAACGACAAGGTCGAAGGTCAGGCCGCTGCCGGCAAGCCGCTTGATGTTTTCGCGAAACAGCGCGCCCTCCGAAAGCTCGTCCGGCATGACGTGCAGCACGCGGCGAAAGCCTTTGACGAAAGGATCGGCGCGCTGGCGCTCGAGATAGGCGGCAAAGCCGGGCTCTTCCGGACGGCAGGAGGCAATTGCCCCCCGCAGCAAGCTGGCCTTTTCCCGCGACAGCGCTTTGACACGGCTGGTTTCAGCCTCGATGTCGGCAGGATCGACATCGACCTCCATATGCAATGCGCCCTCGATGCCGGCACGGCGGGCCTGGACTGCATATTCGACGTAGGAGAAATCGCGGTTGAGCGCCGGCACGCCGGCCAGCCAGGGATAGCGCAGCGCGGACTGGTCGATCAGGTGCAGATGGGTGTCGAAGATCATGGCGGCGCTCCTCCCTGGCGACTTCGAGATCATCTCACGGAGAAATTCTTCATTCAAATAAGAATTCATCGCGATTGCTTGACGGTCGATCCCGCCAGTTGCGACAGCTTTTCGGTCGCTGCCAGCAGCAGCTCTATCGTCCTGGTGATGTCGGGCGCCTTGGGTGCGTTGACCAGGGTTATGTAGGGGATCGACAGTGCGGCGATCGCCTTGCCATCCGAGCCGAGAACGGGCGTCGACAGATTGAACACGCCGGCCGTCTGCATCGACGCCATCATCTCGTAGCCGCGTTCCCTGATCTGGTCGAGGCGGGCGAAGAATTCCGGCGATTGCGGCGGCTTGTCGGTACTGCGCAGATGTTCTGAGATCATCATCTGCCGCTCTTCCGGCGGGCGGAACGCCAGCAATACATGGCCGGACCCGGTGTCGAACAGGCTGATATGCGAGCCGACGCGGATGGAGATGCCCCAGTAATCCGGCGCCTCCTGCTGTGCGATCACCACCGCGGAACCGCGGTCGAAGACGACCAGCTGATTTGCCTGCTGTGTGGTTTCGGCCAGTTCGCGCATCAGCGGCGTCGCGTAGGAAGCCAGCCGGCGCACCGGCGCGTGCAGCTGCGCCAGGCCAAACAGCTTGAGCGTCAGCGAGTAACGGTCGCCATCCGGCCGCGTGACATAGCCGCGCCGCACCAGCCGATCCAGCATGCGATAGAACTCGTTCGGGCTGCGGTCGAGTTTCTTGGCGATTTCCGCCTGCGTCAGGCCGCCGTCGACGCCGGCCAGCAGCTCGAGAATGTCGAGCCCCTTGTCCAACGCCGGGGCTCGATAGCGCTCGTCTTCCTCGTCCTCTGCCATTGGGCTTCTCCAGTGAATTTCATATTTCATATACGCATAACGGTTGCTTCCGGAAGAACTTTCGGCTTGACGATCTTATAAATATTTTGTTTGTATATGAATGAACCTGCCGATCGACCTCACTACGCGATCGACGCAGACTCTTGGGAGGATACCAATGACGAAACTGTTTTGCGGCCTGTCGGCCGGCGTAACGCTGCTCGCACTTGGTGCGAGTGCTGCCCTTGCTGCCGACCTGCCCGGTAAATTCGACGGCGTCACCATCGACGCCAAGCTGATCGGCGGCCAGCAATATGAAGGGCTGTACGCGCGCATCGGCGAATGGGAAAAACTGACCGGCGCCAAGGTCAACGTGATCTCGAAGAAAAACCACTTCGAGCTCGACAAGGAGATCAAGTCGGACATCGCCTCCGGCAGCATCAACTGGTGCGTCGGGTCGAACCACTCGTCCTTCGCGCCGCAATATCCTGATATCTACACCGATCTCAACAAGCTGCTGCCGAAGGAGGAGATCGACGCCTTCGTGCCGTCGACGATCAAGGCCTCGACGCTCGAGGGCAAGCTGGTGATGCTGCCGCGCGCGCAGTTCGACGTCTCGGCGCTCTATTACCAGAAGAGCCTCTACCAGGACGAAGCCAAGAAGGCCGCCTACAAGGTCAAGTACGGCAAGGATCTGACACCGCCCGACACCTGGGACGAGGTCGCCCAGCAGGCGGAATTCTTCGCCAGCCCGCCCGATTTCTACGGCACCCAGTTCGCCGGCAAGGAAGAGGCGATCAACGGCCGCTTTTACGAGATGCTCATCGCCGACGGCGGCGAATACCTCGACAAGGATGGCAAGCCGGCCTTCAACTCGGAAGCCGGCGTGCACGCGCTCGACTGGTTCGTCAATCTCTACAAGGCCAAGGCGGTGCCGGCCGGCACCACCAACTATCTGTGGGACGATCTCGGCCAGGGCTTTGCCTCGGGCACCGTCGCCATCAACCTCGACTGGCCGGGCTGGGCAGGCTTCTTCAACGATCCGAAGTCGTCGAAGGTCGCCGGCAATGTCGGCGTGAAGGTGGCGCCGAAGGGATCGGCCGGCATTCGCACCGGCTGGTCGGGGCACCACGGATTTTCGGTCACCGAAAACTGCGCCAGCAAGGAAGCCGCGGCGTCGCTGGTCTGGTTCCTGACCAATGAGGACAGCCAGAAGCTCGAGGCGGCAAGCGGCCCACTGCCGACCCGCACGGCGGTGTGGGACTGGGACATCCAGCAGGCGGCCAATGATCCTTACAAGAAGGAAGTGTTGGCGGCTTTCCAGGAAGAGGCAAAGCACGCTTTTGCCGTGCCGCAGACACCTGAATGGATCGAAATCTCCAACGCCGTCTATCCCGAATTGCAGGCCGCCATCCTTGGCGACAAGACCTCCAAGCAGGCGCTGGACGACGCTGCCGCCAAGGCCACGCAAATCCTCGAGGACGCCGGCAAGCTTTGACCATTCTCCCAAGGGGGCGCCGCGCTCATTGAAGAGCGGCGTCCCCGAACTTTTTACGAACCATGCGCAACACGCTTTGTCTTGATCCCAGCTTGCCGATGGCGGCCTTCGGCGTCCGGGCACCAAACAGAACCGGATCGCCATGAAAGGCTGGAGACCTTCGCCGCCATTGCTGCTCCTGCTGCCGGCGGTGATCGTTCTGGCGGCGGTGGTGGTGGTGCCGCTGCTGCTGTCGCTCTATTCCAGCTTCACGCCGTTCCGGCTGACCAGGCCGGAGACGTTCTGGGTCTTCATCGGCGCGCGCAACTACGTCACCATCCTGACCAGCCGCGCTTTCTGGGTCGCCTTTGCCCGCACCGTGGTGCTGCTGACCGTGGCGCTCAACCTGGAAATGCTGATCGGGCTCGGGCTGGCCCTGCTGGTGGAGAAGGCATCGCGCGGCCAGCGGATCCTGCGCACCATCATGATGTTTCCGATGATGTTTTCGCCGATCCTCGTCGGCTTCCAGTTCAAATTCATGTTCAATGACAATATCGGCCTGGTGAACAACGCCCTGCAGGGGCTCGGCCTGACCGATCGCGCCATCCCGTGGCTGATCGACGGCAATCTCGCCTTCATCGCCATCCTGATCGCCGAGATCTGGTCGTCGACCTCGGTGTTCGCGATCCTGATCCTGGCCGGGCTGCTGGCGATGCCGCGCGAACCGGTCGAGGCGGCCCGCGTCGACGGCTGCACGCCGTGGCAGACATTCCGCTATGTCACCTGGCCGTTCATCATGCCGTTTGCCTTTATCGCCATGACCATCCGCTCACTCGACGTCGCGCGCGCCTATGACATCGTAAAGATCATGACCGACGGCGGCCCCGCCGGCCGCACTGAACTGGTCTGGACGCTGGTCGCCCGCACCGCCTACAGCGATGCCAGGATGGGAATGGCCAATGCCATGGCCTATTTCTCGATCCTGCTGTCGATCCTGTTCACCGTCTATTTCTACCGCAAGCTCGCCGCAGCGCGCACGCAGATCGCGGCGGAGTGGTGAGGATGGACCAGAACAGCCTGCATCGCGTCGGCAACAAAGCGCTCGGAATCGTTCACGGCATCGGACTGTTCCTGGCCATGCTGGTCATCTGCCTGCCCGGCATCTGGATCGTGCTGTCGTCGCTGCGGCCGACCGTCGAAATCATGGCCAAGCCGCCGGTGTGGATCCCGCAGCAACTCTCGCTCGACGCCTACATCGCTATGTTCAGCGGCGTCGGCCAGGGCGGCATTCCGGTGCTCGACTACTTCCGCAATTCGCTGATCATCTCGGTGACCTCGACGGTGATCGCCATCGTCATCGGCATGGCCGGCGGCTACGCCTTTGCGCGCTACCGCTTTCGCGCCAAGTCGGCGATGTTCCTCGGCCTGATGCTGACGCGCACGGTGCCCGGCATCGCGCTGTCGCTGCCGCTGTTCTTCGTCTTTGCGCGGCTCGGCATCATCGACACGCATTTCGGGCTGATCCTGGTCTATGTCGCGCTCAACGTGCCGTTCACCGTCTGGCTGATCGACGGCTTTTTCCGCCAGGTGCCGAAAGACCTCGCCGAAGCCGCGCAGATCGACGGCTGCACGCGCTGGCAGGCCTTCTGGCAGGTCGAGTTTCCGTTGGCCGGGCCCGGCATCGCCTCGGCCGGCATCTTTGCCTTCCTCACCTCCTGGAACGAGTTCGCGCTCGCCTCGCAGCTGACGCGCTCGATCAATTCCAAGACCCTGCCGGTCGGCCTGCTCGACTATACGGCCGAATTCACCATCGACTGGCGCGGCATGTGCGCGCTCGCCGTGGTCATGGTCATACCGGCGCTCACGCTTACCTTCATCGTCCAGAAACATCTCGTCGGCGGCCTCACTTCCGGCGCGGTGAAAGGCTGACATGGCAACTGTATCGCTCAAGAACCTCACCAAAAGCTACGGCCCGGTGGCGGTGGTGCACGGCATCGATCTCGAGGTCGCCGACCGCGAATTCATCGCGCTGGTCGGGCCGTCCGGCTGCGGCAAGTCGACAACCCTGCGCATGATCGCCGGCCTCGAGGCGATCAGCGACGGCGTCATCGAGATCGGCGGCCGCATGGTCAACGATCTGCCGCCGCGCTCGCGCAACATCTCGATGGTGTTCCAGTCTTACGCGCTCTACCCGCATATGACCGTGCGCGAAAACCTCGGCTTCTCGCTCAAGATAGCCGGCGCCGCGAAAGAAGAAATGGACCGTCGCGTCGCCGAAGCGTCCGGCATTCTCGGCCTCGACCAATTGCTCGACCGCCGGCCGTCGCAGCTGTCCGGCGGACAGCGCCAGCGCGTCGCCATGGGCCGCGCCATCGTGCGCGATCCCCACGTCTTCCTGTTCGACGAGCCGCTTTCCAATCTCGACGCCAAGCTTCGGACGCAGATGCGCACCGAGATCAAGAAGCTGCACGCCAAGGTCAAGTCGACAGTGATCTACGTCACCCATGACCAGGTCGAAGCGATGACATTGGCGGACCGTATCGTCATCATGCGTGACGGTTTCATCGAGCAGGTCGGCACACCCGACGAGGTCTTCCGCCGGCCGCAGACACGCTTCGTCGCGGGCTTCATCGGCTCGCCGCCGATGAATCTGCATGAGGCGGTTGTCGACGACGGACAGTTGCTGTTCGCCAGCGGCGAGAGGCTGCCTTTGCCCAGCCAGTTCAAGGCCAATATCGAGGCCGGCGACAAAGTCGTGTTCGGCCTCAGGCCCGACGACATCTAT
This sequence comes from Mesorhizobium sp. M1307, assembly GCF_040318155.1. Classification (NCBI taxonomy): domain Bacteria; kingdom Pseudomonadati; phylum Pseudomonadota; class Alphaproteobacteria; order Hyphomicrobiales; family Phyllobacteriaceae; genus Mesorhizobium; species Mesorhizobium sp. M1307. The sequence continues at coordinate 180,467 of NZ_JAMYLR010000003.1, read as the reverse complement.
CCGACCGGGCATGGCATCAGCTCCGGCGAAGACGTCGACGTCCACCAGGTGGAGTTGCCGGTGACCGTCACCGAGCCGCTCGGCAACGAGACGCTGGTGTTCGCCGAATTCAACGGCAGCGACTGGGTATCGCGGATGCTCAATCCAAAGCCGCTGAAAGCCGGCGACCGGGTCAAGATGAGCCTGGACCTGTCGCAGGCCCATCTGTTTTCCGCCGAAACAGGCAGGACATTGCGAGGTTAAAACCATGGCAAAGATCGAGAAAATCGAACTGCGGATGGTCGACCTGGTGCCGAAGGTCAAGCGCACCGATGCCATCCAGAGTTTTGTCAGCCAGGAAACACCGATCGTCACCATCACCGACGCCGACGGCGCGGTCGGCACCGGCTACAGCTATACGATCGGCACCGGCGGCTCCTCGGTGATGCGGCTGCTGGCCGACCACCTTGCGCCGCGGCTGATCGGCCGCGACGCCGACATGATCGAGGCGATCTGGCACGAGCTGGAGTTCGCCACCCATGCCACGACGATCGGCGCGATCACGGCAATCGCGCTCGCGGCCATCGACACTGCGCTTTGGGACCTGCGGGCCAAGAAACAGAGGCTGCCGCTGTGGAAGCTGGCCGGCGGCGCCAAGGACCGCTGCCCGCTCTACACGACCGAAGGCGGCTGGCTGCATATCGAAACCGAGGCGCTGGTCGAGGATGCGCTGGCCGCCAAGGGCAAGGGCTTTCGCGGCTCGAAGGTCAAGATCGGCAAGCCGCACGGCTCCGAGGATCTTGTCCGGCTGACGGCGGTGCGCCGGGCGGTTGGAGACTCCTACGAGATCATGACCGACTGCAACCAGGGCTTTTCTGTCGACGAGGCGATCCGCCGGGCCGAGCGCCTGCGTGAACTCGACCTCGCCTGGATCGAGGAACCGCTGCCGGCCGACGACATAGACGGCCATATCCGCCTGTCGAATGCGACGTCGACGCCGATCGCCGTCGGCGAGTCGCTCTACTCGATCCGGCATTTCCGCGAATATATGCAGAAGGGCGCGTGCTCGATCGTGCAGGTCGATGTCGGCCGCATCGGCGGCATCACGCCGTGGCTGAAGGTGGCGCATGCAGCCGAGGCGTTCGACATACCGGTCTGCCCGCATTTCCTGATGGAATTGCATGTCAGCCTGACATGCGCCGTTCAGAACGGCAGATATGTCGAGTATATTCCCCAGCTCGACGAGCTGACCGGCAAGAAAATGCGTATCGAGGACGGGCACGCATTGGCACCGGACGAGCCCGGCATCGGCATCGACTGGGACTGGGATGCGATCAAGGCGAAGAGCATCGCGGAATTCACCATGGCGATAGAAAAATAGGAGGCGGACATGCAGCGAATGGGAATGGTGCTCGGCCTCAAGCCGGAGAAAGTCGCCGAGTATGTGCGGCTTCACGCTGCTGTGTGGCCGGACGTCCTCAAGATGATTTCCGCCTGCAACATCAAGAATTATTCGATTTATCTGAGGGAGCCGGAGCACCTTTTGTTCAGCACCTTCGAGTACCACGGCACCGACTATGCCGCCGACATGGCGAAGATGGCCGCCGATCCCACGACGCAGGAATGGTGGGCGCTCTGCATGCCGTGCCAGGAGCCGCTGCCGACCCGCAAGGAGGGCGAGTGGTGGGCGTCGATGGACGAAGTCTTCCATTATGACTGATGACATTTTCGATCCTGCCTCGCTCTCCCAGGCCTGGGCACAGCCGTCAAAGCCCAGGCCGATCGTGATTTTCGGCGCCGGCTCGATCGTCGGCGATGCGCATTTCCCGGCCTATGGGAAAGCCGGTTTCCCGGTTGCCGGGCTTTTCGACCCCGACCTGGCCAAGGCGGAAGGACTGGCGCAGAAATGGGGCGTCGCCGCTTACCGGTCGGTCGAGGAAGCTGCGTCAATCAAGGACGCCGTCTTCGATCTGGCGACGCCGCCGGCTCATCATGCCGGCGTGCTCAGGGCGTTGCCCGATGGTGCGGTAGCGCTGATCCAGAAGCCGATGGGCAGCAATCTCATCGAAGCCACCGAGATCCTCGAAATCTGCCGCTCCAAAAACCTCAAGGCCGCTGTGAATTTCCAGCTGCGCTTCGCGCCGATGATGCTGGCGCTCAGGGATGCGATCGCCAAGGGCTGGCTGGGCGACGTGGTCGATTTCGACGCATGGCTGGCGCTGGCGACACCCTGGCAGCTCTGGGAATTCCTGTTGCAGGCCCCGCGCGTCGAGATCACCATGCATTCGATCCATTATCTCGACCTGATCCGGCAATTGCTTGGCGACCCCAAGGGGGTTCATGCCAAGACGCTCGGCCACCCCGGCCACAAGGTTGCGCAAACGCGCACCAGCGCGATCCTCGACTATGGCGACACCGTGCGCTGTGCACTGTCGATCAACCACGATCACAAATTCGGTCGAAAACACCAGGCCTGCGAATTCCGCATCTGCGGTACCGAGGGCGCCGCTTACCTCAAACTGGGCGTCAACCTCGACTATCCGCGCGGCGAGCCGGACATTCTCGAAATCTACCCCAAAGGCGGCACGGACTGGATTGCGGTTCCACTCGTCGGCGCATGGTTTCCGGACGCCTTTGCCGGCCGCATGGCCAATGTCCAGCGCTACGCGTCGGGCGAGGACGCCGAGCTTGTCAGTTCCGTCGAGGACGGCTGGAATACTATGGCGCTGGTCGAAGCCGCCTACCGATCGAGCGCGGCGCCGGCAACACCGATAGCGGCGAGGCCCTGACATGGAGCAGACTGTCTATTTCGAGGACTACCGGATCGGCTCGTCGCGCATGACCAGCGGGCGCACGATCACCGAGACCGACTTCGTCGTCCATGCCGGCCATACCGGTGATTTCTTTCCCCACCACATGGACGCCGAGTTCATGAAGACGACGCCGTTCGGCCAGCGCATCGCCCACGGCACGCTGGTTTTTTCGGTCGGCGTCGGGCTGACGGCCAGCGTCGTCAACCCGGTTGCCTTCTCCTATGGCTACGACCGGCTGCGCTTCATCAAGCCGGTGTTCATCGGCGATACGATCAGGACCCGCACCACCATCTCGGCTAGGGAAGATGACCCGAAGCGACCCGATTCAGGCCGGGTCGTCGAGCGCTGCGAGGTGATCAACCAGCATGGCGACGTGGTACTGGTCGCCGATCACATCTACATCGTCGAGCGTCGCGACAAGCCGAGTTGAGCCTCGACGGATGGCGCTGAAACCTAAAGACAAAAAACCGCCTTGCGGCGGGTCCTCGGTTCGAATCAGCACCATACCCAAATTAATAGCATAGCTGCCGGCACAAAGCAAGAACAAAATGTGGCAAACCGGACAACCGCGACAGGTTGCGCTGCCCCTTATCGCCCTGCGAACGCCGACTTGCAGGACTTGGGTTCCGCGGAGCAGGCGGATAGAGGTGGTGCCGACATCGGGAATTGGTCATATCCGGTTGACCGGATATACCGGCTTGCCGCCGCGCAGGACCGATGCGACATCGGCAAACACCTTGTTGCGAACCTCCGCGTAAGACTGGGTCGAGTAGTGCGCCGCGTGTGGACTGACCAGGACGGTGTCCAGCGCCAGCAGCGGATTGTCGGGCGAAGGCGGCTCCCGCTCGAACGTGTCGATGCCGGCGCCTGCCAGATGGCCGCGCCGGATCGCGTCCGCCAATGCGACCTCGTCGACCAGGCCGCCGCGGGCCACGTTGATGAGTATCGCCCCTTCCTTCATCCGCGACAGGGCTTGCGCCGACATGATGTTTCTGGTCTCCGGTGTCGCGGGAACGTGCAGCGAGACGATGTCGGCCCTGGCCAGCAGCTCGTCGAAGCCGACCGGTTCGGCACCACCGGCCGCGATGCGCTCGGCCGGCATATGCGGGTCATAGGCGATGATCTGGTAGCCGAAGACCCGCGCCCGCTCGGCAGTCAGCCGCCCGATCTGGCCGAAGCCGATCAGGCCGAGGATCTGCCTGTCGGGCCGCGTGATGCCGGCGCCGTCGGTCATTGCAGCCCAGCGGCCGGCGCGCACCGCGCTGTCGAACTGTTTCAGCCTGCGCGTCAAGGCCAGGATCAGGGCCATGGCGTGGGTGCTGACTTCAACCAGATTGGCGTCCGGCACGTAGGTTACCTGAACACCGGCACGGCTGGCGGCCTCGACGTCGATCGAATCGAGCCCTACGCCGAACCGCCCGATGACCTTGAGCCTCTTCAGTTCCGCCAAAACGCGAGCCGTGATCGGCTCCCGCAATACCATCAATGCGTCGGCGTCGCGGCAGTGTTCGATCAGGGCATCTTCCGTGAGCAGCGTCTTTTCGACAAATTCGACGTTCAAGCCGTCGAGGTAGCGCAGCTGCTCCTCCTCGACTGACAGCACACCGTCGGTCTTGATGATCTTCATGGCAAACTCTTGCTATGAGGCGCTGCGCGCCGAGGCGACGCCGGCGGCAAGGCCGGCCCCGAGAAACATCGTGTCGCTGGCCAGCATGTAGAAGCTGATGCCGTGCCGCGACCATTTACCGACATCATCCGCCGAAGGGCGAAAGATGCCGACGGCCTTGCGGGCCGTGCGCGCCGCGGCCGCGATCCTCATAATCGCTGCATTGAGCTTGTCCTGGCCGGCCGGCCCCATGGCGTCGATCGAGACCGACAGGTCGCCGGGGCCAATGAAGACCACGTCGACGCCGTCGACCTGGACGATGTCGTCGATGTTGGCGAGCCCTTCGGCCGTCTCGACCTGGATGGCGACCGTCAGGACCTCGTTGGCCGATTTGAGGTAGTCCGGAATCCTGTAGCCATAACCGGCGGCGCGGCCCGGGCCGACACCGCGGGCGCCGACCGGCGGGTACCGGCAGGCCATGACCGGGATGCGCGCTTGCTCGGCCGTGGAGACGCGGGGTACCAGGACGCCCGACGCGCCGGCGTCGAGCGCGGCCGCCATCCACTCCGGCGTGTGGCCGGGAACGCGCACCATCGCGGGAATCCTGTGGACATCGGCGGCGCGGATCAGATCCTCGAGCCGTTCGCGGCCGATCTGCGAATGCTCCCAGTCGATGCACAGGAAATCGACCCCGCTGGCGGCGGCCACTTCGACCGCCACAGGGTGCGGGATGGCACAGAAGGTACCGATGAGGCGATCGAGAGAGACACATTTCTTGCGAAAGTCGTACATGAAATCTCCAGAAATTTTCGGCGTCGGCAAACCTGTGTGCGCTATGTGGCCCGCGCCAAAGGATGCACGGCTTCCGTCGACATCGGGAAATGCCGGCTGCCGCCTGAAAACGGCGGGAAGGTCTTGTAGTCGGCGCGCATCTCCAGCCGCGCCGGCGATTGCAGCGCGTGCGTCAATGCAGCGGGACTGTCGAACATGACGCGATTGCGCTGCATATGGTCGATCCGCGGCCAGGGCAGCGAACCGCACCAATCCAGTCGCGACAGAACCTCGATGTGGCGAATGCCGGGGAAGCCCCGCATCAATTGCGGATGATGCGTCACATAGTGGTAGAGCCAGGCATTCATGTCTTCGGCCGGCCCGGGATAGTGGACAAGATAGCTGCAGGGCAGCCCGGACGTCTTGACGCCAGCGTCGTCGACGGGAAACGGACGCACGCACATTGCCTGTTGCGTCGGCCTCGAACCGGCGATGCTCGACAGCATACCAGGTGCGGCAAGCGCCTGCAGATGGCCGGACGGCGCCAGCGCCGCCTCCATGTCCGCCAGTTCGTCGAAATAGAGCTGGAAGCCAAAGACCGGCGGTGGACCATCGTTGTTGAACATGTCCGTCGCCACTTCGGGCAGATAGATGTTTGCAAGCGCAAGGCCCGGCGTTGAAGCAATCACACGCCGCACGGCGTCAACATCTTCGCCGGCGATGGCCAAATTTGCCTCGCGGTCATCATGGAAGAAAGCAAGATAGGCAAAGCGCATGTGGACACCTGCTGGATCGAGTTCGACTAGATCAAATTCGGAAGAAAGAGAGCGATCTGCGGAAAGAGGACAATCAGCAGGATCAGCAGAAGCGTCAGCGCGATGTAAGGCGCCGCAGCCATGGCAACCGTCTTGAGCGATGTGCCTTTCGGCGCAACGCCGATCATGATGAACAGCAGCAGACCAAACGGCGGCGTGGTGAAGCCGACCTCGTAGGCGAGCAGCAGGATCAGCCCGAACCATACCGGCTCGTAGCCGAATTGCTGGGCGATCGGCAGGAAGATCGGCAGCGTGATCAGCATCATCGAGACCTGATCCATGAACATGCCGAGCAGCAGGATGACGAGCACCATCATGAGCAGCATGGGATACGGTCCAAGATCGTAGCCGACGATGAACTGGATAAAGCCGTTGGAGGCGCCGGAGAAGGCGAATATCTGCGAGAACGTCGTCGAAGCCGAGATGATCAGGAAGGTCATGCCGGTGACCTTCATCGCATCGTCCAGCGACTTCCAGACAACCGACCAGCTGAACCGTCGGTAGACAAACAACAAGGCGAAGACGGCGGCACAGCCGAGTCCGGCCGACTCGGTCGGGGTCGCTATTCCAAGGATGATCGTGCCGACCACCATGAACACGATGACGCTCATCGGAATGATGTTGACGGCGACCGCCCTCACCTTCTCGGCCGCGGGAACGGCGGGCACCGGATAGTGCGGAGCGGCGTCCGGGTCGATCTTCGTCTGTGCGAAGATCAGCGCCGCGTACATGACAACGAGAAGCAGTCCGGGCAAAGCCCCCGCTATGAGCAGCGCGCCGACGTCGATCTGGGCCAGCGAGCCGAGCAAGACGGCCAGCGAGGATGGCGGGATGATGACGGCAAGGCTTCCGGCGCCAAGCACCGGGCCGTAGGCCATATGCGGCTTGTAGCCTCGCTTCAGCATCTCGGGCACCATCAGCGAGCCCATCATGCCGGTATTGGCAAGGCTGGAACCTGACAGCGCGGAAAAGATCGTGCCGGCGGCCAGCACGACATAGGCGAGGCGTCCGCGCAGATTGCCGATGCACAGGTCGAGCGCGTAGATGACCTTCTCGCCGAGGCCGGAGCGGAAGAACAGGCTGCCCATGACGAGAAACATCGGCAGCGGGGCAAGCGCATAGGTCGAGACAGCGTCGGAGAAGTTGGCGACCATCTGCGTCACGCCGATCGAACCGCCGAAGAACAGGTACAGCCCGATCACATTGGTGACGAAGAACGCGAAGGCGACCGGCAGCCCAAGCCCCATCAACACCAGGATGGTGCCAACGAGCACGGCGAATGGAAACAGCCAGGCCACCGGTCAGAGCCCTTCCATTTCCAGCGGATCGAGCGTGTACAGCGTGTCACGGCCGAGCAGGTATCTGAGCCATTCCAGCGCCGAGAGGTAGAAGGCGAGCATGATGGGCAGAAAGACCAGCCATTTCGGCATGTCGAAGCTGCGCGTTTCGTATTCGCCGCCCGACACGGCGCTTATCAGGGACGACAGTGCGACGCTGCCAAGGTAGAGGCTGACGCCGATGCAGGCGAGATAGACCAGCTTTTCAAGCACCGCTCGTGCCCGCACCGGCAGCGCCTGGCGCAGGAACTCGACGAAGACATGGCCCTTGCTGTGGACCAGCCAGGGCATCGGCAGAAATGCCGCATAGAGCAGACCGTATTCCGTCGCGGACACCGCCCAGGCAAGCGGCCTCAGGCCGAGATTGCGGACGCATACATCAGCAACCACAGCGACAATGATGAGGCCAAGCACCACTTTTGCCGCCGCCGCCAACGCAAGGCTCAGCTTCCCGATCGCTGCAAACAATCCGTCCATTTCCCACGACCCTCATATCCACCTTGATGAAGGGGCGCACCAGCGCCCTCGGCTCGGGCTACTGGAAGAATTTCTTCAACTGATCGATGTTGGTGGGATCGCGTTTGGCCATTCTCGCCCAGCTCGCCTGCGTCGCAGCCGCCAGGAATTTGTCGCGGCCGGCGCCGGTCAAGCTGACAATCTTCTGCCCGCCGGCGATCATCGCCTGTGCCTGTTTTTCGGACTCGGCAAGGTTGGCGTCATAGCTCGCGCGCTCGTATTCGACGGCCGTGTCGGCCAGCAGCTTCTGCGCCTCGGGTGACAGCGTGTCCCATTTCGCCTTGTTGATCGAGATCAGCACATCGGTTTTGAAGAATTGCGGGTCGACACGGTATTTGGTGAATTTGTCCCAGCCGAACGACGCATAACCAAATACCGTGTAGGCGTTGGCATTGACGACGCCGCGCTCGAGCGAGGTGTAGACATCCCCCGGCGCCTGCACGATCACCGTCGCGCCTAGCGATTCGAGGAAATCGCGGTAGAGCGGCGAGGAACGGATTTTCAGGCCGCCCCAGTCGATGCTGCCTTCGCTATTGAGCTTGGGTTCGTCGACGGTGAAGACGTTGAAGCCCGAGCCCGCGTCGACATGCGCCAGCAGATGGGCATTGGCCTTCTTCTCGAAAATTCCGTTGATGAAATCCCAGCCGCCATTGTCGCGGACCTCCCACGGCGTCTTCGACGATGCGGAGAAAACCTCGCCTTCGGGCACGAGCTCCAGGAACTGCCCTGCCGGTGTGTCGATCACGTCGATCAGGCCGCTCCTGAGCGCCGCGCCCTGCTGGATCGGCGGAATGACCTCCGGCCCGCCACGCACGTTGATCTGGACCACGCCCTTGCCCTTTTCGTTCACCTTCTGAACGAACTTCAGGAAGCTCTGGGCGTAGCCGTTCTGCGTCGGCGTAAAATGCACGGCGTTGAGGACGACCTCTTCGGCCGTGGCGATACCCGCCACACCCGACATGAGTGCAGCCAGAACAAGGGATTTCCAAATGCGCATTGCCGTACTCCCTCTGATAGTTCGCCCATGATCCGGCCCATGATCGGGCCGATCTGAAATTGCGATCGCTGCGCCGCCACGCGAATGGCGGTTAGTTGGCATCATCTCCTACTGTCAGGAACCGTCCATGCGCGTAGAAGACCGGCGATCGGTCAGCGCGATCCAGCGCAACGCCTGAAACGATGCCGATGACGATCATGTGCGACGCCCGCACAATGATTTCGGCCACTCGGCATTCGAACATTGCCCGCGCGCCGACAAGCAAAGGCGCGCCGCTTTCGCCGCGCACCCATGATCCGGACGAGAACCGCGCGGCGCCCTTGGCTTTGGTCATGCCGCCAAAGGCGCGCACAACGTTCTCCTGGTCGCCGGCGGGAAGATTGACCGAAAAAGGCAAACCTTCGCGAATGGCCGAGGCAAAGGTGCTGCCGCGGTTGACACAGGCAAGCAGGGAAGGCGGCTCGGCACTGAACGAGCAGAGGGCCGTCGCCGTGATGCCGCAAAAACCGATCTCGTCATGTTCCGACGCGAGGATGGCGACCGAGCCCGCCACGGCCCGCATCGCCTGCTTGAAGGCGCGCGGATCGATGGCGTCGTGCCCATGCACCCACGGCGTCGGAATGGCGGCCGCCGGCATCAATTTACTCGAAGCCCGGCCTGGCGCATCAGCGGCAGCACGCGGTCGCAGAAGAAGGGCAATTCGTAGGTGTAGTTGACGAATGTGAGGGCGGCGCCGGAATAACCCTGGTCCATGATCTCAGTGAGATCGTCGACGATCTTTTCCGGCGTTCCGATGAGCGGGAAGGTTCCGGCACCGCCGGCGAACCTTTGCCGATATTCGGTGAAAGCCTTCGCATCGTGCGAGTTCGCGAATTCCTTCTTCTTGCGCATGTGCTCGTCGACCGCACCCTCGTCCGCGCATTCCAGCGCGTAGTGCCGGTAGTAGTCCTCGGCTTCCTGCTGGGTCTCCCGGCAGACGACGTGACAGACCGTATAGACGCCGACTTCGCGTCCGACTTCGGCCGCTCGGTTGGTGATGTCGACCACATGCGCACGGCCGTCGGCGATTTCGGAAAAAGTCGAAAACAAATAGTCGCAGTGGCGCGCTGCATAGTTGCGCCCCGGCGCGCCGAAGGCGGCGTTCATGGTCACCGGTCGTGGCGCCTGCAGACTTGGCGGGCGGCTGACGACCCCCTTCAGATCATAGAACTCGCCGCCGAAGTCGAACGTCTCCCTCGATTGATAGGCACGCACGATGATGTTGATCCATTCCTCCGCTTGATCGTAGGTTCGATCGCCGACCGTCTGCCCGAACATGGCGAACTCGTCGGGGTTCCAGCCGCAGACAATGTTCAAGCCGGCCCGCCCGTTGGAGATGTGGTCGACCGTCGCCAGCGCTTTTGCAGCCTGCAGCGGATGTACCAGCGGCACATGCACCGTCATGAACAGGCCGATGTTTTCCGTGGCGACAGCAAGGCCCGCCGCCCAGGTGAAAGTCTCGAACGACCATTCCCGCACATGCGTCAAACCGCCGAAGCCGCGCCAGCGGGCGATCGGCAGCAGAAACTCGAGGCCGGCGCGATCGGCGATGCAGGCGGAATTGAGGTTGTCTTCCCAGCGGGCACGCCAGCGCTCGGGAACGGTGGTCATTGCCAGGCCGCCATCGGCATTCATTGAAAAGACGCCGAGCTTGAACCTGTTCGGCCCTTTCAGCGGGTGCTGCTTCCTGATCATGCTTTCCCCCGCCGCGACATGCCCTCACCTTCACCGTTGGAGTTTTGAAACGGTGGGCTAAGCTTCATGAAACGCTCCTCGGCGTTCTGAATGAAGTGGGTCATGCGGTCGTAAGCGGCGACGGCGTCGCGCTTGACGAATGCCTCATAGATTGCGCGCATGCCGGCAACGATAACGGCCTGCGTCGGCTGGTGCGACAGCGTCCTTAAGCGGACGACGAGCACATGGTCGGCGAACCTTGCAATCGTTTGGGAAAGGCGCTCGTTCTCGACGGCGCCGAGCCAACAATTCCTGAATGCCGAATTGGCCTGGAAAAAGCGGTCGGCATCGCCGGCGGCGGCCGCAGCCTCGGCCTCCCGAAGCGCGGCTGCCAGGGTCTTGAGGCCAGCGGCGTCAAGTGTCCGTGCGGCGTGCGCGGCGGCCCGCGGCTCGAGCAAGCGGCGGACCTCGAAGATGTCGGCGACATCCGTCGCGGTAAGCGTGGGCAGGGTGAAGCCGCGTGTGGTGCCGACGAGATAGCCCTCATGCACCAACTGCATCAAGGCGTCGCGGACAGGCATTCTGGAAATGCCGAGCTGGGCGGCAATATCGACATCGACGAGCTTCTGGCCAGGCGTCAATTCGCCATGCTGTATCGTCAGCCGGATTTGTTGATAGACCTGGGCACGCAGATTGCCATCGCCAACCCGTTTGAGCTCTATCGTTTCCGTCATCCACGCCTTCCCATGCGAAGATTTCGTATATCGTTTGAGGCTGTGTTCTCGCAGTCGTGCCGTTTGAAATGCAGCCACGTGTCGGCAGAAATCGACCTATCAGCCATGTTCCCGGCTCAAGTGGAGCATAGGCTGGATCACCTGGCAAGATGTTTTAAGTTTATAATGTATACTGTTTGAGTTCGCTGTCCGGAGGGCAATGGATCGCGCCATCTGTGCTGCCGCGCCGCGCGACGGCGGGGACAGCTAACGATCCGCGCGGTTCGGTAAAAAACGTACAGACGTTTTTCCGTGACACATCGAAGTTGACGGATTTAACTAAAATTACTTGCGATCTGCGCGCGCCGGCACGCCCACCCCGATCCCCTCGCCGGTACGCATTACTGGATCGCCCGCCGTATCGAAAGGTGCGGCGGGCTTTTCGTTTCGTTTGGCGGGGAGGCGCTTATGCGAGACTTGCCCAGGAATATCGACGCCGACGTCGTGATCGAAATCAGCAAGCTGCTCGACGACCGGGCGAAGTCCGTGCCAGTGCCGGTGCACAAGCTGGCGGCGATGATCCGGCTGGGCGTCGAGACCCGTCTGACCAATCACTCCATCGAAGAGCTGATCGTTGAGATGGCCGCGACGCGGGGGCTTCCGATGCTGTTCGATTTGCCGGTGGCAAATGTCGACAATGTCGTGCCGTTCGCCTCGGCGCGGCGTCCCCGCTGACACTTCGCTCGAACCCCACCGATCGTCACGTCGCCGCCCGATTTCACTTGCCCTGATGCGCGGGCCGAGTGTCGCCTTTCTTTTCGGGGTCGTGGGTATGGTGGCTGTCGCGTTCGCCGCCGCCGCCGGAGACCTTGCTGTGGCTGCGACGGTCGGAGTCGGCCGGCGGCTTTTCGACGCTCAGCGGCTTCTTGGCGTTTTCGTGCGCGGCGCCGGGACCGCCCTGGCGGATGCTGGCAGGAGTCTTCTTCGACGTGGACATGACCTAGCGATCCTGGACGTTGCCTTGATGGGTGGTGTTGACCTTCGTATTGCCTTGCTGGCCCTGCTTGTCGGGATCCGGCACGGTCGATTGCGGCGCCTGGTCGGCTGCTACCGATTTTTTGTCACCGGCGCCTTTTGGGCTCAGATTCTTCGGCGGCACAGGCGGAGGTTTTGTGCTCATGGCGTTTCTCCTTCCGCCACCCAAACAAGCGGGTTGGGAGAAAAGTTCCCGAGGGTCCGACACTAACGGTGATTGCCGCAACGAGCCGGGTCCACAGGCCGTGGCTTGGGGCCGGCGGGATCCAGGATTATTTCTTGATGATGTTTCCGTTGTTCAGATCGAAGGCCTGGGCACCGAACGCCTGCCTGAAGAAATCCTCCTGCAGATCGCCCCATTCGCCGAGATAGGCGCCGCAATTGCTGCAATGGATCGGCGTCGAATCCTTCGGGTTGTCGGGAATCTCCATCAGGATCGTCCCGCAGGCCTTGCAATCGAGCTTGTCATCCAAACGGCGGCCCATTCGCCGATAATTGCGCGTTTTCGGCCGCGCGCCAATTGTTGTTTTCGTACGCAGCCCCGAATGGCACGTTTTCCAACCAGCGAGGGGATCGAAAGCTAGCGTTCCGCCGGATTTCCGAAGGCCGGATCGCGCCGCCTCGAATACGTCCCCACCCGCGGCAGCTCGTCTGGAAAGTCGACCCAGGGCAGCCTCATGTCCCAATATGCGTGAGCCTGCGGCGGAAACCGTTCGGGATGATCGAGGAAGCCGATCGCCAAATAGAGTTCGTCGGGCAGGCCCTGGTCGACATAGCCGATCGATGTTCCGCAATCCGCACAGAAGGACCGAAGCACGCCGGGGGTTTTCGAAAAGGTCTTCGGCGTGCCGGTGAGCAAGGTGAATTCGGAAGGCCGATAACCGACCCACACCGACAGAGGGCTTCCTATCGCCTTGCGGCAGTCGTCATCGTGATCGGAGCAAATCCAGAAAGGCTCGCCGCGCATCTCCGCCGTTATGGCGCCGCAAAAACAGGACCCCGTTTCAGTTCGTGGTATTGCCTTGCTGCTGGATTTCATTGCTGGCCCTACGTCATTGCTGGCCTGGCATTTCGGTATTTTCCTTTGGGTTCTTCTTGATGCCGGCGGCAGGCGAGGTATCGGCCGGAGCATTGCCACCCTGGTTCTGCTCAGGGGCTCTTTTGAGCGGCGAAGTCTGCCAGCCCATATCGCCGTACAAAAAGCCTATGAGAAAGCCGACGATGATGATGGCCGAAATCACCATCGCAATTAACGCGTTACGTCGCTCCATTTCGCGCGGCTCCTTTCTTCGAGCCGAACAAACAATGGCGGAAATGGTTCCGGTTAGACGGGACGGCGTGACGATACGGAGCCGGCCCGGGAACATCCAGCCTCACGGCGGGTTCGTATGAGTGCTCTTCCACAGGGAGCGGCTTGCATGAGACCCGCCGTAACCGATCGCATCGAAACCAAGAAATACGACCACCCGACAGGCGGCTGGGGATCGCTCAAATCCCTGGTCCGCAAGGCGCGAGGCGAAGGCCTGCTATTGTCCGGGATATGGAGCACGCTGCTCAAGCAGAACAAGGCCGACGGCTATATGTGCGTGTCTTGCTCATGGGCAAAGCCAGCCCAGCCGAGGCCTTTCGAATTCTGTGAAAACGGCGCCAAGGCGACGATGTGGGACCAGACCAAGCTGCGCTGCGAACCCGCTTTCTTCGCCGAGCATTCGGTGACGGAACTGCTCGATTGGCCGGACCACGATCTGGAGAAACAGGGCAGGCTAACAGAGCCCATGCGCTACAGTGCCGCCACCGACCGTTACGAGCCGGTCTCCTGGGACGATGCGTTCCGCGACATAGCTGCCGAACTGCGGCGGCTCGATCCCAAATCGGTAGTGTTCTACACGTCTGGCCGGGCCTCGCTCGAGGCCTCGTTCATGTACCAGCTTTTTGCGCGGATCTATGGGTCTTCGAACCTGCCCGATTCGTCCAACATGTGTCATGAATCGACCTCGGTCGGCTTGCCGGAATCGATCGGCTCGCCGGTCGGGACCGTGCAGCTCGAAGACTTTGCGAAATGCGACATGATGTTCTTCTTCGGGCACAACACCGGGGTGACGGCGCCGCGCCTGCTGCATCCGCTGCAGGAGGCACGTCAACGCAACGTGCCCGTCTTCACTTTCAATCCCTTGCCCGAGCGGGGACTGAAGCGCTTCAAGAATCCGCAAAACCCCCTCGACATGCTGTCGCCCGGACCGGGTACCAAAATGTCCAGCGACTACTTCCAGGTTCGTTCTGGCGGCGATATCGCCGCGATGACGGGTATCGCCAAGGCGTTGCTGGCCCTCGACGATGCCGCCCGCGAAAGCGGCAGGACGCGTGTCCTCGACACAGCTTTCATCGCCGAGCACACGCATGGCTTCGCCGAATTCGAAGCCTTCCTGCGCAAAACCCAGTGGAGCGATATCGTCGCGCGATCCGGCATTGCGCAGACCGACCTGGAGCATGTCGCCGAGGTCTACAGCCATGCCAACGCGGTGATCGGCAATTACGGCATGGGCTTGACCCAGCATCGGCACGGCACCGAGAACGTCCAGATGCTGTGTAACCTTTTGATGCTGCGCGGCAACATCGGAAAACCCGGCGCCGGCATTTCGCCGCTGCGCGGCCATTCCAATGTCCAGGGGCAGCGCACCGTCGGCATATCGGAAAAACCCGAGCTCGTGCCGCTCGACAAGTTCGCCGAATTCTACGCCTTCGAACCGCCGCGCGAAAAAGGCCTCGATACGGTCGAGACCTGCGAAGGCGTCATCGACGGATCGGTCAAGGGCTTCGTCGGGCTCGGCGGCAATTTCGTGCGGGCCGTTCCGGAAACCGGCCTGGTCGAGAAAGCCTGGCGTGGGCTCGACCTGCATGTCGAGATCGCGACCAAGCTCAACCGCAGCCAGCTGATCGCCGGCCGGACAACCTACCTGCTGCCTTGCCTGTCACGGCTGGAAAGAGATCATCAGGCGAGCGGCGACCAAAGGGTGTCGGTAGAGGATTCCACCGCCTGTATCCACGGCTCGTTCGGATCGCGACCTCCGGCTTCGCCGCATCTGCTTTCCGAGCCCAGGATCGTTGCCGAGCTTGCCAAGGCGACAGTGCCGGGCAGGAGTTCGATCCCATGGGACGAGTGGGTTGGGGATTATTCCCGCATCCGCGACGAAATCGAGCGCTGCTACCCCCAACATTTCCGCGACTTCAACGAGCGTTTCCTGACGCCCGGCGGCTTCCATCGCGACATCAAGGCGAGCAAGCGGGTGTGGGAGACGCCGAACAAGAAGGCCAACTTCAAGCTGCCAAGTGGCCTTGAAACTGATCCCGACATCGATGTCGCCGGCCGCGATGTGCTGACACTGATCACGGTGCGCTCCAACGACCAGTTCAACACGACCGTCTACGGCTACAACGACCGGCTGCGCGGCATCAGCGGCACACGCATGGTGCTGTTGATGAACGAGAAGGATATCCAGCGCCTCGGTTTGAGCGCCGGACAGGAAGTCGATCTCGAAGCCAATGCGCAGGACGGTGTGGAGCGCCGCGTGCACGGGCTGCGCGTTACACCTTACTCGGTGCCGGAGGGAAATTGCGCCGGTTACTACCCCGAGCTCAACCCGCTGGTTCCTTTGTGGCACAGAGCCGAGAAGGCTCATGTTCCGGCGGTCAAATCGGTACCGGTGCGGATATTGCCATAGGCGTTCGTCGTTCGCGGCAGGCACGCACCACGCCGATGTGACCTGGCGCGACTTTCAAATCGCGACCTCAGCCGGCTCGCGCGAGTTCATCCACGGCATTCAGGATCGCACTCTGGCTCGCCGGCTTCTGCACGATCCTGCAAGCGCGGAACCCGGCCGGAATTTCGCGTTCACCAAAGCCTGAGAGGAAGGCGAACGGAACACCACGCGTCCGCAACGCTTCCGCAATCGGATAGCTGGTTTCGTCGTTCAACTGGATATCCAGTAACGCCGCGTCGACGCCGCCTTCGCCAATGAGCCGGAGTGCCGCCGTCACCGACGAAACAGGTCCAACCACCTGATGGCCGGCTTTGCGCAGGTAAGCCGCCGCATCGTCGGCGATCAGCCATTCGTCCTCGACGATCAGCACACGCACCTTTCCGGTCACGACGAGCCCTCGCGGGTCAGAGGGAATGCAATTTCCGCCTCCAAACCATTTGAGCGGAAACTTGTTTCAACTTTTCCGCCCAGCCTGTAGCCGATTTCTCCGCGCAGAAGGGTAAGGCCGAAGCCGCTGTCGGTTGGCTCCTTGATGCGGGGGCCGCCCTTCTCGCGCCAGACGAGCTTGAAGGTTCCGTCCGCCACCGACCATTTCACAACTATCCGCCCGGCAGGTTTCGACAGTGCGCCATACTTGGCGGCATTCGTCGCCAGTTCATGGATGGCCATGCCGAAGGAAAGCCCTTGTGCCGGCTTGAGATTTACCCTCTTGCCATCGAGCTCAAACCGTTCGGGGCCGAAGGGATCGAGTTCCTGACGCAGCAGCTCCTCGACGGAGGCTTCCGTCCAGCTCTCGCGCGAGAGCAGACTATAGGCTCGCGACATTGCATGCAGGCGCCCGATCAAGGCTTCGGCGAACTCCTCTTTCGATGCCGAGTTTTCACGGGTCCGGTTGGTGATGCTGGCGACAACCGCCAGCATGTTCTTGACGCGATGGTTCAGCTCGGAGATGAGCACCTGCTGACGCTCTTCCGCCTGCGCCAGCGTCGTCACGTCGATCAGGGTCACGACGACGCCCTGGATGCTGCCGCTCTTGTCCCGGTACGGGTTGATGCGAACCAGGTAGAACCGGCCCTTGTCGTCGCGCGCAAGGTGATGGTTCAGGGTCTCTCCCGTCTCGAACACTGCCTCGATGTGAGGCTTCAGCTCGGGATAGTCGAGCTGGCTTGAAAGGTCGGTCAGCGGCTGTCCGACATCGGATGGGCGCAGATTGAAGACGGCCGATGCAGCGGGGGTAAAGGTCCGCACCACAAGGTTGCGGTCGAGGAAGATGGTTGCGATCTCTGTGCTTTCGAACAGGTTTCTGAGATCGCTGTTGGCGCGGTCGAGCTCCTCAATCTTGCTGGTCAGCTCTGCGTTGATGGTGCTGAGCTCTTCGTTGAGCGACTGCTTCTCCTCCTTCGAGGCCTCAAGCTCCTCATTAGTCGACTGCGCCTCTTCATTGGCGGAGAACGTCTTCGTCTTATAGCTGGAAAAGTCGTGACCGGAATGGCCGCGCAGAGTGGGGTCGATTTCATCGGCGGCCCGATCCATGTCAGCCTTGTGCTCGCCACCCCCCTCGGCCAGCCCGTTCAGCACATTGAAGCCGCGGCCAAACGCCTGAAGCTTTGCGCCGATCTCCTCGGCGGGCGCTTCGATATCGATCAGGCCGCTCGAAATCGCGCTTTGCGGCATGTCCGGGTTGCGCGCGCCGGAACCGTTGGAGGCTTGGGCAATCGTCAGTCCGCCATGTTCCTTGATCGCCCTGGCGCCCAGCGTGCCGTCCGAATCGCCCCCCGACAGGATGATGCCTATGGCGTACTCCCCTTGGTCCTCGGCCAGTGCACGGAAGAAGATGTCGATCGGTTTGCGCTCGCGGTTAAGCGTGTTCGGCCGGCGCAGCGAAAGCTCGCCCTTACGGATGGTGAGGACGACGTTTTGCGGCATCACATAGACTTGGTCGGGTTGGACCGCCATGCCCTCCTCGGCGACGATGACCGGCATGCCGGTGTAACGTGCGATAACGTCATGCAGCAGGCTTTCGCGCTCTGGGCTCAGATTAGTGACGACGACGAACGCCATGCCGGTGTCGCCGGTCAGTCCTTTGAACAGGCCCTCCATCGCGGGAATGCCGCCGGCCGATGCGCCGACGCCGACAATGGGAAATCTTCCGTTCTGGAATACCATGCCACGCCTCGGTAACAGCCGCGGCTGCGAACCGCCAAATCGGACCTCAGACTAATGCATGTGGCGCAAAAGTGTGCAGCGGTTTTGCGATGACGAGATGAATAAAAACAACAGCCTAAAGCGCGTCGCATGAGGCCGGCAAAACGCGACGTGCTTTAGGGACCGGACCGAGCCTCATGCCAGTAAATAGTCCTCGAACGGAACAAAGCACCGCCGGTGGGCATTAACATCCGGTTTTCGAGGCGGTTCCAATGGCAAAACGACCACCTGAGATAAAGCCGGCAAAACAAATCTCGTTACGTTCGCCGGATCTGGCCAAGGTCCCGGTATCCGAAGAAATCCCGCCTCGTCTCCTCGCGCGCGCGGAACGGTTGCAAGAGGCTTTGTCGCGTCATTTTGTACAAGTCCGCGCCGACAGCCGTGACTCCCGCAGAAAGAAGGAACAATGAGGTGCGCGACCTGCAAGGCTTGCATATCCTGATCGTCGAGGACGAATGGATGCTGGCGGGCGATCTTGCACGTTATTTCAGCAAGATGGGCGCCGTCGTGCTTGGCCCCGTGGCGACAGTCGAACAGGCGTCGAAGCATACCGATGAGGCGGAAGCCGCGATCCTGGACGTCAATCTCAACGGAAGACGGGTATTCCCGATCGCGGACGAACTGATGCGCCGCGGCGTGCCGTTCGTGTTTTTCAGCGGCGACGAAGACATCGTTATTCCTGAGCGCCTTCGGTATGCCAGCAGCCTCAGAAAATCCTCGGACGGCCAGGCTGTTTTCGATGCTCTCTTCCCCTCCGAGCCCAAAGCATCAAGCGGAAATCTGGCGACCGAGCCGTCAGACGACGTATTTTCCCTGCTGCCTAAGCTCAGGCTCGCAGCGCGTCTGCTGCTGGGAGACGTTGACGCTTCCGACCGGCTGGTCGAGCGGACGCTCGAGCAGGCCATCGGCGAGATCGACAGGAGACGATCCGGTTCCTCCACCGAGGACTGGCTTAACGGCATCATGCGAAACATCGTCAAGGCACGCGGAGCAAACCTGCTGCACTGACCATGCCGGCCGGCAACTAGTATCGCTGCACATGGATTATGACTCTTTGGCGGTTGGCTTTGGATAGGCCTTGGCCAATTTGAGGCGCGCCTGTTCGGTTGAGAACATACAGTTGCGGCGGTGCTCCGCCTGGTGTGGCCTTCACCTACGCTCGGGGCATTCATGCCGAACGGATATTGCAGGGCTTCTCCGGCATCCTGCAGGTCGATGGCTATGCCGGATACAACAGACTGATCGCACCTGACCGTGTCGGCTCGGACATCCAGCTTGCCTATTGTTGGGCACACGCTCGCCGCAAGCTGGTGGAGATAACCCGCAACGGAGCAGCACCTATCGCCGAAGAGGGCGTCAAGCGGATCAGCGAACTGGGTCGGATCGAGGCCGAACTGCGTGGCCTTGATCCGGAGGCTCGCCTCGCCGGACGACAGGAACGATCAACGCCACTGGTCACCGACATGCAGACCTGGCTCGTCCATCACCGCGCCCGTGTCGCGACCAAGTCTCCACTCGGCGAGGCCTTGGCGTACATCGCCAAATATTGGGATGGTTTGAAGCTCTTCCTGACCGACGGCCGCATCGAGATCGACAACAACAGCGTCGAGCGAACCATCCGGCCGATAGCCCTCAATCGTAAGAATGCACTCTTTGCGGGGCACGACGCTGGAGCCGAGAACTGGGCCACCATCGCATCGCTCATCGAGACCTGCAAACTCAAGGCCGTCGATCCGCAGGCCTACCTGACCACTACGCTCACCGCCATCGTCAACGGTCACAAGCAGAGCCGGATCGATGAGCTGCTGCCTTGGGCTTACAAGGGGAAGTAATGTGGCCCCGAAGACTACAGTCGGCCCAAGCGGACTTCGGAAGGTACGCAGATGGAGGATCGGCGAATGCCCCAAAGCCCGCACGCAGGGTGTGGACTCAGGGCGTTCCAGCGTCCTCAGTCTATGGCGAGAGAACTCGACAGTTCTCGGTACGCTTCGATCTGCTGCTGCAAGAGAGCAATCTTCTGCTCCGCCACCTGGATAGCGTCAGAGCCAGCGAGGAAGCGCCGTGGCAGTTCGTCCTGCTCAGCGAGCGTGATTAGAGCGCGTGCCAGCTTAGCGGGGTCACCGCCCTGCTTGCCGTTCTGGGACTTCCAGAAGGCAATCTGTGCCGTGCGTCGCTCGTGATAATCTTCGATCGCGATTTCCGCGTAACTGGTGGACTCCTCCGTCAGAAGCTCCGTGCGGAAAAAGCCTGGGTTGACGATCATCGTCTCGATGCCGAACGGACCGACTTCAGTCTGCAGCGCTTCCATCCAGCCATCGAGGCCA
This sequence comes from Mesorhizobium sp. M1307, assembly GCF_040318155.1. Classification (NCBI taxonomy): domain Bacteria; kingdom Pseudomonadati; phylum Pseudomonadota; class Alphaproteobacteria; order Hyphomicrobiales; family Phyllobacteriaceae; genus Mesorhizobium; species Mesorhizobium sp. M1307. Next base: position 159,885 of record NZ_JAMYLR010000003.1, on the reverse strand, counting down.
AACTTCGAAGCAGAGTAGGCTGTGCAGAATTCAAAGCCCATCAGACCTGCCGTCGAGGAGATCGAGACGATCTGGCCGGAGCGCTGCTTGCGCATGACCGGAAGGAACGCCCGCGTCACGATCATCGGACCATCAAGGCTCGTGCTTAGCTGCAACTGCATCTGCTTGGGAGACAGTTCCTCGAAATACCCGGCGTAGAAGCTGGCCGCGTTGTTGACCAGCACGTCGATCCGTCCGAACCGCTCAAGGGTCGCCTGCGCGGCGGCGGCGGCGTCAGCGGCCTTGGTGACATCGAGTTTCACGACAAGAAGGTCGTCGGAAGCACCTAGAGCGTTCGCCACCTTGTCTGGATTACGACCAGTCGCGACCACCTTGTGGCCGGCTGCCAGGGCCGCCTTGGCAATGTCCAGGCCGAGGCCACGTCCTGCCCCGGTGATGAACCACACTTTGTTACTCATCTCATGTGTCCTTTCATGTTGTCAGCCCTTCACCGATCTTGCGGCGCATGGGGCTGTAAGACAGTTGTTCACATCGCCTGCACGGTCGGGCGGACCAGGATCTCGTTGAGGGACGTCCGCTTCGGCCGGCTGAGAGCAAAGGCTATGATTTCGGCGATGTCCTGAGCCGGAATTGCAACGTTGTCGCGGTAGTCCTGAGCAGACTTTTTGCTTTCCTCGTGTGTGATGCGGTCGGATAATTCTGTCGCCACCGCACCAGGCTCGATGACTATCACGCGGATGTCTGGCTGGAGTTCGACGCGAAGCGCCTCGGACCAGCCGTTGATCCCCATTTGGTTGCCGAATAGGCAGCGAACCCGGCTGGAGCTACGCGACCTGCCACAGAAGAGATGTTCACCAGATCTCCCTTCTTGGCGCGGAGTTGGTCAAGGAAAACCTCAGTCACAGTCATGGCACCCAGGAGATTGGTTTCGACCATCTGCCGATGCTCGGATCGCTTGCCCGATCCAAACGGCGCTGTGAGCATCACGCCTGCGTTGTTGACTAGAACATCGGCGCCGCCGAACTCCTGGACGCGCGCGGCGGCTCCAGCGATGGAGTCCCGGTCGGTCACGTCAGCCTGGATCGCGATAGCGCCTTCGCCGAGTTCGTCTGCGAGTGCCGCGACACGCTCGAGGCGCCGCCCTAGAAGGGCTACGCGATATCCTTCTGAAAGAAGCTCACGTGCCAGCGCCTCACCGATTCCGGAGGATGCACCAGTGATTACAGCGACCCGATTGTTGTTATTCATGGTAGTCTCCTTCGTTGTGCTCTCTGACTGGCCCTACCGATCCGGAAAGACCGGAGCGAGGACCACAGAGATGGCAGCGCCTCGGACAAGAAGCACCGCAGGTACCCGGCTAGACTTCAGCCCGTCGGATCTTGTGGGTTGGTCACCTGACCGGTGACATGCCGGTTCCGCCCTTGGAACTCGTTCCAAGTTTTGCGCCGGTATCGATCATCGCGAGCATTGGTGGGCTCAGACGCGCGCCCTGGACCGTGATCCGGGCAAAGCCGTCATCGATCTCCTTGACATCGGCCGCACTCAACTGGACCTGCAGCGCGTCCATGTTCTGGTCCATCTGGTCCTCCGTTATCGGGCCGGGAATGGGCACGATCCACGGCTTGCGGGCGAGCAACCAGGCAAGGGCGACCTGGCCGGGCGCAGCCTGATGACGTGCGCCTACGCGCTGTAGCAGTTCGACCACCGGCCAGTTGGCGCGGCGGGCTTCAGGCGTGAAGCGCGGCAGGTTGGCCCGTAGGTCGGCAGGGCCATGCACGAACATGGGGGTGACTGTACCGGTCAGGTATCCCATGCCGAGCGGGCTCCATGGCACGAACCCGATGCCAAGCTCCTCGCAGGTCGCCAGAACCTCCACCTCCGGATCGCGGGTCCAGACAGAGTATTCATTCTGCACCGCCGTGACTGGCTGCACTTTGTGGGCGCGGCGGATGGTCGCTTCGCCTGCAGCGGACAGGCCGAAGTGGCGGACCTTGCCTTCACGGATCAATTCCTGCACCGCTCCGGCCACGTCTTCGACGGGCACGGTCGGATCGACACGGTGTTGGTATTGAAGATCAATGTAGTCCGTCTTCAAGCGGCGGAGCTGTTGCTCGGTCACCCGCTTGATATTGTCAGGGCGGCTGTTGACGCCTGTGACCTGGCCTTCGGGCGTGATGTCGAAGCCGAACTTGGTCGCGATGATCACCTGGTCGCGGATCGGCGAAAGCGCCTCGCCAACAATATCCTCGCCCAGGAAGGGTCCATAGACTTCAGCGACGTCGAAAAAGGTCACGCCCCGGTCATGCGCCGCCCGGATGATCCGCACGGCCTCCTGCCTGTTCGTGGGCGGGCTGTACATCCCGGCAACGTTTTGGCAGCCCATCCCCATGGCAGAGACTTCCAGCGAGCCGAGCATGCGACGCTGAAGGTTCGATGACCTTGCACCTGTGGCTGCGGCACCCGATGTTGCCGTTTGAGCTCTCGACTCGGAAAGAGGCAGCAGCGACGCTGCGGCGATGCCTAGCCCAGCGGCGAACAACTTACGGCGGCTTGGCATCTCGGGAGCGCCTGTTTCGAAATCGTCTGCATAGTTCTTCATGGTGCTGCACCTCCACTGGGTTTGATCAACCTCCGAAACACATCAGCGTTTGCGGCCGTGTCTTCGTAAGTGAGCGCAGAATACGATGGCCGTTCCTTTCAAAAAATGGCATTCGGGTTGATGCGACATTAACCAGAGGTTCATAATGGACAAGGATCAGCTTGATGGGCTTGTGGCGTTTGCGCTTGTCGCCGAGAAGCGGAACTTCACGGCGGCGGCAGAAGCACTCAGGGTTTCGCCGCCTGCGATAAGCAAGATGATCAGACACCTCGAAACTCGCCTGGGCGTCACCCTGCTTACAAGAACGACACGAGCTACGAGCTTGACCGAAGCCGGGGAGAAATTCCTGCAACAGGCGGGACCGGCGCTGGATGCGATCCTTTCCGCTATGAAGGACGCGGGAAGCGCTGCGGACAAGCCTGCCGGTCGTCTGCGCTTGAATGTCCCGCAGACCGTCTATCCGAACTTCCTTAGGCCGCTGATCGCGACCTTTATCGAAAAGTACCCGGATGTGACGGTTGAGATCTTCTTCGAGAACGCGGCCACCAACATATTCGAGCGCGGGTTTGATGCAGGAATACGGGTGTCAGACATCCTTGCCAAAGATGTCGTGGCGCTCAAACTCTTCGGTCCCATCCGATGGGTTGTGGCTGCTGCACCGGCCTACCTTGACAAGCATGGGCACCCTGAACATCCAAAAGACCTGTTGGCCCATCCTTGCATCTGCGCGGGAGCTGGCAATCGTGTGTACGATCGATGGGAGTTCGAGACCGACGGCAAGGAATTTGAGGTTCAGGTAAAGGGGCCGCTGATCCTCAATGATGTTCTGCTGGCGATCGATGCGGCCGTCGACGGCTTGGGGGTCGTTTACAGCCCTGAAGAAGCGATCAGCGACAAGTTGACGAGCGGCAAGCTCGAAGTCGTTCTGGACCACTTCACCGGGACAAGCTCGGGTGTGTACCTCTACTACCCGCAGCGGTCTCAAGTTCACCCCAAACTGCGGGCCTTCATCGAACATCTCAAAGGCCTGGAGAAGAGGTAGCGCGAGCTTCCTATTGGACGCAGCTTTCGCTTCCCACAGAACCGCTGTCAACGCGAAGAATATTGACCGCCTTCGTCACCTTGGTGCTGCGGATCGCAATCCAACAACGTCCGAACGCGACATGCAGCGCTTCTTCGGCGTCACCGCGCCTTTCGTCCATAAGATGGTGCTCGCCCTTGAGCGCGCTGGATTGATCCGCAGGCAACCCAGCCTCGCGCACAGCATTGAACTGCTCGTCAAACCCGATATCTTACCCAGGCTACAACCCATCGAACCCGTCATTGCTGTGATATCAGGAGCACCCACTGCCAATGACCGAACAGGAAATGATCATCAACGCGTTGGGTGTCGCTCCCAGTGTTGACGTCGCGCTGGAGGCACGCCGGCGTATCGACTTTCTCGGCACGTATCTGCGTGCATCGGGGCTCAGCACCTATGTGCTGGGGATCAGCGGCGGGGTGGATTCCCTTACCGCGGCCCTTCTGGCTCAACGGGCCGTTGAGGAACTGCGAGCGGCTGGATACGACGCCAAATTCCTGGCCGTTCGGCTCCCGTATGGCAACCAGGCCGACGAGAGCGACGCCCAGCGGGCTTTGGACACCATAGGGGCGGACGAAGTGCATCGGGTCGACATCAAGCCGGCTGCCGACGCAATGCTAGATTCGATCAAGCGGGCTGGTGTCGAGTTCGGCGACGCAGGCCGCGAGGATTTCTTGCTTGGCAACATCAAGGCGCGTCAGCGCATGATTGCCCAGTTCGCGCTCGCCGGTGCCAGCCGAGGACTGGTCATCGGCACCGACCATGCGGCCGAGGCACTGATGGGCTTCTTCACCAAGTTCGGTGACGGCGCCGCCGATATCCTTCCTCTTTCGGGGCTAAACAAACGCAGGGTGCGAGCCTTGGCCGCGCATCTGGGCGCTCCGCCCGAACTCGTCGACAAGATCCCGACCGCCGACCTGGAGAACCTTGTCCCGCTTCGTCCTGACGAAGATGCCCATGGCGTCACGTATGAACAGATCGACGATTTCCTCGAAGGCAAGGAAATCGACGAGGCCGCGCGGACGCGGATTCTTCATGTGCATTCCAGCACGGCACATAAGCGCGCGCTTCCGGTGACAGCGATTGCGCTAACACTCTCGCCATGACGGCATTGGCAATAGTTCCATGATACCGTTTCGTGGTCAGCACCTCGTGGAGATTGCTTCCTCCATGTTGGCAACCGCATCGATGAGCACTTTGACGGCATGAACAGCCGGACCCTCGATAACATTCCGCACTCTGGTTTGCTGCCTTCGAGCGCCTGAGCAGGTTGGCCGATCCGACGTAGGCGGCGACGCCATCTGCAAGCACGATCTTCACGTGAAAGGGTTCTTGCGTGAGGCCGCCGCAGCCATAGTCGATGATGCGCGTCGTCGCCTTTTCCAGGCGAAGTCTAGCGTCGGCGCACCCCGAGAGTTGAGAGGCATCCCTTATGACGAGGACGCGCTCGATCGCTTCCGTCGTCTCGAATAGTTCTGCGGCCAACGCGACATGCAGCGCTTCTTCAGCGTCACCGCGCCTTCCGTCCATCAGATGGTGCTCACCCTCGAGCGGGCCGGATTGATCCGCAGGCAACCGGGCCTCGCGCGCAGCATTGAACTGCTCGTCAAACCCGATATCCTACCCAGGCTACAACCCATCGAACCCGTCGAATCCTCTGTGCAGGGGTACTAGACGATGTTAGCCTTTCCGGCTGCGCTCGACGAACTTGTTGAAGCGGCTAGTCTTTCCGCCGCTGGTCTCATCCTGGTAGAGGAACGCCAGTTCGTTCTCATCGAAGATCCTGAAGAACTCGTCCCATTCAACGGGCTCGAACGTCTCTTCAGGCTCGCCGAAGTCGATGCGCAGTATGCCTCCCTCGCCCTTGGTGCGCACCACCGCCGGTCGCCCGTCGCGGTCCTCGGCCCAACGGCGGATTTCGTCGTGATCGGTGGTCGTCCTGGATTCAGACATCGCAATCTCCCTTCGATTCCACCGCAGGCCGCGAGATCTCACGCGTTGCTCCGGTCTGCCCTCACACAACCAGCAGATGCATTGTTGCCCGGCATGTGCGCGCGGTTAGTCGAACATGGCTCCTAACACCAAGCAGCCTTCGATGTTCCCACGCCTGGTTGAACCTACCCCGGCGAGCCTCCTGAACTTTGTTGAAGCAAGGGAACAAACCTTTCGCCCGGAAGTTTGGGGCGGCAAAGCCATTCGTATGAGGAGTTGTCGTGAAACGTATACTGGTCACGGGAGGCTGCGGTTTCATCGGCCGCCACGTCGCCCAGGAACTCGTTGAACATGGCTATGGGGTTTCAATTCTCGATGCGCTGCTGGACCAGGTGCATGGCGGCGAGGCAATCAGCCTGCCGCCAGGCGCCAAGCTGATCAAAGGCGACGTTCGCGATCGCGACGCCGTCGCAGAGGCGGTCGACGATGTCGACGCGATCATTCACCTGGCGGCTGAAGTGGGCGTCGGCCAGTCCATGTACGAGATCGCCCGCTATGTCGGCGCCAACGACCTCGGCACCGCCACGTTGCTGGAAGTGCTGATCAAACGCCCGATCGAACGGATCGTCGTTGCGTCGTCGATGAGCGTCTATGGCGAGGGTCTCTATGCCACGCCGGACGGCCGGCGCATCGACAATGCAAGACGGCAGCCGGACGACATCCGCAGCGGCCAATGGAATCCCCTGTCGCCGGAAGGTGAAGTCCTGTCGCCGCTGCCGACCGACGAGCAGAAACCGGTCGACCTCGCCTCGATCTACGCATTGACAAAATACGCCCAGGAACGCGCCGTACTGATCTTCGGCGAAGCCTATGGCGTCGATGCGGTGGCGCTGCGCCTGTTCAATGTCTTCGGCGCCGGACAGGCACTCTCCAACCCGTATACCGGCGTGTTGGCGAACTTCGCCTCGCGCATCGCCAATGGCCAGCGGCCGCTGATTTTCGAAGACGGCGAACAGCAGCGCGACTTCGTTCATGTACGCGATGTCGCCCTCGCCTTCCGGCTGGCGCTGGAACAGCCCCAGGCGCGCGGTCACGTCATCAACATCGGCAGCGGGCGGGCCTACGCGGTCAGCGAGGTCGCCCGGCTGCTCGCCGAAGCCATGGGCGTGCCTGGCCGCCAGCCCGAAATCCTCGGCAAGGCACGCTCCGGCGATATCCGCAACTGCTTTGCCGACATCTCCAAGGCGCGCGAACTGCTCGGCTTCCAGCCGCAGCACCGGCTGGAGCATTCGCTCGGCGATTTCGTCGCCTGGGTGCGTAACACGGTCGCCATCGATCGCAGCGCCGAGATGAAGCGGGAACTCGAAGCGCGAGGGCTTGTATCATGAGACCGGATTCACGCAATTTTCGCGATGCGCCCGTCGCCATTATCGGCGGCAGCGGCTTCATCGGCTCGAACCTCGCCGACAGCCTGTTGTCGGACGGCGAGCCGGTGCTGGTCATCGACAATCTGAGCCGTCCCGGCGTCGAACAGAACCTGGAATGGCTGACGCAAAAGCACGGCAACCGCCTCGCTGTCGAAATCGCCGATGTCCGTGACGCCGAGGCGCTCACGCCGTTGGTGGCAGGCTCGAGGGCGGTTTTCCACTTTGCCGCGCAGACCGCCGTCACCACGAGCCTGGTTCGGCCGGACGAGGATTTCGACATCAACCTGCGCGGGACGTTCAACGTCCTGGAAGCCGCTCGCCGCAGCGGCAAGCGCATCCCCGTCGTTTTCGCCAGCACCAACAAGGTCTATGGCCGCCTCGCCGACCTTGCCATGCGCGAAGAAGACGGCAGATACGCGCCTTGCGATGCGGGCATCCGAGCGCACGGCGTCGACGAGACGCGCGGCCTCGATTTCTGCACGCCCTATGGCTGCTCCAAGGGCGCGGCGGACCAGTATGTCCTCGACTACGCCAAGTCATACGATCTGCCGACGGCGGTGCTGCGCATGAGCTGCATCTATGGACCGCGCCAGTTCGGGACGGAGGATCAGGGCTGGGTCGCCCATTTCCTGCTTAACGCGTTCTCCGACCGGCCGATCACCATCTACGGTGATGGCAAGCAGGTGCGCGACATCCTCCATGTTGCCGACGCGGTCGCGGCTTATCGCGCCGTGCTCGACCGCATCGAGGCGATCAAGGGCCAAGCATTCAATCTCGGCGGCGGACCGGAAAACGCCGTCAGCCTGCGCATGCTGCTGAAGGAGATCCGCAACATAACGAAACGGGACGTTCCGATTCGTTACGACCGCGAACGCACCGGCGACCAACCGTTCTTCGTCGCCGACACACGGGCGATCGAGGCGGCACTGGGATGGAAAGCGCACGTCCCGTGGCAAAACGGCATCCGCGACCTCGCCGACTGGCTGCAGCGTCATCGCCTCGACCCGCATCCCGAACCGGCGAGGTACGTGGCATGAGGGTCGCTCTGGTCAATCCGTCCTGGACGTACCAGGACAGCATCTATTTCGGCTGCCGCCAGCCGCATCTGCCGCTCGAACTCGGCTATTCGAAAGCGCTGCTCGAAGCAGCCGGCCACGAGGTGCTGATGCTGGACGGGCAGATCCAGAAGCTCGACAACGCCGCGCTCGCCGATCGCGTCGCCGCATTCGAGCCTGACATGACCGTCGTCAGCACCGCGCCGACCTACCTGTTCTGGCGCTGCGCACCGCCCGAGTTGCGCGTGCCGGCCGATTTCCTCAATCATCTTGCCGGGCGCGGCGGTCGCACCGTCGCCGTCGGGCCGCATGGCTCGGCGACGCCGACGCCGACTTTGCGCAAGCTTGGCGTCGACATTGTCGTGCGCGGCGAATGCGAGGAAGTGGTCGCGGAACTTGCCCGGCGCGACGACTGGACTGCGGTGCCGTCCACGGCCCATTTCGAGGATGGAGAACTGGTCTCGAACGGCGGCGTGCATGCGAGCTCGTTCATCGATCACCCGCCGCTCGAATGGCCGTCGGACTGGATTGCCGCGCATTCGCACCACCATCACCGCTTCGACGATGATCAGGTCGGTTTCGGAGCGGAGGTCGAGGCGTCGCGCGGCTGCCCGTACAATTGCAGCTTCTGCGCCAAGATCGATTTCCGCGATGCCTATCGCCGCCGGAACCACGAGGCAGTGATCGCCGAGATCGACCGGCTGATCGCACAGGGCGTCGGCTACATCTACTTCATCGACGAGATCTTCCTGCCGCAAAAGGCGTTGCTGGAGGCGCTGGTCGATCGCGATGTGAAGTTCGGCGTGCAGACCCGTATCGACCTCTGGAAACCGGAACTGCTGAGACTGCTCGGCGCCGCCGGCTGCGTCTCCATAGAGGCGGGGCTCGAAAGCCTGACTGTGGAAGGCCGCGCCATGCTGGCAAAACGCTGCCGTTTGGGCACCGAGGAGCTGGCCGCGTTGCTGGTCGACGCAAGGCGCCACGTGCCGTTCGTGCAGGCCAATCTGATCGGCGTGGTCGAGGACGATCCCGCGCTCGTCGATTATTGGCGGAAGCACCTGATCGACAACGGCGTTTGGGCCAACGAACCGGTGCCGCTCTATCCTTATCCGAGTTCGCCGAGCTACCGCGAACTTTGGGGCGAGCCGGACGATCTCGCCTGGGAGCGCGCGCATGAACATTATCTCGCATCCTTCCGAACGTTCAGCGACATCCAGGAGAAGCGGCCGCGTCCGCTGGCCGAATTGGAGGCCACATGTTGCGGACACTGAGCCCGCGGCCGCGGCGTATCCTGATGACTGTCGATGCCGTTGGGGGCGTCTGGCGTTATGCGCTCGATCTGGCCAGGCAACTGGTCGCCGGCGGCGACAGCGTCGTGCTTGCCGGGCTTGGTCCGGAACCGTCCAGGCAGCAGGCGGAGGAGGCCCAGTCATTCGCGGCGCTGACATGGCTCAACACGCCGCCCGACTGGATGACCCGCAACGAGCACGACCTCGACACATTGCAGCAGGAGCTGCACCCGCTCATACGTGACTACGCCGTCGAAATCGTCCATCTCAACGCGCCGACGCAGGCCGCCGGGCTCGATGTGCCCTGCCCGGTGGTAGCGGTCTCGCATTCCTGCGTGGTGACATGGTTCCACGCCGTCAAGGGACAGGCGGCGGACGGCGAATGGGCTTGGCAGAAGGACCGCAACCGGCGCGGTCTCGACAAAGCAGGCATTGTCGTTGCACCCAGCCGCAGCCATGCCGACATGCTCGAAACCTGCTACGGGCCGATCGCGCGCCTGTGCGTCGTCGGCAACGGCGCACGGCCTGGCGCGAAGAGCGAAAGGCGGGAATCGATTGTTTTCGCCGCTGCGCGCTGGTGGGATGAAGGAAAGAACGCGGCGGTGCTTGACCAGGCCGCCTCCCTGACGCAATGGCCGGTCTTCGTCGCCGGCTCGCAGCAAGGGCCGGACGGCCAGCATGTTGGCTTCAGTGGCGCCGTTCCCCTCGGGCCGGTGCCACATGAGGAAGTGCGCTCGCTGATGGCTCGGGCCGGTATCTTCGTATCGCCGTCGCTCTACGAACCGTTCGGCCTGGCCACGCTGGAAGCCGCAATGTCGGCAACGCCCTTGGTGCTTGCCGATATCGCGACCTACCGGGAACTGTGGGACGGCGCGGCCCTGTTCTACGATGTGCGCGATCCGAGTGATCTCGCCAGCTGCATCAATGGCCTTTGCATTGACGCGCAGCGCCGGCGAGAGCTCGGTGAGGCGGCGGCGCGCCGAAGCCGCAGATTTTCACTGGCAAGGCAGGCGACCGCCATGCGCGGCGTCTACGACAAGGCGGCCCTGGCCACCATGGCGGATAATTGATTATGCGATTTTTATTCTACACCCATTCGATCGTTTCCGACTGGAACCACGGCAACGCACATTTCCTGCGCGGCATCATGCGCGAGCTGGTCGCGCGCGGGCACCAGGCGATCGCGCTGGAACCCGCCGACGGTTGGAGCCGGTCGAACCTGGTAGCCGAGAAAGGGTCCTTCGCGATCGAGCGATTCCGGAAGGATTTCCCTGAGTTGATGCCGGTGACCTACGATGCCGCTTTCGACCACGAAGCCTGGATATCCGATGCCGATGTGGTGATCGTGCATGAGTGGACCGAGCCGGACCTTGTTGCGCGGCTGGGCAAGGCGAAAGCAACTGGCGGCCGTTTCACGCTGCTGTTCCACGACACGCACCATCGCGCCATCTCGGCCACGCAAGCGATTTCTGCCTTGCAGCTTGAACATTACGACGGCGTGCTCGCCTTCGGCGAGGCGCTGCGGGAAAGCTATCTTCGCGCCGGATGGGGCAAGCGGGTCTTTACCTGGCACGAGGCAGCCGATGACCATCTGTTCCAGCCCCATCCTGAAATCGAGCGCAGCGCCGACCTGATCTGGATCGGCAATTGGGGCGACGACGAGCGCAGCGCCGAAATCGGGGAATTCCTGGTCGAGCCGGTGCGTGAGCTAGGATTGAGCGGCACTGTCCACGGCGTTCGCTATCCACGGCAAGCGCTCGCCGACCTTGCGGCCGCCGGCCTGCACTACGAAGGTTGGATCGCCAACGCCGACGTGCCGAAGGCGTTTGCAGCAAACCGCATCACAGTGCACATCCCCAGGCGTCCATACCGCGAAAGCCTGCCCGGCATCCCGACCATCCGCATGTTCGAGGCGCTCGCCTGCGGCATCCCGCTCGTTTCGGCGCCGTGGTCCGATGTCGAACGCCTGTTCAGGCCCGGCGTAGATTTTCTGTTTGCAAACAACGGTTCCGAGATGCGGCGTCATCTTCGCGCCGTGCTGCACGACGCGGATCTCGCCGCTTCTCTGGCGACATCGGGCCTCGAGACCATCCGCTTGCGGCACACATGCCGGCACCGGGCGGATCAATTGTTCGGCGTGCTCGCCGAATGCGGGCGCCGCCAAGCCGCCGACACGATCCTTGCAACGGAGGCCGCCGAATGAAGATTGCATTTTACGGGTCAAGCCTGCTGTCGTCCTACTGGAACGGCGCGGCCACCTATTACCGCGGGCTGCTCAAGGCTCTGGCCAGGCTCGGCTATGACATCACCTTCTATGAGCCCGATGTCTACGATCGCCAGAAGAACCGCGACATCGAGGCGCCGGACTGGTGTGCCGTCGTCGTCTATGAGGCGACCCCACAGGCGCTGATGCAGGTGGCGGCGCGGGCGGCGGAGGCAGATATCGTCGTCAAGGCGAGCGGCGTCGGTTTCGCCGACGACGCGCTGTTGCGGGCGGTGCTCGATCACGCCCGTGCCGGTGCGCTCACCGTATTCTGGGATGTCGATGCGCCGGCGACGCTTGGCCAGTTGCGCGACGAGCCCGACCATCCGCTGCATCGCGCGCTGCAGGAAATCGACTTGGTGCTGACCTATGGCGGCGGCGACCCGGTGGTCTGGGCCTATCGGGCAATGGGGGCGGCCGAATGCGTGCCGATCTACAACGCGCTCGATCCGGAAACGCATCATCCGGTCGGCAAGGACATTCGCTTTGCCTGCGATCTCGCCTTTCTCGGCAACCGGCTGCCGGACCGCGAGGCGCGCGTCGAGGCCTTCTTCCTCGACCCGGCCGGCCGCTCCGCCGATCAGCGCTTCCTGCTCGGCGGATCGGGCTGGGGCGACAAGCAGATGCCCGCCAATGTCCGATGGCTCGGCCATGTCGGCACGCGCGACCACAATGCATTGAACGTCACGGCCAAGGCGGTGCTGAACATCAGCCGCGACAGCATGGCGGCCAATGGCTTTTCACCTGCGACGCGCGTTTTTGAGGCGGCGGGCGCCGGCGCATGCCTCATCACCGACGCCTGGCTCGGCGTCGACCTGTTCCTGAAACCCGGCGAGGAAATCCTGGTCGCGCGCGATGGCGAGGACGTCGCCGAGATCATGCAAAGCCTTAGTGCCGAACGGGCTAAGGCGATCGGGACATCGGCGCTTCGGCGCGTGCTTGGCGAACATACCTATACGACACGTGCCGTTTTAGCCGACGCTATCTTCAGGCGCCATTTCGAGCGTCCGACCGTGGAGGCGGCCGAATGACAAAGCCGCTCGACATCGTCTTTCTTGGCCTGTCGCTCTCCTCATCCTGGGGAAACGGCCACGCCACCACCTTTCGGGGGCTGCTTAAAGGTTTCCACGAACTCGGTCACCGCGTCACCTTTCTCGAACGCGACGTGCCGTGGTACGCAAGTCACCGGGATCTGCGCGATCCCGATTTCTGCGCCTTGCGCTACTATGAAACGATCGATGATCTTCGCCGCAATTTTGCGCGCTGCCTGCGCGATGCCGATATCGTGGTCGTCGGCTCCTTCGTTCCCGAAGGCCCTGAAATCATCGACGTCGTGGCATCGCTATGCACGGGTCAGTTCTGCTTCTACGACATCGACACGCCGATCACGCTGGCAAAGCTTTCGACCGATGATTGCGAGTACATTGCCAGGCGGCAGGTCCCGTATTTCGACGTCTACTTCTCCTTCACCGGCGGGCCGACGCTTGCCCGTCTGACGGCGGAATTCGGCGCGAGGCGGGCCGAGCCGCTCTACTGCTCCGTCGACCCGGAACGGCATCACGGAACCGGTGATCCAATCCGCTGGGATCTCGGCTATCTCGGCACCTACAGCCCCGACCGCCAGGCGACGCTGGAGGCCCTGCTGTTCGAACCGGCGCGTCGCATGCCGGAGCGCCGCTTCGTCGTGGCAGGCTCGCAATATCCGCGCGAAATCGCCTGGCCGGACAATGTGGATCGCATCGAACACCTGCCGCCGGCAGATCACGCCGCCTTTTACAGCCGCCAACGCTATACGTTGAACGTCACGCGCAGTTCCATGATCGCGGCCGGATGGTCGCCCAGCGTGCGCCTCTTCGAGGCAGCCGCCTGCGGCACGGCGATCATCAGCGATAGCTGGGCGGGACTGGACAGCCTGTTTCCGGGGCAAACGATCCACATGGCGCGCAGGACCGAGGACGTGATCGGCATCCTGTCTGGGGAATCCGACAGCGCCCGGCTTGCCATGGCCAGGCAAGCGCGCGCGCTCATCCTGGCAGCCCACACAAGCACCGCGAGAGCCCGCGAATTCGTTTCGCTGCTGGCGCAGGCCAAATCGCCACGTTCTGCTCTCGATCTGGATGTCGAGAGTGCAGCATGACCCGCAGACGGGAGAAAATAGAGATGCAGCTATCAAGAAAGGCGCAACGGACCAGGACCGTGCTTGTCGCCGGCGGCGCCGGTTTCCTCGGTTCGCATCTTTGCGAGACAATGCTCCAGACCGGCTGGCGCGTGATCTGCGTCGACAATTTCCTTACCGGCCGTATGGAGAACATAGCATCGATCGCCGATCGTCCGGATTTTCGGTTGATCAAGCAGGACATTTGCCGACCGTTGGAGCTTGGCGAGCCGGTGGATCGCATCTTCAACATGGCGTGCGCGGCCTCGCCGCCGCGTTACCAGGCCGACCCGGTCCATACGACGCGGACTTGCGTCATCGGAACGCTCAATCTGCTGGAGCTCGCCGCCCGCAATGGCGCCCGGTTCCTGCAGGCGTCCACCAGCGAAATTTATGGCGATCCCGAACAGCATCCGCAGAAGGAAGACTATGTCGGCCACGTGAACTGCATCGGCCCCCGCGCCTGCTATGACGAAGGCAAGCGCACCGCCGAAACCTTGTGCTTCGATTATTTGAGAATGGGAAAGGCCGATATCCGTGTAGCGCGCATCTTCAACACCTATGGTCCCAGGATGGATCCTGCGGATGGACGGATCGTTTCCAATCTGATCATGCAGGCACTCGAGAGACGGCCGCTGACGATATTCGGCGACGGGCTGCAGACCAGGTCGTTCTGCTACGTTTCCGATCTGGTCGACGGCTTGATCCGGTTGATGGAGGTCAATCCCAACCCGCGCCAGCCGATCAATCTAGGCAATCCGGGGGAGTTCACCATCCTGCAACTGGCGGGCCTGGTGAGAGGCATGACCGCCACCAAATCGGACTTGAAATTCCTGCCGCTGCCGCAAGACGATCCTCGTCGTCGGCAACCCGACATTTCCCGTGCAAGGAAGCTTCTCGGCTGGTCGCCCAAAGTGCCGCTCAGGCAGGGTTTGATGCGCACAATCGCCTATTTTGCCGAGCTTGAGACGGCGCAGATGGTCGACAGAAGACGTCGAATTGCCGCCACCGTGCGTTCTGCCTCAGGCCGGCTGCAAAACCTGCCGGCCTGAGGCGGGGAGCGTCTGGCCGCTGCATGAAAGCGCCGTCGTCTCGGATTTGGTCACTTTTTCTCGTCGCGGGAACAACCCGTCCAGCTTCTGGTTCTGTCAAGGTACCGGCATGGAGACGATTGTGCATCCGAAGCGATCCGCCAAAGACATCGAACAAACGGCCGCAAAGGAGACGGCTGCCTTCCTGCGGCGCGCCTCCATCACCTATCTGGAATGTTGTGTGAGCCTGATGATGACGCATCTTCAGCGCGAGGAGGTAGCGGCCATCCTCGAAAAGGAAGCGGATATGCTGCGCCGGCTGGACTGATCCTGGTCGAGCGGCGGCAGGTCGCCTTGGCTTTCCAGGAAACGAAGCAGCGCGGCAGCGTAACGTCTTGCCGCGGCCGCCAGCCGGATTTGTTCCCGATCATCGCCCGATCGCTCAGCCATGCTCCACAAGCCAAGCTGGAAGGCGAGATAGCAGGGCTCGTAGTAGTGGACCAGATTGGCATCGACGGGACGAGACGTAGTCGCCTCGACAGCTTTGCACAGTGCCGCAGTCGCCGCGTCGGCGAGGCTGTACTCGACACGGGCGCCGGCAATGTCCCAGGCGATGTCCTGGCAGCCGACCAGATCGTGCGACCGACAATGGTCGAGGGCGTCCGTCTTGATCAGCGTTCCGCCGCGCGAAAGGATGAACTCCCACGGATGAAGCCGCCCGTCGATTTCGACCCGCTGCATGGTCTTTGGTGGAGCCTGTTTCGAGAACCAGTTCCGCAGCTCCGCCGCGCGGCTTTCGCCCAGCGCCTCACTTGTATTCCGCAAGGCCATGTCGGCAAGCGCCTCCAGCGAGGCGCCCGGCTCGGACGCGGGCAGATTGGCTGCGCGCCAGGACAGATAGCGCGCGAGATGAGCGACCATTTTTTCTTTCGAATGCCTTGCCCGGTCCAGCGTTGTACCGTCGATCCAGCGTTCAACGAGGAAGCCATGGCACAGCCCGGCAATGTCCGGGCCAAAGCCTGCGTCATGCAGCCTCCTGGCAGTCTCGGCCTTGTGCATTCCGATTTCACCGAGGCCGACGAATTTGACCGACCATTTTTCCCGGCCCGCAGAAGCAAGAAACTTTCGCCGCTCGAAGCCGCGGTGAACGGGTGGCCAATGTTCCTCCGTCCTGTCTCGAAAGCGACGCCACTCTCCGGCGGATGTTTCGGTCAGGCTGGCCGCTGTGCGGCCGATCGTCCTGGCCACCCAATCCCGCAACGTCGGGACAGCGGATCCAGCGGGGAAAGTCCGTTCGAAATCCGCGGTGTGTTTTTGGCAAACCGTCCATGCCTCACGACTGTCCGCCGATGCCTCGGGACCCGGCCCACCCGAATGGCTGGGGAACAGATGGATGCGCCCGGGATCGATGCCCAGCCTTTGCAGCCATGCGACGACGGCGTGAAACGAACTGCCTGACAGGCCCGGGCCTTCGTCGACGATGGCAAAGCGGGCCGACGGCTTCGTCATCCAGCTACTGATCAGTTCCGGATCGGCGGCAAGCCGCCTGCGGAACGGGTGACCGATCGGACGGACACCGACGGGTGCCGGTGCGCCGATGGCTGCAGCCACCATCGCTGCAAGCCCCAGGCCGATGCTGCGGATGCCGATTACGCATGTGTTCGCATCGAGAACCGACTGCCGCGCGGCGACGAAATAGCTTTCCGGATAGAGCGCATAGTGAGCATATCCCTCGGCCGTGCCAATGAGGATTTCGCCGTCGCAATCGAATTCGGCCAGCATTCGCGGTACGTCCGCACGGACCGGGCCGTCGATGGCGAATCCGGCCGCCCACGATCTGCCCACGTCCCGGGCCAAGCCGACCAGGAGATTTGCGCCCGCGATCCGCTGTCGGGAATTCCTGTCCATGCCGTTGGCCTCGAATTCAGCATCGGCAAGGCCCTGGACCAATTCCGAGGTCTTGATGAACAGGCCGACCAGGGCTGCGTGGCGTTCGATCCCACTTGGCATGTCCGCAATGTGCCCGGCCGCTTCGCAGGCCGAGCCGCGAACATATCGCGCGCTCTCAATTCGCTTGTGGTCGCCATAGACGATCATTGTCCCGTCCCGGTTGGCCTGACTGCACAACTCGGCGAGCGCTACTTTGATCCACCATCGGTTGCACGATTTTTGCAGCCGGCAAGGAACAATCAGCGAGGCAGGCGGTTTGGCACGAAGAACTTACCTTCAACAGCATAGGCAGCGGTTTCGTGGGATCGAAGAAAGTTCGGATCGGAATAGTCGGCGTCGGCAACTGCGCCTCCTCCCTTGTTCAGGGCATCACCTATTACCGCGACGCAAGGAGCAATGAGCCCATACCCGGGCTGATGCATGCCGATCTTGGCGGCTATCATGTCAAGGACATCGAAGTGGTCTGCGCTTTCGACGTCGCCAAGGGCAAGGTCGGACGCGATGTGGCGGACGCGATCTACAGCGCGCCGAACAATACTTTCCGCTTTGCCGATGTGGCGGCTACCGGCGTTCGCGTCGAACGCGGGCCGACACTGGACGGCATCGGCAAATATCTGCGCGACGAGATTCAGGAGGCCGACGACCCCGTCGCCAACATCAGCAAGATCCTCGCCGAAAGCGGCGCCGAAATCCTGGTGTCCTATCTGCCTGTCGGTTCGGAGGAGGCAACGCGCTTTTATGCCGAGTGCGCGCTCGAGGCCGGCTGCGCCTTCGTCAACTGCATACCCGTCTTCATCGCCTCGCGGCCGGAGTGGCGCCGCCGCTTCGAGCAGCACGGCCTGCCGCTGATCGGCGACGACATCAAGAGCCAGGTCGGTGCGACGATCGTACATCGTCTGCTCGCCAACCTGTTCCGCGAGCGCGGCGTGCGTATCGATCGCACCTACCAGCTCAATTTCGGCGGCAACACCGACTTCCTCAACATGCTGGAGCGCGAGCGACTGGAATCGAAGAAGATCTCAAAGACGCAATCCGTCACCAGCCAGATCGACGTTCCCCTGGAGCCCGGCAACATTCACGTCGGGCCGAGCGACCATGTCCCGTGGCTGACCGATCGCAAGTGGGCCTATATCCGGGTCGAAGGCACGACCTTCGGCGGTGTGCCGCTGAATGCCGAGCTCAAGCTGGAAGTGTGGGATTCGCCCAATTCGGCCGGCGTCGTCATCGATGCGGTGCGTTGCGCCAAGCTGGCGCTCGACCGCGGTATCGCGGGCGCGCTGACCGGTCCCTGCAGCTATTTCATGAAATCGCCGCCCGAGCAGTTCACCGACGCGGAAGCCCGCCAGCGCACGCTCTCTTTCATCGCCGGCAAGGACGAGCCGATGCTCGATGCCGCGGAATGACGACGACGTTCTTTCTGGTGCGCCACGCCGCGCACGACAATGTCGGCTGTTATCTTGCCGGACGGATGGCCGGCGTTTGCCTCGGCGAAGCCGGCAAGGCACAGGCCTCGCATCTGGCAGACCGCATGGCACGCGAGGCGATAGCGGCAATCTTCTGCAGCCCGCGCGAACGCACGCAGGAGACTGCCAACCCGATCGCGCTCGCCTGCAATGCCGGTGAGATCGTGATCCGCGAGGAACTCGATGAGATCGACTTCGGCACCTGGTCGGGAAAGACCTTCGAAGAGCTGAACCAGGATGCCGACTGGCGAGTGTGGAACGACCAGCGTCAGCAGGCGAGAACACCGAGCGGCGAGACCATGCTGGACGTGCAGCAACGCGTCGTCTCATTGATCGAGCAGGTCCTCGGCACCTACCAGAACCAGGGCGTCGCACTTGTCAGCCATGCCGACGTCATCAAGGCCGCCGTGTGCAAGGTGCTCGGCCTGTCGCTGGGAAACTGCTTTCGCTTCGATATCGACCCAGCGTCGATCACCACGGTTGTTTGGGGGGACTGGGGGTCGAAGCTGATCAGACTCAACGAAGCTGCCTGACGAGGAATTGCCGGATGCGCATGGTCATTTTCGGTCTTACCGTGACATCGTCGTGGGGCAATGGGCACGCCACGCTGTGGCGCGGATTGATCCGGGCGATGGCCGGGCTGGGCTGGTCTATCACCTTCTTCGAACGCAACACTCCCTATTATGCCGGGACGCGCGACCTCGACCAATTGGATGGCGGCAACCTCGTCCTTTATCAGGATTGGGAGGACATCCAGCGCGTTGCCGAGCAGGCGATGAATGAGGCCGATGTGGTCATCGTCACCTCCTATTGCCCCGATGCCGTGAGCGCATCGCGCCTTGCCCACCAGGCCTGTCGCGGGCTGAAGGTGTTCTACGATCTGGATACGCCGGTGACACTGGCGCGGATCGAACAAGGTGAGCCTCCGGCCTATTTCGGGCCGGAAGGGCTTCGCGATTTCGATCTCGTGCTGAGCTACACGGGAGGCACCGCGATCGACGCATTGAAGTCGATGCTGGGTGCACGCCGCGTCATGCCGCTCTACGGCCATGTCGATCCAGAGCGACACCGGCCGGCTCCGCCCAGGCCGGAGTTTGCCGGCGACCTTTCCTATCTCGGGACCTATGCGGCAGACCGCCAGGTCGGGGTCGAGAGGCTGCTGGTCAGTCCGGCTGCGCGCCTGCCGGAGCGCCGCTTCATCATTGGCGGCGCACAATATCCGCAGGAATTCCCGTGGAGCGACAATATTTTCTTCGTCCGGCATCTGCCGCCTGCCGACCACCCCGCCTTCTTTTCATCATCACGGCTGACCCTGAACGTGACCCGCGAGGCGATGGCCGAAAGGGGCTGGTGTCCTTCCGGCCGGCTGTTCGAAGCCGCCGCTTGCGGTGCCGCGATGGTGAGCGACACATGGCCGGGACTGGAGGCCTTTTTCCGGCCCGGCGAAGAGATCGTCGTGGCGAACAGCACCGACGACGTGGTCGCCGCGCTCGACCTGTCCGACGCCGAGCTTAACGCTATCCGCCGCCGAGCGCGCGAGCGGGTGCTGGACGAACACACCTCGGCGCGGCGCGCGAAGGAATTCGACCGCATCCTGTCCGATGCACTGCACGGCTCCACGCATGGCGAGCCGTTGAAGGAGGCAGTTTGATGTTGGGCATCGTGCCCGCAGCCGGACGGGGAAGCCGCATCCAGCCGCTCGGCTTTTCGAAGGAGCTTCTGCCGGTCGGCAGCCGCATCGACGGCAACACCGAGCGGCCTTGCGCGGTCAGCGAATACCTGGTGCGCCGCATGGTGCGCGCGGGGGCCGACAAGATCTGCTTCGTCATCGGCTCGGGTAAGTCGGATATCCTCGAATATTATTCTGCCGGCTATGCCGACGCGACTGCGCTGTTTGTGGTGCAGCCCTCTCCGGTCGGCCTTTGCGACGCCATCTTCCGTGCCGCACCGCTCGTCACAGCCGATGAGACCGTTCTGGTCGGGTTGCCCGATACGATCTGGTTTCCCGAAGACGGCTTCCTGGCCCTCCCGGACGACGGCCTGTCCTTCCTGCTGTTTCCGGTGGACCAGCCGGAGTTCTTCGATGCCGTCGTTGTCGACCAGGACGACCGGGTGAAGCAAATCCAGGTCAAGCAGCAGAATGCCCAATCGAACTGGATCTGGGGTGCGTTCAAGATGCCCGGCCGCACCCTTCACCAGCTCGCCGCGCTGTGGCGGGAACGGGACCGGTGCGACGAATATATCGGCACGCTGGTCAATGCCTATCTCGCCGCCGGAGGCGATGCCTATGGCATCAAGGCTGGCACCGCCTATGTCGACGTCGGCACCTTCAACGGCTACCGCACCGCACTTCGCCTGCTTGAAAGCGCCGCCGGTACCAAGGACGACCAAGTCGCCATTACGCTGCCCGGCCACCAGCACGTCCCTGTCCTCGCAGGCGAAGGAGGCTAGCCATGCTGCATTCCGATGCCGAAATCCGCCGCCGTATCGATGCGCTCGGCCCATGGTTCCACAATATGGAACTGGCCGGCATCGAAACCGCTCCCGACCATTTCCTTGGCAACTATCCGCTGATCAAATGGCGCAAATTCGCGGACGCCATCCCCGCCGATCTTTCCGGCAAGGCGGTGCTCGACATAGGCTGCAATGCGGGTTTCTATTCGATCGAGATGAAACGCCGCGGCGCCGGCCGCGTGCTTGGCATCGATTTCGATGAGGCTTACCTAGCGCAGGCGCGCTTTGCCGCCGAGGTTGCGGACTGCGACATCGAGTTCCGGCAGCTCTCGGTCTACGACGTTGGCGCCCTGCATGAGCGGTTCGACATCGTGCTGTTCATGGGCGTGCTCTACCATTTGCGCCATCCCTTGCTCGCTCTCGATCTGATCCGGGAGCACGTCGCCCGGGACCTGATGATCTTCCAGTCGATGCAGCGCGGCAGCACCAACGTGCCGGCGCTCGAGCAGAATTATCATTTCTGGACGCACGACCTGTTCGACCGGCCGGATTTCCCAAAGCTGCATTTCATCGAGCATCGTTACGCCGACGACCCGACCAACTGGTGGATTCCCAATCGCGCCTGCACCGAAGCCATGCTGCGCAGCGCCGGCTTCGAGATCGTCCTGCAACCGGAGCAGGAGGTCTATTTCTGCCGCACCGCCGACGTGCCGGCCGGTGGCGGCGTCGTCTACCCGTCGAAAGGACAAATAAATGATTGAAGCCGCGATGATCTGGAACGAGCCCAACAATAAATCCCACTGGGATCCCGAGCTCGACCCCGACTGGAGCCGCTTCGCCAACATGGCAACCCTGGTCGCCGACGCGATCGCGTCGGAGAATCCGGCCTTGACCAAGGTCCTTGGCGGCATCTCGCCGATCGATGCCGGTTTCATGACACGGATGAAGGAGTTCGACGTGCTCGATCATGTCGATGCTGTCGCCGTGCACGGTTTCCCGCTCGACTGGAACCTCTGGCAGATCCACGAATGGCCGCAGAAGATCGGCGAGATTTCGGCTGTCACCGATCTTCCGGTATGGGTCAGCGAGGTCGGCGTGTCGACCTTCGGCGCCGAGGAGGTACAGGTCTGGGGCCTGCGCCGGACCGCGGAATTGCTGATCGGCAACGCACCGCGCATCCAATGGTACAGCCTCTACGACCTGCCGCGCGAGTGGGAAGCGACGACGCGCCATCGCGAGGCGGAAGGCTCGTCTTACTACCGCCATTTCTACATGGGCCTGCTCCGCCAGGACGGCACGCCAAAGCCCGCGCTCGAGGAGTTCCTGCACCACACGCCGGCAATGGGACTGGTGCAGTGGTTCCATTTCGAAGATCACCGGCTGGACGACGCCGTCGCCTGGATGAAACGGCTCGGCGTCACCAATCTGCGCACCGGGCTTTCCTGGGCCGACAGCTTCAGGCCGAACGCACTTGACTGGTTCGACCGGCAGATGGAGGCTTTGGCCGACTTCGACGTGACGGTTACTTTCTGCTTCACGCCGGAACACCGCGGAATGATGCCGCACCACAGCAGTCCGCCGCTGGTGCCGGAGGAATTCGCCGACTTCTGCGCGGCAATGACGCGCCGATATGCCGGCAGCATCGCTGCCCCTTCGGTCGGCAGGCTGCGCGCCTCCGCAGCGTGAGGAGCTTCGGCTCTCCAGCCATGACGCTCACCGTCCTCAACGTCGCCTATCCCCTCGCCCCGGTCGGGCCGGATGCGGTCGGTGGTGCCGAGCAGGTGCTGTCGGTGCTCGACCAGGCGCTCGTACAGGCCGGACACCGCTCGATCGTGATCGGCTGCCAGGGCTCGAGCGCTGCGGGTGTCCTCATCGAGACGCCGGCCGAACCGGGCGTGCTCGATGAAGCGGCGAAGCGCCGGGCGCAGCGTGTTCATTGCGCCGCAATTGCTACCGCACGCGCTCGCTGGCCAATCGACGTGGTCCATTTGCACGGTATCGATTTCGATGCCTATCTGCCGGGCGACGGGCCGACATTGGTGACCCTGCATTTGCCGCTCGACTGGTATCCGGCCGACGCTCTCAATCCGGCGCGGGAGGATCTGTGGCTGCATGCGGTATCGGCGGCTCAGCAAAGAACCGCGCCGCCGGGAGCCAGGCTGATCGGGCCGATTCCCAACGGAGTGGACGTCGACGCGCTGAGCGAACCGCAGGCCAAACACGACTTTGCGCTCGTGCTCGGCCGCGTCTGCCCGGAAAAGGGCATCCATCTGGCGCTGGACGCAGCCAAGAAGGCCAGCGTGCCGCTGGTCATCGGTGGCAAGGTCTACCCCTATGAAACGCACACAGCGTATTTTCGCGACGAGGTCGAACCCCGGCTGGACGACCGGCGCCGCTTCCTTGGTCCGCTCGGCTTTGTCGCCAAGCGGCGCCTGCTGAATACAGCCCGCTGCCTAGTCATCCCGAGCCTTGCCGCGGAAACCAGTTCGCTCGTCGCCATGGAGGCGCTCGCCTGCGGCACCCCCGTGGTGGCCTTCCCGAATGGCGCACTGCCGGATGTGGTCGAGCACGGCAAGACCGGGTATCTGGTCGGGGATGTCGACGAGATGGCCGAAGCCATCGCTGCCGCACCCAGCCTGGACCCCGAGACCTGCCGGGCCGAGGCGCGGCGGCGCTTTTCACTCGACCGCATGATTTCCTCCTACATGGACGCCTATCGGGCGCTGGCACGGCTCGGCACAGACAGCGGGCAGCTCGCGACGGCAAAGCGAGCGCGACATGCTCCGCAGTGAGATTATCGACGATCCAGCGGACCTCGAAGCCCTCGAGCCGCACTGGTGGGAACTCTGGTCGCGCAGTTCCTCGGCGACGCCGTTCCAGTCTCCCGCATGGTTGCTGCCATGGTGGCGGACATTTGCTCCCGGCGAGCTAGCGACGGTCGCCATCTGGCGTGGCGACGATCTGGTCGGCCTGGCGCCACTCTATCTGGAACGCCACGATGCCGGCGCGCGATTGCTTCCGCTCGGCATTTCGTTGAGCGACTATCTGGATGTCCTTTGTCTTCCCGAGATCGCCGAACCGGTCGGCGCAGTCATCGGTGGCGCCGTTCTTTCCGTCGGCTGGACACAGTGGATCTTGCAGGACCTGCCTCCCGGCGGCGCCGGCCTTGCCATCAGGCATGCCGCGCTCGAATCGTGCCAAGCCGTCGGTCACGCCGCTTGCCCGGTGCTCGCCCTCGCCGGCGACCAGACGCTTCAAGGCTGTGTTCCGGCGCGGCGGAGGCGCCAATTGCGCCGCGCCCACAGGGCCGCGTCGAGACGCGGCAGTGTCTCCATCGAACCCGCTTTGTCCGATCCGCAGACATTCCTCGACCATCTGATCCGCCTTCACCGCGCGCGCTGGGCCGGACACGGCGACGGCGTTCTGTCCGATTCCCGCGTGGAAGCATTCCACCGTCAGGCGCTGCCGCAGCTGGTCGCACAGGTGCTTGCCCGATGCTGGCTTATCACGATCGGTAACGCGATCGTGGGCGCCTATTACGGGTTCCATCATCGTGGCCGCGCTTGCGCTTATCTCGGTGGCTTCGATCCGGCCTATGCCGAGGAAAGTCCCGGCGCGCTGCTCATCGGCCAAGCGATAAGGCAGGCGATCTGCGAAGGCGCGGAAGAGTTCGATTTTCTGCGCGGACAAGAGGCCTACAAGTACAGCTGGGGCGCCGTAGACCGGTGGACGATGCGCAAGATCTGGACGCGGAGCAAAGGGCGATGAGCGCGACCCAGCCGGAATCTCGGCGGTCGACATCAGCAAGGCGGGTGCTGGAGGATTGCATGGCAGACGGTGCCGGCGTCGAAGCCGTCATCGCAAGGCTGGCTCTCCGTTTCGAGACAGGAATCGATGCTGCAGAATTGGCGAAGATTGCGCAAAACACGCACTCGGCTGACCCGCGAAACACGGCAAAACTGCAACGGATTGCCGACCTGCTGCGGCGCAGGCCCGAGATATTCGCCACGCTGCGCAAAACAGGTGGTGCCGTTCGGCACGAGCGTGGCGAGGGCGAGACCGACGATGCGGTCGTCAAGCGGCTGGCGGCAGGGTTTGACGCGGCGGCGGCGATCTCCCCGGCGGCGAGCGTGCAGCTGTCATCGCTGGGCAATGAGGAAAAGCTCTCTGCCGCTACGGCTGAGATCGTTGCATGGCTGGAGAGGCGAGGCTTTACCGGCACTGACCGCGACACACTGGATATCGGCTGTGGTATCGGTCGGTTCGAACAGGCGCTCTCCGCTCTGTCGCACCGGATCGTGGGCAGCGATATATCCCCAGCGATGATCTCGATCGCCCGCCGGCGATGCGCCGGGCTCGGCAATGTAGAATTCCGCCCTGCGCGCGGTTTCGATCTTGCCGATTTTTGCGATGCCAGCTTCGACCGCGTGCTGGCCGTCGACAGCTTTCCCTATCTGGTGCTGGCCGGCCTTGCGGAGCGACATTTCGTGGAAATCGCGCGCGTGCTGAAGAGGCCGGGCATGGCCGCGCTTTTGAATTATTCATATCGCGGATCGCCGGCGCTGGATCGCGCCGATGTCCATAACTTCGCCAACGCAAATGGCATGCAAGTCCTCGTCGACGGCGAAAAGCCTTTCCGGCACTGGGACGGCGATGCCTTCCTGCTTACGATTTCCAGCGGAACATTGCGGCCCAACTATGGTTCGGATGCCGAACGGGAAAAGCCGCTATTCGACAGTATGAAGGAGAACAAGATGGCGTCCGGCAGCAAGAAGCACATCGGTCGCGGCAGTCACGGCAAAGGCGCTGGCGCTGGCGCGATGACCGATCTTCCCAAGGACAAGATCGGAGAGAACGCCGTTCTGTCCAACAGAGACAAGAAGCAGCACACCAAGGAGCGTGGGCTCGACGGCAATCGGGTCAAGTCCGAGCAGTACCAGGATCATTCAGCGGATCGGCGGCCTGAAGACTGATCGTTGCGTCAGCATATGGCTTGCAGCCGGCGAGCAATTGAAACGCAGCGAGAGCCCAACCGCTGACGAAGCTGTGCAAGGACCGAAGCCGGTCGCATGGATGGCCTGCAAATTCTTGCAAACTCGCACTGTTGCCACCAGAGTGAGCTGAAGGAACCAACATTTGCCAAGAGAACGCGATGTCTCGCTCAAGGGAAGATTCCGTCAGCACGCGTGCCGATCTGACCATAGACCGGGAAATCGCTTCCTTGCTTGCGGCCATCGAACAGGAAAGGGTTCCTGACCGGCTGACCAAACTTGCGATCGAATTGCAGCATGCGCTTGTCGAAAGGCGCTTGCGCGAAAGCAGTAATTAGCGTGACATGTATATTAGCGGCGCCTCTCGGCTTCGAAGTCCAGTTGTCCTTCGGACAGATAGCTGCGCCTTTCCATCAGGGTCTGCGAGGAACTTTCGCCAAGGTATTCCAGCACGCCGGCGCGTGCCCTGTTGAGCCGGCTCTTCACGGTTCCCACCGCGCAACCGCATATTTCGGCCGTTTCCTCATAGCTGATGCCCAGAACGCCTATCAACATCAGAACCTCGCGCTGGTGCTCGGGAAGACTCTGGATGGCCTGGTGGACCTCCTTGCCCTGTACGGACCATTCCTGCGTCGCTTCCGAGATCGGCCGCAGCGAAGCGCAGTCGAGCAGGCCGGGCGCTTCCCTCACCGCGGCCCTGACACGCGTGTAGTAGGTGTTGCGCATGATCGTGAAGAGCCATGACTTCATGCGCGTTCCAGCTTCGAACTTGTCAATGTTGGCCAAGCCCTTGGTCAGCGTCTCCTGGACCAGGTCGTCGGCATCATCGGGAGTGCGGCAGAAGGTGCGGGCGAAAGCCCTCAAAGCGGGTATGAGGTCGACGATGGAAACTTCTTCGGTTTCGCGAGTCGCCAAGGCGTAGGCTGTAGGTGGCAATGGTCCAGCTCCCGTCCAGAATGAGTTCGTGAGCGCAGACCAGTTAAATGCATTGGGCGAAAGATCGTTCCGGCTGGCGAAAATCACCCGGTCCAGGAACCGGAGCGGCTTGGCTGGGCAATCCCGGCCGACGGCGATATTTTTGACGGAACAACCGTCGGGATCGCGGAGTTGGAATCTAAGCCGTCCGAAAATCCGGGGCGCCGCCATTGGCGTGTCGAAACGCGATTTTCGCAGCGAGCCTGGGCCGCCACCTCAAGGACAGTCCGCCACCTCAAAACAGGAGGAACCCATGACAGGAAACAAGCACGCCAAAGGCAAAACGCCGGCCGATAGCGACCTTGCCAACGATCCCGGCATCGGCAGTTCCAAGGGCACGATCAAGGAGGGCGACCGGCTCGATCAGGGCGACAACACGTTCGAAGGCGATGTCGAGAACGACACCACGCCTCAAGGCGGTATCAATCCCCGGCAAAAGATGCGGACCAACAAATGACGCCAGCATCGGCCGGCGCACGATCGAACAAACCCGCTGCAACCCGTGCAGCAATCCCGCGTTAAAGAGCATGGGCCTCGCGTCCGCCCAGCGTTGATGCGACAGGCTCTTTCGCGGAGACACAGATGACAAAAAAATCGTTTGGCCGCCCCGTTCCAATTCTCGTCGGCCTTGGTTTCCCTCGCCATGTCGAAAATATCTGGCAGGCCTATGACGTCTTAAACGAATGGCCGAGCCGCGGTCCGGCGCACAAGGCGGCGTTCGACGCCTGTCGCGCCGGGCTGGCTGACGAGGTCGACGTCGAGACGGTGCGCGCGGCGTTCGATTCATTCGCCCGCAAGGCGGGCATTCTGGCCTACGATATCGCCGCCGAAATACCAGCAGGCACCAATCCCACTGCGGTTCGCGACGTCGGCTAAAATGCCCAGCAGGCCATGTGACCCGCTGAGGCTAATTTATATCAAGGGTGGTTAAATCGGGAGGACCGCCATGCTGGAGATAAAGTTCGATGCTCCGGTTTGCATCAACTTCGGCAAGCCGGGACGATCGCGAATGGTCAGCTCCGTTTTCGAGGCTTCTTACTGCCTCAAAAGCGAGAAATGGCCTGCCCGCAATGCCCCGTTGTCGCTGATGGCGGGAGATGCACTGGATGGCGCCCAGATCGGCCAGATTACGGCAGCGGAAGCCCGCGAAGCATTTATCGACGCGGCTTTGGAAGCGAAGATTCTTGTCGAAGGCGAGCCGCATGACACACATGCCCGGACAGCCTTCATGCCGGACGGCGGGTGAACCGGCAGGCTGCTTCCCCGCAGAGCCGTTTATCACGAATGGCTGGCTTCCTCGGCCTTTTTCTCCCGCTGCTGCCTGAGGACCTCGTCGGTTCCGACCAGCTTCTTCGATCCGCCGGGGATCGCGGTGGAAACAACAGCCGGCGGGTCGCTTGCGGGGAAAGAATCCTCCAGACCCGCCTGCAGCTGGTCTTCCAGCGTCTGCGGCTCTTCCGAGCGGCCAGGGGTCCTTCGGGTGTCTACATTCTCCAGCGGCTGTGTCATGTCCGGTGAAGACCTGACCTCTCGAATCCAGCCATAGAGCTGTTCGATGGCAAATTCCTTCATCGTGTCGAAATCGGCCTTTTCGTCACGCGATGCCTCGATTTGGTCAACCATGGTCTTCTCGAACCGTTCGAGGCTCTCGCTTCCACACGCTCGGCAGAGACGCACCAGCGCCTCGCGCAGTATGAGCGGCGCAAAGTGCGCTGTCGCCTCAAGCCTGAGCTGCTGCAAACGCTCCGGGGTAGCGGCTTGGAACTTCGACATGTTCGACCTCTCGCCTTGTGGAGCATGTCAACGAAAATTGTCGGCGGATGTTCCATCGGCGGCCGCTGCATCGCTCGATCCTCAGCGGTGCGCGCCACCACCGACTGCCATGCGGATTACCGAGACCGACGACGAAGCAGCTGTGCCGGATGACCGTCCCGGCCGCCCGCTATGTAGAACCCATGCGGCTACTTCGGCCCGGATTCGCCAGATGCCTTGGTGCCATCGTTGGACCTGCCGGCATTTCGCATCATCTTGAGTGCTTCGTCCCTGGTCAGGCCGCACCTGCGGGCAAAGAAATTGACCTCATAGGCCTGCTCGGCCGACAGGCCGTCTTTGGCATGCACTCTGCGCTTGTGTTTGCGTCCGCTCATCGAGGCTCGGTCCCGGATACGTTAGTCCTCCCGAACTCACATCGGATCAGCCGGTTCCCACTGCCGGACCAATCCGCTTTCCGCAGGTTCTCTCACGCGCTTTCTGGCCGGCCCACCCTGTCCTTGAGTTCGTTCAGGAATGCGAGCAGCGCGTCCTCAGGATCGTCGGCCGCTTCGGTCAGCATATCGATGCCCCAGCGGCCGAGGACAGCCTCCTGGACGATGCTCGGCTGCGACATGAAGATGAAGGATTTCGGGCGATTCTTGTCATAGCCGGAGCGGCGCCAGGTCTGCCAAAGCCGGTGCAGCAGCAGACGGATGTTCATGTCGGACATGCTGTAGCCGATGAACAGGATGGTGCGCCCGAGCGCGTCGGCCCGAAATTTCACGTCGAGCGGCGAATCGAAGGATAGCCGGTCGAAATAGTCGGTCTCCGCCAGGACCAAAGATTTGTCGTCGTCGAAATCGCCGTGGAATTTGATGATCTGCGTCACCTCGCCAGTGGCCTTTGGCAAATCCTTCGCATTGGCGACTTTGACAAAGGGCCGGCTATGGATCTCGAAGGCAACTTCGAGATTTCGGTCGTAGTTTGTCGTGTAGATGATCGGAAAATCGAGCGACACGATGAGCTTGTGGATCGCCGAGCCCTGCACTTTCTCCCGCGAGACGCTCCATTCACGATCCATCCAGCTGCGCAAAGGGCCGAGGCTCCCCTGCTTCAGCCGGTAGTATTCGGCAAGCGCCTGATAGCTGGCCTCCGGCGCACCGATCGTATCCTCGTCCAGACCGAGCTCTTTTTGCATGTGTTCGATGAGCTTTTGCCAGGACGGCAAGCCGACGCTCATCGACACCCCGGCTCCAACGAACAAGATCGCTCGCCGCTCTTTTACCGATTGAGCCAGTTGCTCGACTGCAGACAGCATTCGACACAACTACGAAAAGCGCCGCTCCGTTCCAGCCGAACCCGGACCACCGGGAATAGATTTACTTCCGACTTCAGTGCTAACATTCGGATCGGCTGTCCCGAGCGCCCGGCCGCCGACTTTGGCCAACCGAATCCGACATTTATTTCGTTGCATTTGGCACTTCTGCGCCGCTCACGCGTTGGAGAGTGTTCAACAAACACGGCGCAGCTGCAGCTAATGGAGCTCTGCGCCAACGTCGGCAAACTCGACAGCCAATGAGGCAAGCGCGACTGGTGGCGGCGAAAAATAGGGTGCCTGGCAAAAGGGGAAAGAGGCCACTGGCTGCGATGCTGGGATGGACGCTGCTGGCAGGCTTCGCGCTGACTACCGCGGCGGTTGCTCAGTCAACGTCAAGCTTTGCGATAAATCCGCCTGCCGCAGCTGCTCCGCCCGACGACGGCCAATGGGCGATGCCGGCAAAGAACTACGCCTCGACCCGCTACAGCGAACTTGCGGAGATCACCGAGGACAACGTCAAGAACCTGCAGGTGGCCTTCACCTTCTCGACCGGCGTCAACAAGGGCCAGGAGGCCGCGCCCCTGGTCGTCGGCAACACGATGTACATCGTGACGCCCTTCCCCAACATCCTCTATGCGCTTGACCTTACCAAGCCCGGCGCGCCGATGAAGTGGAAATTCGAGCCCAACCCCGAGCCCGCCGCGCAGGGAGTTGCCTGTTGCGACGTGGTCAACCGCGGTGCAGCCTTCTTCGAAGGGCGCATCTATTTCAACACGCTCGATGGCCATGCCATCGCCGTCGATGCGGCCACCGGCAAACCGGTCTGGAACACCCATATCGGCAACATCAATATCGGCGAGACCATCACCATGGCGCCGCTGGTGGTGAAGGGCAAAGTTCTGGTCGGCAATTCCGGCGGCGAAATGGGCGTACGCGGCTGGATCAAGGCGCTCGACGCCAGCGACGGGCACGTCGTCTGGACGGCCTACAATACCGGCCCGGACGCCGAGGTGCTGATCGGCCCCGATTTCAAGCCGCATTACGACATGGACAAGGGCAAGGATCTCGGCGTGACGTCGTGGCCGCCCGACGCCTGGAAGATCGGCGGCGGCAATGTGTGGGGCTGGATCTCCTATGACCCGGACCTAAACCTGATCTTCCATGGCACCGGAAATCCCGGTCCGTGGAATCCGGATCTGCGGCCCGGCGACAACAAATGGACCGCCGGAATCTTTGCCCGCGATCCCGACACCGGCGCAGCCAAATGGTTCTATCAATGGACCCCGCACGATTTGCACGACTACGACGGCATCAACGAACAGGTGCTGCTCGACATGACCTGGCAGGGCAAGCCCCGCAAGGTGCTGGTCCGACCGGAACGCAACGGCTACGTCTATCTGTTGGATCGCACCACAGGCGAGGTCCTGTCGGCAGTCCCCTTCGGGCCAGTCAATTCCAGCACGGGCGTCGACCTCAAGACCGGCCGGCTGATTGTAAATCCGGACAAGAAGACCGGCACCGGCAAGGTCGTGCGCGACATCTGCCCGACCGCATCGGGCCTCAAGGACTGGCAGCCTTCGGCATTCTCGCCCAAGACCGGTCTGCTCTACATCCCGCACAACAATCTCTGCATGGATGAAGAGGGCGTCGAGGTGAATTACATCGCCGGCACGCCCTATGTCGGCATGAACGTGCGCATGATCCCCGGGCCGGGCGGCAATCGCGGTGCTTTCACCGCCTGGGATGTCGCCGCCGCCAAGCCGGCGTGGAGCCTGAAGGAGAACTTTCCGGTGTGGAGCGGCGCCGTCGCCACCGCCGGCAACATCGTGTTCTATGGCACTATGGAAGGCTGGTTCAAGGCGGTCAGCGCCAGGACCGGCGAACTGCTGTGGCAGTTCAAAACGTCGTCCGGCATCATCGGCCAGCCGGTCACCTATCGCGGCCCGGACGGGCACCAATATGTCGCGATTCTTTCGGGCGTCGGCGGCTGGGCCGGCGCGATCGTATCCGGCGATCTCGATCCGCGCGACGCCACCGCCGCGCTCGGCTTCGTCAACGTCATGAAGGATCTGAAGGATGTAACCACGCCGGGAGGTACACTGTATGTGTTCCGGCTCCCTTGAGACGACCGGCCGAGTTGCGCGCGCACGGAGAAAATCTTCCCGGCGGGTTGGCGCCGCGGTCGGCGCACTGGCGCTCTCGCTCGTCGCCGCCGTTGCCGATGCGCGCGAATTGAGGATCTGCGCTGATCCCAACAACATGCCGTTCTCCAATGCCGCCAGGCAAGGCTTTGAAAACAAGATCGCCGAACTCGTCGCGACGGAGCTTGGCGCGACTGTTTCCTACACATGGTGGGCACAGCGCCGTGGCTTCGTCCGCAACACGCTGAAGGCCGGGCTATGCGATCTGGTGCCCGGCGCGCCCGCCAATCTTGAGATGCTGCGCACCACCGCGCCCTACTACCGGTCTTCCTATGTGTTCGTGACACGCAAGGATGCGCCGGAAATCACGTCCTTCAACGATCCTCGCCTGCGCGATCTGCACATCGGCGTCCAGCTGATCGGCGACGATGGCGCCAACTCGCCCCCCGTCCAGGCGCTTGGCCGTCGTGGCATCGTCGGCCATCTCATCGGTTTCCCCGTCTATGGGGACTATTCGGCGCCGAACCCGCCAGCGCGCATCATTGAGGCGGTCGCGAATGGCGACATCGATATGGCCGTCGTCTGGGGGCCGTTGGCCGGCTACTTTGCATCCAGGCAGAAGGTGGCGCTGCGGATCACGCCGGTTTCGCCGCGCGTGGACGGCCCGCAACTGCCGATGATCTTCGACATCTCGATGGGAGTGCGCCGTGGCGACGATACGCTGCGCAGCGAGGTGAACGCCGCCCTGACCAGACGCCGCGCCGAGATCGACGCGATCCTGGCGACCTACCAGGTGCCCCGCCTCGATCCTGTCGGAGCGCCTTGAAATGAAGCGAGGTCTTCTCTTGCTGGTGTTCGCAATCCTCGCGGTTGCCGCTTGCCAGCGTGAGGAACGCGACACGCGTCCACAATCGGCGCTCGGCTCGGGCGATCAACCGGCAGCCGTGACTGCCCTCGAGCCGGGCGGCCAACGGCCGACCTCGTCCGACAGCAAGGCCGGCGTGTTCGAGGCCAACGCCTTCCACCTCAGCGAGGGCAAGCGTCTGTTCAACTGGTTCAACTGTTCCGGCTGCCATGCCAATGGCGGCGGCGGCATGGGCCCGGCGCTCATGGACCAGAAGTGGCTCTATGGCAGCTCGATCGAAAGCATCCACGCCACGATCAGGGACGGCCGGCCAAACGGCATGCCGAGCTTCCGCGACACGATCCCGGATGACCAAATATGGGAGCTTGCTGCCTTCGTCCGGGCACTGAGCGGCAACGCACCGTCCTCCGCCGCGCCGGGCCGCGACGACGACATGATGCCCCATCCATCCGAGAATCGCCTGCCGGACGCCGCGACGCTGGGGAAGTCGCCGTGAGCCGCGGTGTCTGGACGGTGTGCGGGGGCACGGCCTGCATCCTGCTCCTTGCAGGGTGCAGCGGCTGGCAATCCGCGCTCGACCCAAAGGGGCCGGCCGCGGGCGAACTCGCATGGCTGATCTGGTTCTTCACCGCGCTGTGCACGGTGGTCTGGCTTCTGGTGATGGCCGTGCTGATCGTGCCATTGGCCCGGCGCCCGGCGCCGCTCGGCGACCCGCTTGTCCTCGACGCTGCCGCCGAGCGCAGCAAGATGCGAATTGTCGTCGCCGCACTCGCCGCTACCGCCCTGATCCTGGTCGGCCTGACGCTGCTGAGCTACTTCGCTAACCGGACGCTCGCCGCCATCGGCTCGGATGCGGCGCTGACGATCCGGGTGACCGGGCATCAATGGTGGTGGGAGGTGCGCTACGAAAACGATCAGCCGAACCGCATCCTGACGACCGCCAATGAAATCCACATCCCGGCGGGCGAGCCGGTGCGGCTTGTGGTGACCTCGACCGACGTTATCCATTCCTTCTGGGTGCCGAACCTCTCGGGCAAGCTGGACCTTATCCCCGGCCACGAGAACGTTCTCGATCTGAAGGCGGACAAGCCCGGCGTCTATCGCGGGCAATGCGCCGAGTTCTGCGGCGCGCAGCATGCCAATATGAGCACCTTCATCATCGCCGAACCTCGGCCCGTCTTCGATGCCTGGCTGAACGATCAGCTGCGGCCGGCGGCCGCCCCCGTGTCGGCCGAGGCCAAAACCGGCCACGACCTGTTCCTCAAACGGCCATGCGTGATGTGCCACAAGATCGGCGGCACCATCGCCGGCGGCACGGTCGCCCCAAACCTCACGCATATCGCAAGCCGGCAAACGCTCGCTGCCGGCACGCTGACAATGAGCCGCGGCAATCTCGCAGCCTGGATAGCCAATCCGCAGGGGATCAAGCCAGGCGCCCACATGCCGGTGGTGCGACTGGACGGGGACGAACTGAATGCGATCGTCGCCTACCTCGAGGGCCTGAAATGAGCAGCGCCGACGTGGCCCGTGAGCGTCGGCTTGCCGGCGAGCGAGCAGCGGCCGGCAAAGGAGACCTGGCCCCCGAGCGCGACGGTCCTCGCGATACCAGCCTCGACGACTCCAGCCTTGACCGCTGGCTGGCGCGGACATGGCAGACGGCGCCGGGCATCATCGGTGCGCTCTCGAGCGTCGACCACAAGATTGTCGCGCGGCGCTACCTGATCACCGCTTTCGCCTTCCTGTGCCTCGGTGGCCTCAGCGCCGTTGCCATGCGCATCCAACTGTCGGGGCCGGAGCGCGGGCTGATCGGGCCCGACCGCTACAACCAGCTGTTCACCATGCATGGCGTGACCATGATGTTCCTGTTTGCGGTGCCGATCGTCCAGGCGACCGGCATCTACCTCGTGCCGCTGATGGTCGGCACCCGCAACATCGCCTTTCCGCGCCTCAATGCATTCAGCTTCTGGATTTATCTCTCCGGTGGCCTCTTCGCCTGGGTGTCGTTTGCACTCGACATGGCGCCCGACGTCGGCTGGTTCTCCTACGTGCCGCTGTCCGGTCCTGAATTCGGGCCAGGCAAGCGTTCCGACGTGTGGGCGCAGATGATCACCTATACCGAAGTGTCATCGTTGGCGGTCGCGGTTGCCACCATCGTCACCGTGCTGAAGCAGCGTGCGCCGGGCATGTCGCTGGACAAGATTCCGCTCTATGTCTGGGCGATGCTGGTCACCTCCTTCGTCATCGTGTTCGCGATGCCGGCGGTCATGATCACGTCGACGTTCCTGATCCTCGACCGCCTGGTCGGCACCCATATCTTCAATCCCGCCGAGGGCGGCGACGTATTGCTGTTCCAGCACCTGTTCTGGTTCTTCGGCCACCCCGAAGTCTACATCATATTCCTGCCGGCCACCGGCATGGCGTCCTCGATCATCGCCGCTTTCGCCCGGCGTCCGGTATTCGGCTATCTGGGCATGGTACTGGCCTTGATCGCGGTCGGCTTTCTGTCGTTCGGCCTGTGGGTTCACCACATGTTCGCAACCGGTCTGCCCAAGCTCGGCGCGAGCTTCTTCACGGCCTCGAGCATGCTGATCGCCATCCCGAACGGGCTGCAGATCTTCTGCTGGCTGGCGACATTGTGGGACGGACGCCCGATAAGCAGAACGCCGCTGCTGTTCGTGTTCGGCTTCTTCTTCACGTTCGTCGCGGGCGGCCTGACTGGGGTGATGCTGGCGTCGGTGCCATTGGACCTGCAAGTGCACGACACCTATTTCGTGGTCGCGCATTTCCATTACGTGCTGATCGGCGGGTCGGTGTTCCCGCTGCTCGGCGCGACCTATTTCTGGTTCCCCAAGATCACCGGCCGGATGATGAGCGAACGTCTCGGACGCTGGCACTTCTGGCTTGCCTTCCTAGGCTTCAATGCGGCGTTCTTTCCGATGCACATTGTCGGCCTGTGGGGCATGCCGCGGCGGGTCTACACCTATCCGGTGGAACTCGGCTGGGGCAACATCAACCTGTTCATCACAGCCGGCGCGGTCATCCTGTTCCTAAGCTTCGTTCTGTTCACTATAAACCTGGTGTACAGCGCCTCGAGGGGCGCCCCGGCCGGGGACAATCCCTGGAATGCCGGCACGCTGGAATGGGCGACGAGCTCTCCACCGCCGAGCTATAATTTCGCTCGGATCCCGGTGGTTACCCACGCCGAGCCGCTCTGGGCCGAACGTGACACGCTGCCTGTCGCGACCGGGCTTCGCGTCGACGCGCGCGAACTTGTCATTTCGACCGTGGCAGAGGCGCATCCAGAGGTGCGCGAGAAGTCGGCGACGCCGTCGATCTGGCCATTGTTCGCCGCGCTCGCCGTCGGCGCCACCTTTCTCTATTCGATCTTCAGCCCGTGGGCGGTGGTCTGGGGAGCCGGGCCGATCGCCATCACTTTGATCGGTTGGTTCTGGCCGAAAGGCGATCCGGAGGATGAGGAATGAAACAGCGTCCTGTCGCCGATCTTTCCAAACTCCCGACCTTCGGGATCGGACCGCGCAGCCCGACCTGGTGGGGCACTCTCGCCTTCATGGCGCTGGAAGGCACCGGCTTCGCGCTCGCCGCAGGCACCTATCTTTACCTCGCCTATCTGTCGCCCAAATGGCCATTGGGCGTGTCGCCGCCCAACCATTGGCCGGGCACCATCGTCACGCTGTTGCTGCTCGCCAGCGTGGTGCCCAATCACATACTGAACCGCTACGCCGAAGCCTGTGCCATGGTGCCCGTGCGCATCGGCCTGATCGTCATGTCGCTGCTCGGCATCGCACCGCTTGTCGTGCGGTGGTTCGAATTTCCGGCCCTCAACATTTATTGGGATACCAATGCGTACGGCTCGATGCTGTGGGTCCTGCTCGGCCTTCACACAACGCACCTGATTACCGACGTCGGCGACACGCTGGTGCTGACGGTCCTGATGTTCACGCGCCATGGCTATAGCGGCCGGCGTTTCGGGGACGTTGGCGACAACGTCTTCTACTGGGATTTCGTGGTCGCGACCTGGATCCCGATCTATCTGTTGATCTACTGGATGCCGAGGCTTGACTGAGATGCGTGCGCTTCGCTTGGGCACATCATGGGGCGGGCTGTTGTCCGGGCCTTTGGCCTGGGCGGTGTCGACGCAGCTGAATTATGCGTTCGTGGAGTGGCAGTGCGCCCACGGCATTCCCGTCATACCGGTCATTGCGCTGGTGCTGACAGTGCTGGCCTTGCTCGGTGGCGTGCTTTCGTGGCGGGCGCGACAGCAAGGTGGCGCCGCCTTTAAACCGGATCGTACGCGCGGCACCGAGCATTTCGTCGCCAATATCGGCATTCTCAGCGCGGTGCTGTTTGCGCTGGTAATCGTCATGCAAGGCGCGGCCTCGCTCATTGTTGACGGCTGCCTACGATGAGCTTCGACGCGCTCTTCTCGACCTCGATCTGCTACGGTGCCGGCGCCCCGCGGGCCGGCTGGACGCTGGCGTTGCCGATCACGCTGCCGCTAACCATGGTCGCACTGCTTTACGCGGCAGGCGCCTTTCGGCTGTGGCGGCGGAGTGCCCGCAGCCGCCCGTTGCGGTTGCAGCAAGCCCTGCTATTTGCGACCGGCTGGGCCATTTTGGCGGCAGCACTGGTCAGCCCGCTCCATGCATTGGGTGAGCGCGTTTTCACCGCCCACATGATCGAGCACGAGCTGTTGATGGCGGTGGCGGCACCCCTGCTGGTCGCCTCCCGTCCGGCGGCGGCGATGATGTGGGCATTGCCGGTCAAGCTGCGGCTGGCATTTGGCGCAGCCGGGCAGGCGAGGGTGCTTCGAGCCGTTTGGGCCGCCGTCAGCCGTCCTCTAGCCGCGACCTTCCTGCACGGCGTCGCGATATGGGCGTGGCACGTTCCGGCGCTGTTCGAGGCGGCGCTTGCACAGGGTGTCCTGCATTATGCGCAACATGCCAGCTTCTTCGGTACGGGGCTGCTGTTCTGGTGGGTGCTGCTGCCGCGTTCAGGCCGCGAACAAGCCTACGGCAGCGCAGTCATGCACCTCTTTTTCACCTCGCTGCACACCGGCCTGCTCGGGGTGCTGCTGCTGGTCTCGCCAAGGCTGTGGTACCCGGTAAACGCAGCCGGCGCGGAATTGTGGAGCCTTAGCCCGCTCGAGGACCAGCAGCTCGCCGGTCTGGTGATGTGGGTTCCGGCCGGCCTGATTTATGGCGGAGCCGCGTTGCTGCTGGCCGGTCTGTGGATCCGCTCAAGTGGACAGAGAAGATGGGAGGCGTCGCATGCGCTCCAGGCTGTCTAAGCTGGTCATTGCGGCCAGCAAGGCAATTGCCGTGCTGGCCGCAGCTTGGGCGGCGCTGACGTTGTGGCCGGAGCGCCTCACCAGGGTCGCGCATAAGACGGACAATGCCCCTGGCAGCATCGGCGTGCGCGCAACATCGCGCTTCACTCCGTCCGGACCCATCCTCGGCGCCGCGGCAATTGTCGTGCTTGTTGCAGCCCTGGCCGGGATCGCGTTGTACTTCGAGCAAAGCCGTCGAGTGGAGCAGAAGGCCGACAATGCAACCGGCGGTGTTGGCGCCCGCGCCATACCAATCATCATGGCCAATGGCTGTGCCGGATGCCACACGATCACCGGCGTTCCCAGCGCACAAGGGTTGGTTGGTCCACGCCTCGACGCCAGCTTGGCCACCCGGATCTATATCGGCGGCGTATTGTCCAACAACCCGCGAAACATGGTCCGTTGGATACGCGCCGCAAGGGAGGTCAATCCGCACACGGCAATGCCTTCGACCAGAATTTCCGAGCAGGAGGCGCGGGATATCGCGGCCTATCTCTATTCGCTGAAATGAAAGTCATCGCTCATCCCGGCAGCTGCACGCGGCTTGTCTTCACCAGTCGATCGCAGGCCGCGCGATCATCAGCCAGAAAATCCCGAGTACGGCAGCGAAGGCGGGGAAGCCGAAGGCGAACCACAGCCAGAAGAGCCGATGATAGCGCGGCGGCAACGGCGCGCCTGCAGCGGCGGCTTGCGATGCCAGCTTGCGCATCTGCATTTGCATCCAGACGACCGGGAGCCAGAACATTCCGGTGAAGATATAGAGCGCGATCGAAAGTACGATCCAGCCCTCCGACAGCGAGTAGCCTGCCTGCCAGGCGAGCGCGGCTCCGGTCAAAGGCTGCGCGACCACGGCCGTCGCGGTGAAAAGGAAGTCGGCCACGACGACGATACGCGCCACCGCCGCAATCGTCGCGGCATTGCCGGTCCTGTGGGCGAGCAGCATGAAGAAAGCGATACCGGCGCCGGTACCAAGCAGCACGGATGCGCCGATGACATGCAGAAATTTCAGCAGGAAATAGAGCATCAACGCTCCTCCAGCACTGCCAAGGCCACAAAGTGCAGCACCAGGATCGGCAACACCTTGAGGAACGGCCCAAGCGGGTCGTTCCACAGCTCGGGGCTCAGGAAGCTTCCGACGACCAGGTAGAAGAGCGAGAGCGCGATGCCGCCATAGAGGCCTTTTCGCGCCGCCGGCCGCCAGGCTATGAGCACGCCGACGGCGATGTCGGCAAGAGCGCCGGCGATCACGGCCGGTGCCGACAGGATGCCGGCCCCCGTGCCTTGCATCAGATCGACGCCGCTGCCGTAGCCGGTTGTCAGCGACACGATTCCCGTCATGATCCAGAAGAAGGGCAGGACGACGAAGATCGCCGGCTTGATGAAATACAGCCGGGCAAACCATTTTTCCTGCACCGTTGCCGGATTGAGCGCGAGGAAGCCCGCCAGGGTTTGCGGGCGTATGCCGGTCGCAGCGGTCCAGTCCGAGGGATCTCCAACCGCTCCTCGGCCGATCTCTCTGGCCGCGTTGGTGCGCATCGGTGGACGCCAGCCGAACATCGCGGCAAGGTCGCCGAGGCGGTAGAGAAGCCTTGCAACAGCCGCCGGCAAGACAAACCTGGCTGCAGGAGCCCAGCCGAGCCATCGGCGATAGCTGCCGACGACCTCGTCCATGCTCAGCTGTTCGGGACCGACAAGTTCCAACACG
The DNA here is from genome assembly GCF_040318155.1 of Mesorhizobium sp. M1307. Taxonomy (NCBI): domain Bacteria; kingdom Pseudomonadati; phylum Pseudomonadota; class Alphaproteobacteria; order Hyphomicrobiales; family Phyllobacteriaceae; genus Mesorhizobium; species Mesorhizobium sp. M1307. The sequence goes on along the minus strand of NZ_JAMYLR010000003.1, from coordinate 120,092 downwards.
ACGCGAGACGGACTGTCGGGATCGAGAAGGAAGACGACTGTTGAGACCACATCGTCGAGTAGTACCACCTGGAGCCGGCCGGTGGCGGGCATGGACGGCAGCACCGGCAGCGAGGCGAGACCCCTAAACAATGCGCTGGCCCCAAACACCGGGCGGCCGAGCACCACGGACGGGCGCAGGATCACCCAATCCAGATCAAGCGCCATAAGCGCTTGGTCGCCGGCCAGTTTCGTCGCCGAGAATGCCGAAGGCTGCGCCCGATCGACGCCTATCGCCGAGAAGTGGATTACCCGGGCAACCCCTGCCCGCGCACAGGCGAGGAAGAGTGCTGCCGCCGCATCGCGATGGACTTCGCGCGTCTTTTCGCGAGGGCTGTCCTGCAGGACGCCGGCACAATTCACGACGGCGTCGACACCCCTGAGATGCGGTAGCCAGTCTTCGGGCTGCAGCGCCGCCGCCATGTCCAGCACCAGCAATTGATAATTGCCGGCTCGGTTTGCGCCGGGGCTGCGGACCAATCCGATCACCTCATGCCTTTCGGAAAGAAGGCGTGCCACGACGGAGGCACCGATCAGGCCGGTGGCGCCGGTAACCAGGACTTTCACTGGACCCCATTCTCCGACGGCGGGAAAGTATCGTTCATTCCGGTTTATCGCCCTCGATACTCCCCTTCATACCGGAAAGTTCTTCCGTCGTGCATAACAACCGCGGCCGCGCCGGGTCGGAGATGTCGAGCTTATTCCAGGGAATGCGGTACACGCTGTCGCGACTGCGCAATCGAAAGACATCGAGGACCGCAATGCCGATGGCCGAGGCGGACAGACGCTCGAAGGCCGCGTAGATGCCGACATGGTACTCGGCAACTACCAGGTCGTCGCCATCCGGTTCGGCGCGTATCTCCTCGATACGGCCGATGCTTTTGCCGCGCTGCGAAAGCACATTCCTGCCAGCCAATTGCTCAAGATTGACGGTGGCCATCATCCAGCTCCCGGAATACGCCCAATGACATGATCGAGCAGCCAGTCCTGCCAGTCGAAAATCGCCGTTTCGCGGACGTCGATATCGAACTCGATGTCGACGCCGATGTCGCGCACCTTGTTCCAGGCGATGCGGTGCGGCTCGGCATGGCGCTTGCCGCCGAGCCTTGCCGCAAGCCGCGCCATCCAGCGCCCGGGTCGCTCGCCAAGCCGACGCCCCAGCGTGATCGAGCCGAGCTCGACCGCAACGATTTTAGGCGGCTCGCCTGGCCTGAGCTCGGCCACCAGCCCGTCGACCTTGCCGATCTTGACCTGCTCGCGGTCGACCACTTGCTTGTCCAGGATGTCGCGTAGCAAATCCATCACGTGCCTCCGAATATCTGCAAAGGAATGGTCACGATCGCGAGCACGAAACCGAGCGCAATGATGAAGATGACCGCGGCATTCGCGATCATGCCATTGCGGTGCTCGCCGACATAACGCTCGTCATTCAGCAGGAAAAGGAACGGCACCACGGTCAGCGGCAGGCTGGCGGCCGTCAGCGCCATGGAAAAGATGGTTAGCTTCAGCGGATCGAGACCCAGTGCGATCGGAATGGCGGCGAGAAACAGCGAGACAGTGTAGACGGTGCTGAAGCCGGGATCGTCGCGCGGTTTCTGGTCCTCGCCCCACGTCCAGCCGAAACCCTGCGCCACGAGATAGGCTTGCTGCAGCCCGATTTCGAGCGCGGCACCGAAGCAGGCAATGCCGAGCGATGCGACGAACAGGATGAATCCCCAGAAACCGAAGATCTGGATCAGCATCAGCGGCAATTGATGGTAGTCGTCGACCTGCTCTATGCCGTGCGCCGCCAGCACGAGCGCCGCCACGATCAGCACACCGATCGCGATCGTGCCGCCAAAACTCATGCCAATGCCGGCAATCGCCCGATTGGCTCCGAGATAGCTCCTGTCCCACTGATCCTCGATCGCTCCCGACGAATAGAACATGAACAGGTAAGGCGATATCGACGCGCCAAGAATGCTGACCGCCATGAACCAGTATTTGGCCGCGTCGTGGTCCGGCAGAGTGGGCACGGCGCCGGCCGCGACCTGCCCCCAATCGGGTCTCAGCATGATAGCGCCAACCACGAAGCACAGCGTGACGAGACCGAGGATCGAGACGCCTTTTTCGATGAAGCCGAACGTGCCTTTCCAGAGGAACAGCCATGCCAGAAAAGCGACCGGCAGCGCCCACCAATGAAAGCCGATGCCGGTGGCGAGCTCGAGCGCAATGGCAACACCGCCGATTTCGGCTGCCATGACCAGGAAATTGACCAGCAAGGTCGCAAGCAACGGCCACAGAAAGGCGTTGAAGCCAAACCGTTCCCGGATCCCGTCGGCGATGGTGTGATGGCTAACTGCGGCGAAGCGTCCGGCCATTTCGACCAGGAAGATGATGCAGATCGTGCCCAGGACGACGGCCCATATCAGCTGAAACCTGAACGCCGCGCCGGCCTGAGCGGCGGTCGCCACTGATCCGACCTCAAGAAAGCCGCCAACGCTGGTGACGACGCCGAGCGATATTTCGAGCAGCTTCTTCATGATTTCGGCGCGAAATATTTCGCGTAGGACGTGCTCAGATCGGCGGCGGCGGCCCGCAGATCCTGCTGCGCGTGTTCCACTTCCGAGCGGTTGCCGTTCTGCACGGCCGTCGCCGCGCGAATTACCGCTGCCGAAAGCCGTCCAACCGCCATCGTCAGACCGGCTTGCCCGCTGGGCTCAGGCGACTTGGCGGACTGGATTTGCGCACCGGCATCGGCGAGCGCCTTGCCGACCGATTGCAAAGTGCGCGACGTGTATTCCGACGGGGCTCCCCCAGCGATCCAGCTCTCCAGGACCAGCGATGCGGTCTGTGTGGCGGAAGCCGCGGTTTTCGACTGCTGCTCGACCTGGTCGGAAGGCGAGCATGCCGTCAATACAAATATTATCAGCAGCAAGCACGGGCGGTCTGGTCGAAGACCGACGGCTGTAACGGCATTTACAATACGTGCTTGTAGCGTTGCTGCCACACGATTGTTCTCCCCGCACCAAGCGACTTCGGCGCGAAGGTTGATCTAGAGCGCTGGGTGATCAGGTCAACTGAACCGCGATGAACGGCGCTGGCACCGCGGAACAAACCAGCGATCGCCGGATTAGGGGATGAGGAGGCAAAGGCCATGGACAGGGAAGAGCGTATCAGGCAGCGAGCCCATGAGATCTGGGAGCGCGAAGGCCGTCCGCAAGGACGCGAGCGCGAGCACTGGGATCAGGCCGTGCAGGAGATCGAAGCTGAGGGTTCCGAGGCCGAACGCGGCCCGGTCGTGCCCGATCCAACGGTCGAGGCCGGCTCCGATCCGGAGGCACGCGGCAGCAAGCGGCGGCGAGGGACATGAGGCCGATGCCTCGTTTCGTCGCCTGGATCGTGGTCGTACTGGTCGTGCTGTTCGCCGCCTGGCTGATGATCGGGCGCGACAGAACCGGCGGCGGAGGTCAGCCCACGCCGCACGCAATTGATCAAAATGGATAGGAGCCGACATGACGGGAACCGATACTCATCCTGAACAAGACCCGGCGGAAGGATCGCGATCGATAGTGGAAAAGCAGCTCCGCAAGGAGCAAGGCGGCGAGGGTCAAGATCGCAAAGCCGAGCCAGCTTCCGACAAATCCGGCAGCAAGACCAAGACACCTTCGGAAGCGCCGAAGAAAGGCCCAGGCTTGGATTGAGCCGGCTGACAGCGGGCTCACACTATTGGTTGACGTTCGGCCAAACCGACGGCAGCTGCTTCGGTCCTCTTTCCCGTCGAGCCTGGGGCCTCGAAATAGTGGGGATAGCGCTGCTGGACGATTTCGAGCACCTCGAAGATGCGGCGAAGATGCGTTCGCATCGCCTCTTCCGCCGCAAACGCGTCGGCCTGCTCAAGCGCATCGACAATCCGCCGATGCTGGCCGAGGACCACCGACATGCTGTCGAGGCGCGGAAAAGACAGGAAGCGGAAGCGGTCCATGTGCAGCTTCGCCGCGCTGATGTCGGCCCAGATTCCGGGGAAGCCGGCATGGCTGGCGATGTGCTGGTGGAACAGCTCGTCCGACTTGAAGAAGCGCCTGTCGTCCGCGATTGAGGCGAACGTCTCCTGGACGGCCAGTTCGCCTTTGAGCACGGCAAGCAGGTCGGCACGGCGCGGGCTCTCGACCGCGCGCTTGATCAGGCCGACTTCGAGCGCTTCGCGCAGGAACTGCGATTTCTCGAGATCGGCAATCCGGAGCGGCGCCACCATGCTGCCGCGCTGCGGATAAATGTCGATCAAGCCAAGACCGGCCAGCCGGGCGAGCGCCTCCCTGACCGGCGTGCGGCTCACGCCAAGGGCTTCCGACATCGCCTTTTCCGAGATCACTTCATGCGGCTTCAGACGGAAGGTCAGGATCTGGTCGAGCAGAACCTCGAACGTCCTCGCCGCGACCGATACGCCGGGGCCGGTTTCGCCCAACCGCCCCTCGGTGGTGGTCCGCATTCCCAAAAGCCCTGCCATCGGCGACCCCTTATAGGCTCTGCAGCGTCAAGCCGTTCATGAAATGCCTGCGCAAGCAGCAGCGCCGACGTTATTCCTTGCGCGGAGAACCGCCGATGCGCGCCAGCAGGCCGCCATCGACGCGTACGACCTCGCCGGTGACGAATGAGGCATCGTCGGACAGCAGGAAGGCGACGACTGCGGCAATCTCTTGCGGCCGGGCGGTACGGCCGAGCGGATGCATATTGTCGAGGATGCGCAGGATCTCGTCGGGCTTATCGTTGAGTTTGACCGCATCCCGCAGCATCGGCGTGTCGACCGCACCCGGAGCGACGGCATTGACGCGCACGCCGAGCGGCGCATAGTCGACGGCCATCGATTTGACCAGGCCGATCAGGCCGTGCTTGGCCGTGCTGTAGGCCAGAACCCCTTCCTGGCTGGCCAGACCCTGCACCGAGCTCATATGGACGATGGCGCCGCGGCTTTGCCGCAGCAGCGGCATCGCCGCGCGGGAGAGCAGGTAGGCAGCCTTGAGGTTGACGTTCATCACCTCGTCCCAAAGCGCCTCGTCCGTGGTCTCCACCGTTCCGTAACGCTGGATGCCGGCATTGTGGGAGAGCATGTCGAGCCCGCCGAACGCGGACCGGGCAAGCTCGACGGCGCGGCCACAGGCCTCAGTGTCGGCGGTCGAGCCAAGCACGGTGTGCACGGTCACGCCGCGCGCCGAAAGCTGCGCCGCTACCTCATCCAACTGATCGCCCGCCCGGTCGAACAGGATCAGGTCGACGCCTTGCTCGGCCAGTCTTTCGGCGACAGCACGGCCGATGCCCATGGCCGCCCCGGTGACCAGTGCGCGTTTTTTGAACTCAGCCATTTATCCTCCCTCGAACAGTTGCGCAGCGACTGCCATGGTAGCCGACGGGCGCCACTCGACGTGCTCTTTCCACCGAACCGGCCCAAGCGTGTTCGGCGTCATGTCGATCCTTGCATGAAAGCCAGCGTTTCCGCGCGCGTCGGCGCGCCGAGCCGTCCGCCAAAACGCAGGCATTTCAGGGCGGCGGCGGCGCTGGCCACTGCTATCGCCCGCTCTTCGTCCCAACCTTCGGCCAGGCCGAGAGCGAAGGTGCCGTGGAACACGTCGCCTGCCGCCAGGGTGTCGACGGCTTCGACCCGCGGCGACGGCAGATGACGGACGTCATTGCGGCCCGAGTAGCGGAACACGGTGCCGTTCGCGCCATCGGTGACCGCCACGAAGGCGCCGGTCCGTTCGCCGAGAATGGCGACGGCAGAACCGGCGGATATCTCCGGACCGCAAAGGATGCGTGCCGCCGGCAGCGAAGCAACGACATGCGAGGCGAGCGGCAGCAACCGGTCGAGCACCGGTCGCGACGCGACATCGGCGTCAAGGATCGCCGGGATGCCGCACTCGCGAGCCTTCGCCAGCGCCAGGGCCGCGGCTCCGGGCCAGCGGACATCAACCAGCACGGCGTCGAAGCGGGAAAAATCCGCGGGCGGAAGACGGTCAGGATCGGCTTGCGTGATTGCATCGTAGAAGGGCACAATCATACGCTCGCCGGCGGCATCGACCAGGATCGTGGCAATGGCCGAGCGACCGCCTTCAACCCTGCGCACCAGCGAACAGTCGACCCGCTCCGCCTCCATCTGGCCGATGACATCGCGGCCGACAGCATCGTCGCCGACGCTTGCCCATAGCCAGACCTGCCCGCCCTGGCGGCTGGCCGACGCGGCCGCGCTTGCTGCCATGCCGGCCGCGATCTGCACGGCCTCGCTTGGCAGGAACTTGCCGGCGCCGGAGGGCAGGACATCGAGGCGCAAGATCGTGTCGTAGGTGAGCGCGCCGACGCAGAGCAGGCGGGGCGCCGTCATTGCAGCCGGTAGCCGCGCTGATGGGCAATCGCCGTCATCACGCCTCTCAATTCGGCAAGGCCGCGAAGACGGCCGATCACGGGATAGCCGGGATGGGTGTGCCGCGCAGCGTCATCGATCAGCTCATGGCCATGATCCGGGCGAAACGGCAGCAGCGCCGCCGGTTCCCCGGCGTCCCGGCGGCGTTGCTGCTCGTCGAGCAGGATCGAAACCACCGAGACCATGTCGACATCGCCGCTCAGATGCTCGGATTCCATGAACGAGCCGTCCGGGTCCTTGCTGACGTTGCGCAGATGCACGAAGTTGATCTTGTGCGCAAAGCGGCTGGCGATGGCGGGCACGTCATTGGCCGGGTTGGCGCCCAGCGACCCCGTGCACAAGGTAAGGCCGCTATTAGCCGATGGCACTGCGTCCAGGATAAAGGCGATGTCGTCCGCGTTCTTGACGATCCGGCACAGGCCGACGAGATCGCGCGGCGGATCGTCCGGGTGGATCGCCAACGTGACGCCCGCCTCTTCGGCCGCCGGCAGAACGTTTTCGAGAAAACGGACGACGTTCTCACGCAGCCGGTCGTGCGACAGGCTCGACTGCTCGGCCACCACTTCGCGCAATTCCGCTACGTCGTAGCGCTTGAAGGCGCCTGGCAGGCCGGCCATGATATTGGCAAGCAGACGCTCTTTTGACGCACCCGGCGTCGTCTCGAACCATTCGCTCGCCCGCTGGAGAACATCGGACGCATAGTCGCGCTCCGATCCCTTGCGCTGCAGCATGTAGCAATCGAACGCGGCAAGCTCGTGCATGTTCATGCGGAGCGCCCGTCCGCCGCCCGGAAGCGGCGCAGCCAGATCGGTCCGGGTCCAGTCGAGGATCAGCATGAAGTTATAGCAGACCGTGCGCACACCGCAGGCGCCGAGATTCCGTAAGGTCTGCCTGAAATTGTCGTAGAGCCGGTCGAGATCGCCGCGGCCGAGCTTGATGTCTTCGTGCACGGGCACACTCTCGACGACGCTCCATTTCAGGCCCATCGCCGGATCCGCCTCGATAAGCGCCTGGCGCTGCCTGATGGCGTCGATCGGCCAGACTTCGCCGTAAGGGATGTCGTGCAGTGCCGTCACGATGCCGGTTGCGCCGGCCTGCCTTGCGTGGGCAAGCGTTGCCACGTCGCTCGGACCAAACCATCGCCACGTCTGCTCCATTCGACCTCCAGCTGCGGAATTTCTCGATGAGGACCGCTGGTGTATTGGATACTACCATGGTAGTCAATTGTGCCTGTGTCAGCGTTCGGGCGGCCGCCTTTAAAAGATTACAACGATAGGTGGCGTTCAGATTGAACGGCTATCCAAGATCCGAGTTTCGGCTGGCCCAAATCGCGCCGCGTTCGAACATCGTGCGCATTTGCGGCACGGCGAACTCGTCGGCGGTGTACCCGAGCGCGCTGTAGAAGACGCGGCCCTTGCCGTAGCGGCGCTTCCAGACAACCGGCATGACGACGCCGGCGATGAAATCGAGATGCTCGCCGGTGAAAGTAGTCGTCGCCAGCACCTCGTTGGTCGGATCGACATGCATGTAATACTGCTCTGAACGGTAGGCGAAGTCGTCGATGCCCTGCATGACCGGATCGCCTGGCCTGGTGATGTCGACGTGATAGTCGATGATGTTGCCGGGATGGGCGACCCACTGGCCGCCGGTCATGAACTGATATTCCGGTTCGTTGCGGAAGCTGTCGCACATGGTGCCGTGAAAGCCCGCAAGGCCGGTGCCGGCCCTGACGGCGCTGGTCAGGTTTTGCAGCTCCGGCTTTTCGATTGTCGACATGGTGATCACCGGGACAATGAGATCGAGCTTGCCCAGCTGCGGATCGGCAAGTGCCGAAGTCCCCTGCTCCAGCTGCACGTCGAAGCCGTTGCCGGCCAGCATCTCCTTGACGATTTCGGCGCTTCGGGCCGGGGTGTGACCTTCCCAGCCGCCCCAGAAAATCAGTGCCGTCTTGCTCATCGCATTATTCCCTATTCCAGAATTCCGAAAGGCAGGTCGGCCTGCATCGGCGCCGGCCGAGCGCAGCCATATCTCAGGTCGATACGCTGGCCTATCTCTGCTGAAGAGATGATCGATTCCATGATTTCCAGGACATGGAGGGAAAGATCGAGACTGGCGCGGTGTTGTCTGCCCGAGACGACCGCCTGCGCCATGTCGGCAAGGCCGAGGCCCCGGTAATTGCCGTCGCCATACGAATGGATCTGATCGGCCACCGTCCAGTCGCCCTTGCGCTGGCTGGTCCTGATGTCGCCTTGGAACTGGTTGGGATCGGAGACGATCATCGAGCCCCTGGTTCCGTAAAGTTCGATGTGATTGTGTTCATGCTTCCAGACGTCGAAGCTGGTGGTGATGGAGACCGCGGCGCCATTCTCGAATGCGAGCAGGCCGGAAATATGGGTCGGCACCTCGACCCGGATGGTTTCGCCCTGGCGCGGTCCAGAACCGATGGTGCGGGTGGCGTAGGAAGACTTCGCCTGCCCGGTCACGGATTTTACCGGACCCAGGAGATTGACCAGGCAGGTCAGATAGTACGGTCCCATGTCGAGCATCGGCCCACCGCCGGGCTGATAGTAGAAATCCGGATTGGGATGCCAGAGCTCGTGGCCGGGCACCTGCATGAAGGCAGAGCCGGCGACAATGGTCCCGACCGTATCCTCATCGACCAGCCGCCGCGCCGTTTGGTGGGAGCCGCCAAGAAAGGTGTCGGGTGCGCAGCCGACGCGCACGCCCTTTTCGCGCGCGGCCGCGACCAGCCGCTCGGCGTCGCTGAGCGTCGTTGCCAGCGGCTTCTCGGAATAGACGTGCTTGCCTTGCCCGACAGCCTGCAGGCCGACCGGCACATGATGCTGCGGCGTCGTCAGGTTGAGCACGATCTCGACGCGCGGATCGGCGAACAGCGCGTCAACCGGCATGGCAGCCAGGCCGTAGGCCGCTGCCTTGGCCTCGGCCGCCGCCCGGTTGATGTCGGCGACGCCGACAATGTCGAGCACCGGGAATTGTGGCGATGCCTTCAGATAGGCATCCGAAATGTTGCCGCAGCCGATAATGCCGACACCGATCCTCCGCATGGGCTTCTCCTCAAAAGGCGGCATTGATGAAACAGCAGAACTCGTTTGTCACCCCCCTTTCGGCCAGACGACGTTATCCCGTGACAAGGATATACCTCGAGAGCCTCAGAACCGCCGCCCGATCACAATCGCGCGCCTATGCGCGAGCCGCTTGCTCTCGAGGTCGAACGGCCGGTACTCAGCAACATTGCTTCATGTAGCTTGCTCGACATTTTTGATGCCGGCTTTAGAAGGACGCACATGATCCGCCCACAAGGAACCATCGCACCGATCCTGACGCCGTTCGAAAACGACGGCCGGATCGCCCGCGATCTCTGGATATCCCACGCCAAATGGGTGCTGGATCAGGGAGCGCATTTCCTGTCGCCGTTCGGCACCACGGGCGAGGCCTTGTCCGTCTCGTTGCGCGAGCGCATGCAAGCGCTGGAGTGGCTGGTCGAGGCCGGCATTTCGCCAAGCCATCTGATGCCCGGCACCGGTGTCACAGCACTTGCCGAGACCGTCGAGCTGACGGCGCATGCCGTCGGGCTCGGCTGTGCCGGGGTGATGGTGCTGCCGTCGTTCTTCTATACGGCCGCCGGCGACAACGGCCAGGCCCGCTACTATGGCGAGCTGATCGAACGGGTGGCGAACCCGGCGATGAGGATGATCCTCTACCACATCCCGCAGAATTCCGGCGTACCGGTGAGCCCGGCGCTGACCGCCCGCTTGAGCCAAGCGTTTCCGGATGTCGTAGTGGCTTACAAGGACAGCGCCGGCGATTGGAACAACACCGCGGCGGTCATTGCGGCAGCCCCAAGGGTCGCGGTGTTCCCGAGCTCGGAGGCACAGCTGACGAAAGGCCTCGCCAACGGTGCTGCGGGGTGCATCTCGGCGACGGTCAATCTGAATGCCGCAGCGATCCGGGCCCTCTACGACGCAGCACTGGCGGGAGAGGACATTACTGACGCGGATGCCGCCATCAAGGCGTTCCGCAAAATCATCCAGGACGCCGGCCTCATCTCCGCGATGAAGGCAGTGCTGGCGGTACGGTCCGGCGACAGACGCTGGCTGAACCTGCGCGCGCCGCATGAGAACGCGACGCAAGCCACCGGCGAAGCTTTGCTCGCCGCTCTCGGCCCGCTAGCCGACCATATCGGCCGGAGCTGATTATCGGGCCGTGTTCAGGGCGGCAGCAGCGCGTATCAGCGCCTTGAACGCATTCTCATCTATATCTTCGCCCCCACGGATATCGATGGCGCGCCTGGTGTTGCCTTCGAGACTGGAGTTGAACAGGCCTGAAGGATCCGGCAGGGAGGCGCCTTTTGCGAAGGTCACCTTCACGACGTTCTTGTAGGTCTCGCCGGTGCAGATTATTCCGGCGTGCGACCACACCGGAACGCCTCGCCACTTCCACTCCTCGACCACTTCCGGGTCAGCCTGCTTGACGAGAGCGCGGACATGGGAAAGCGTCTTGCCTCGCCAATCGCCCAGCTCACTGATCCTCGCATCTATCAGCTGAGAGGGAGAGCTCTCTGCATTTCGTTCCATAGAGCCACTCTTCATCATCATTGTCGCTTTCCCTAGGGTTGTTGCCGCTCGCCCGTCACATGAATACCGCTAGTCGGCACCGGGTTTGCGGGAATGACTCGCATTCCACTCACATTCGCTCGCCAGGCAACTGGCTGGCTTGCCTTACCCAGTCGGTGAGTTGAGCTTCGTCGAGCTGGTCGTCCTCGCGGATGTCGAGGTAGCGCACGTCCTTGTGCTTGGACTCGCCTGGAGGGACAGGATGCAGCGACGTGCCGCGGAAGAAAGCCAGCTTGATGTACTTTGTGAAGCAATGGAAGTTGAGGAACCAGCCTTGACCCTCTACGCCATAGAAGGGCGAGTTCCATTTGACGGCCTTGCGCAGGTTGGGAACGTTGCGCTCGATGAGTGCGTCGAGGCGGCGGCCGACGTCGCGTTTCCAGCCCGGCATGGCCGCGATGTAGGCCTGCACAGGAGCGTCATCATCACCCTTCGGGATCTGCGGGTTGCCGCCTGCGAGGAGGACCGGCTTGGCGGCTGCAGGCTTGGCGGCGGGCTTCTTCGCGACCGCCGCTGACTTGATGGACGTCTTGTTGGCCATGCGTTCACTCCAATGCGCCGGTGCCCCCTGCGTTGCGCCACTTGGGAGCGTAAGGCAGCACGAACATGTACAGACCGGTAAGCAGGAGCAAGCCGAGTGGAAACAGCGGCAAGAGGTATACCCAGTAGGCGGGTTCCTTGCCTGCTCCCAGGCTGATGAAGATGGCGGCGACGACCGCCGCAAAGATAATCGACAGCCAGCGGTGGATCTGCCGAACCCATTTGTTCCAATCCATTGAGACCTCCTCTGAAGACGAACCGAAGCGGATCGGGCGGCCCGTTTGGCGACTCCCGCCGGGCAGCCACGCCACTGAACGCATGCTTTACCAGCGCGCCAGTTGGGTGATTTGAACGAGGTTGCCGCAGTTGTCGTTCAGCTGGGCGATGGTCGAGCCGGTTACTTCGGTCGGCGGCATCGTGAACTCGGCGCCGCGCGCTTTTATGCGCTCGTAGTCGCCCTTGACGTTATCGGTGAAGAACATGACCGCGGGCTGGCCCTGCTGGAAAATGGCTTGCTGGTAGGCCTTGGCCGCCGGGTTGTCATTGAGCGCGAGTTGCAGCTCGGCACCGTCCGGCTCGTCGGGTGATGCGACGGTCAGCCAGCGAAACGGCCCATTGCTGAAATCGGCCTTCTTGGTAAAGCCGAGCGTTTCGGTGTAAAAGCCCAGTGCCTTTTCCTGGTCGTCCACGTATACTTTGGCCAACTTGATCTTCATTGGCTTGCCTCCATTATCGCCTCGTGATGTCGCTCTGTAACAGAGCCCTTGCTTGGATAGCCCAGCGGATCTCAGTCCGTCCGCGCCAGAACCTGCTCCAGATCGTCAAAGAACCTCGGCCAGCCGACTTTGGCACCCCGGAAGTAAGGCTGCTGATCCGGCCGGAAGCCCGACTGTTCCATGCGCAAGCGGGCTCCGGTGCTCGTGGGGGTGAGGGTCCAGGAGACGACACTCTTGAGATCCTTGGTATCCCACGTGTAAGTCAGTGTTCTGTTCGGCTCGACCGTCTGCACCTGACATTCGACAGCGCCCCAGTCTGCGTGAAGATTGAAACGGTGGTCCGCGACAGGTTTGAAGTCATTTTTCATGAGCCACTCCTCGATCAAGTGTGGTTGCGTGAGCGCGCGCCAGATCTTCTCGGGCGGATAAGCGATTTCCCGTTCGACAACGACGGAGAGCGTTTCGGTCGCCATTTCGTTCACTGGTCCATCCTTTTGAGCAGGTCTTCGAGGTCGTCGAACCGGCTCTGCCAGAACCCGGTCATCTGGCTTGTCCAGTCAATCAGGGGGGCAAGCGCAGCAAGCTGCGCGCTATAATGGGTCTGTCGCCCTGCATGGCGGTCGCGCACGAGCCCGGCCTGCCTCAAAACGCCGAGATGTTTTGACACGGCCGGTTGCGAGATCCCGGCCTGAGCCGTTAGAGCCCCGACCGTCTGCTCTCCTTCGCGACACAGCCGCTCAAAAATAGCGCGCCGAGTCGGATCGGCAAGCGTTCTGAAGAGTACATCGTGAGCGTTTGGCATTGGGATCGATAACCCTTCGGCTATTGATCGATGTATAACCACCCGGATATGTGTGAGTCAAGCGGGAAGCGGCATAATTCTCGTTGCAGGAGCGATCACCTGCTTCGCTCACACAGCGGTCTTCAAGAAGTGGAACGAGAAAATGGTCGCGCGCCGCGACAGTCGCTGACCTGGGGCAGCCTGGTGTGCCAAAGTACTCTGCGCTGGAATCGTCAAGTATGATGCGCTATATGACTATCTACATGGTCAGGAGCGTGACATGGACGCGGTCAATCTGGCGGACGCCAAGGCACATCTGAGTGAGCTCGTCGACCGGGTTGAAGCTGGAGACTCGATCGACATAACCCGGCGTGGCAAGCCGGTCGCCAGGCTCACGGCCGTGGCCCGCCCTCGCAAACGGATCGACGCCGTCGTGCTCCAATCCCTGACCGCAACCATGCCTCTGCAGGCTCAGGCTGCCGCCGATCTGGTGCGATCGATGCGAGATGGCGATCGCTATTGACGTCCTATCTCGATACTTCGCTGATCATCGCGGCGCTATCCAACGAAGCCATGACCGCGCGCGTTCAGGGCTGGCTGGTGGAGCAGGACCCAGCGCAACTTGTGATCAGCGGCTGGACCATCACCGAGATGTCCTCCGCCATGACGATCAAGCTTCGGACCGGACAGATCGACCTGGAGCAACGCGCGGCAGCGCTCGCGATGTTCAATAGGCTTGTCGCTGAGAGCTTCACCGTGCTGCCGGTGACGGGCGGGCATTTTCGGGTCGCCGCGAAATTCGCCGATCAGCATATGCTCGGGCTTCGTGCTGGCGACGCCCTGCACCTCGCGACGGCATCGGAGCATGGCGCCACGGTGTGGACCCTCGACCAGCGGCTCGCCGAGGCAGGACCGATTCTCGGCGTGCCGACGCAGTTGCTGGCATGATCGAGGCCCTCTCCTCCAAAATGAATAAACCGATTGGCTGCAATTCTTGACCTTGACGACTTGTGGATATACATTTCTTCCAGCGTATATCTAAGAGAGGAAGTGGCATGCAGGTCGCCAAATGGGGAAACAGTCTTGCGGTCCGCCTTCCCGCCGCTGTGGTCGAAGCGCTTGAACTCAGGGAAGGCGATGAGATCGAAATCCATGTCGCTGACGCCCGCCAGCTTGGCGTCGCGCGGAAGCCCGGGCGTGAGGAGTTGCTGAAGCGTCTCCGCGCCTTCCGCGGTCGGCTTCCCGCTGACTTCAAATTCGATCGGGACGAGGCAAATGCCCGTTAGTTTTTTCGATACCAATGTCCTTCTTCATATCGCGTCAGGCGACACGGCGAAGGCGGATCGGGCCGAGGCGGCCATCGCCGATGGCGGGGCGATCAGCGTGCAGGTTCTCAATGAACTCACCAATGTCGCGCGTCGGAAGATGCAAATGTCATGGGACGACACGCATGCGCTGCTGACCACGCTGCGCGGCCTGTTGACGGTTCATCCGCTCACGCTCGAGACCCACGAAACAGGATTGAGGCTCGCCGAGCGGTACGGCCTTTCCACCTATGACGCGATGATCGCCTCCGCGGCGGTTCACGCTGGCTGCGATACACTCTGGTCAGAGGACATGCAGCACGCAATGGCGCTCGACGAAGGCTTGCGCATCGTTAATCCCTTTCGCGTTGCGAGCTGATCACGCTCATTGAAGGGGGTTGGCCGGGAGCGAACTGGCGGCTTTCGATGTTGCCGAGCGGCGCGTCGGGCACGGAGAGCGATGCTGTCAACCACAAGCGTCTGCGCGGGCGAGGAGAAAGGCCGCTTCGCGCACGTTGCGGGTGAGCTTGGCCGCAGCCTCGAATTCGGCGCGGGCCTCGGCCAGCCGGCCGGCCCGAAACAGAAAATCGCCCCTCGCCGCCGGCAATGGCGCATAATTGCGCAAGGCGGCGGCGTCGGCAATCTCGTCTACCAACCGCAGGCCCGCTTCGGGCCCGAACGCCATGCTGTGGGCGACCGCTCGATTGAGATCGACCACCGGCGAGGGCATCACTGCACGCAGCCGGTCGTAGAGCGCTGCGATCCGGGGCCAGTCGGTGTCGGCCGGACTGCGCGCCCGCGCGTGACAGGCTGCAAGCGCGGCCTGCAACACATAGGGGCCATCGCCCCCGAGGGCTTCGGCACGGGCCAGCGCGTCAAGGCCTCGGCGGATCAGCAGCTGGTCCCAGCGCGCGCGGTTTTGCTCGGTCAGGGTCAAGAGGGCGCCGTCCGGCCCGATGCGTGCCGGCAGGCGCGATGCCTGGATTTCCATCAGAGCCAGCAGGCCGAACACCTCGGCATCCTCGGCCATCAACCCCGCCAGCATGCGGCCGAGCCGTTGTGCCTCCAGGCACAGGCTCGGCCGGACAAGGTCGTCGCCTGCCGTGGCAGCATAGCCTTCATTGAAGATGAGATAGATGACCTCCAGCACCGAGGACAGACGCGCCGCACGCTCGGCGCCGCGCGGCACCTCGAAGCTGAGCCCGGCCTTTCCGATCGTCCTCTTTGCGCGGACGATGCGCTGGGCGATCGTCACCTCGCTCGACAGGAAAGCACGGGCGATCTCGTCTGTCGTCAGGCCGCCGATGACACGCAGCGTGAGGGCCGCGCGGGTGTCGGCCGAAAGTATGGGATGGCAGGCTGTGAAGATGAGGCCCAGCAGCTCGTCGCCAAGATCGTCGTTCATGGCCATTTCGTTTCCCTCGGCCGTACCATCGCACTCGCCGTCCAGCTCCCGCGCGATCTCCTCATGCTTGCGCTCGCGCATCTTGTCGTGACGGATCGCGTCGATGGCGCGGCGTTTGGCGACCGTCATCAGCCAAGCGCCGGGATTGGCCGGAACGCCGGTCCTGGACCATTCGGATAAGGCTATGACCAGGGCGTCCTGCACCAGTTCCTCTGCAAGATCGACATTGCGCACGAGGCGGGCCAGGCCCGCGATGAGCCGGGCTCGTTCAATGCGAAAAATCGCCTCGATCGCCTGCTGCGTCTCGCCTGCCGTCATGCTGCCTTATTGGCCAAAGCCATAACGAAGGCAAAGCAGGTTGCGGCCGACAGGTTCAGTTGCCGCTGAGCTTCTCGCGCGTCCGGTCATGGATTTCCGTGACCTCCGGCGTCAGATTCCCATTGCCAATCAGCCATCTCGTACAGCGGCCGGATTTCAATCTCGCTCGGTCCCGGCATGGGATTGGGGCAGCGCTTCACCCAAGCGACCGCCTCGTCCATGTCCTTGACTTCCCAGAGCCAAAAGCCGGCGACCAGTTCGCGGGTCTCGGCGAAAGGCCCGTCGATGACCGTCCGGCGGGGGCCATCGAAGGCAACGCGCTTGCCCTGCGAGGAGGGCTTGAGGCCATCGGCGTCGAGCAAGATGCCGGCATTGCGCAGCTCGTCGTTAAACCTGCCCATCGCCTCCATCGCCTCCTTCGCCTCGGGCGTGGGGACAAAGCCCTTTTCGCTGTCCTCGGTAGCCTTCACGAGCACCATCACACGCATCGTCTGTCTCCTTGTTGAGCCGGACTCACCGGCCGGCATCGAAACGACGAACGGAGTTTAGGAAATCGACATTGTCCTGCAAATTTTTTTCGAGGTTGAGGAGAAAGCCGCCGATCGCGGCTCCTCTAGTCAGGAATTGCGATGGCGCGATATCGAGATTGGGCGCAACCCTGGTCGCCGATTGTAAGTAATTGAGTGGCTCGCCTAAACCATTTCGGGACGTTTTGAGGCCTCGCGGATCGCCTTGTGCACGCTGCGCTGCAAATCCATGAAGGCCGGGGTTTCCATGACCTCTTCCCGGCGCGGGCGCTCGATGTCGACATTGAAGGTCTGCATGATGCGTCCTGGGCCGATCCCCATCACGATGATGCGGTCCGACAGGTAGACGGCTTCTTCCACATCATGGGTGACGAAGAGCACGGTGAGCCTGTGCTCCTCCCAGATCTGCGTCAGGAGTTCCTGCATCTGATGCCTGGTCAAGGCATCGAGCGCGCCAAAGGGCTCGTCCATCAGAAGCATTTTGGGTCGATAGGAAAGAGCACGCGCTATGGCCACCCGTTGCTTCATGCCGCCGGAAAGCTCAGACGGATAACGATTGGCGCTGTGCGGGAGCTTGACCAGATCGAGATGCTCGCGTGCTATCCTGCGGCAGGTCGCGCGATCATGACCCGCGGCCTTGAGCGCGAACTCGATATTCTGCTGCGCCGTCAGCCAGGGAAGCAGGGTGTAGGACTGGAAGACGACTCCGCGGTCGAGGCCCGGCTGCAGGATCGGCGCGCCATCGATGGCAAGATCTCCCGCGTCGAAATCCTGCAGTCCGGCAACGATCGACAGCAGCGTGCTCTTGCCGCAACCCGACGTGCCTACCAGCGAGACGAACTCGTTGTCGGCAAGATCGAGATTGATATCGCGCAGCACTTCCGTGCGCCGCGCGCCCGTGCCGAAGCTCTTGTAGAGACCTTTGATCCCCAATTTGGGCAAACTCATCGGCCCGGCCTCATTGCACGTGGCCCTCCTGCCGGAACAGCACTTTTCCCAGTGCCTTCATGACCTGGTCGGTAATGAGGCCAAGCACGCCCAGCAGCAGGATGTAGCCGATGATGGTGTTTGTCTGGAAATAGCGTTGGGACACGGTGATGCGGTAGCCGAGGCCTGATGTCGCCGCGACAAGTTCCGCCAACACCAGCCAGGTCCATGCCCAGCCGAGACTGATGCGCAACGTGTCCCAGATGCCTGGCAAGGCGCTGGGAACCACGATGCGCGTCAGGATCCTGCGATCCGACAGGCCGAGTGTCCTGCCAAGGCCGATGAAATCAGCGGGAACCCGCTTCACATTGTCCATGATCATCAGCACCTGCTGAAAGAAGGTGCCGATGAAGATGATCAGGAACTTCTGGG
Organism: Mesorhizobium sp. M1307; assembly: GCF_040318155.1. Lineage (NCBI taxonomy): Bacteria > Pseudomonadati > Pseudomonadota > Alphaproteobacteria > Hyphomicrobiales > Phyllobacteriaceae > Mesorhizobium > Mesorhizobium sp. M1307. The sequence continues at coordinate 102,079 of NZ_JAMYLR010000003.1, read as the reverse complement.
CATCGCCCGTCCCCGACCACAGGATGGAGAGGGGTACGAAAGCGACCACCGGCATGTAGCGGATGAAATCCACAAGCGGCTCGATCGCCGCTTCCCAAGTCCTGAAGCTGCCGATCAGCACGCCAATCGGAATCGCCAATGCCGAGGCGATGAGGAAGCCAACAGAAATACGGTATATCGAGGTCCTGAGATCCAGCCACAGCGTGCCGTCACCCGAGAGCTTGCCGAGCTGGCTCACCACGCTCCCCGGCGAGGGCAGGAAAATCGGCTTTACCAGCCCCAGCCCTGTTGCCGCCCACCAGGCGAGGCCGAGGCCGGCAAAAACCGCCACTGCTATCATCAGGAAGCGCGAGCGTGCGATGGGCGCGCCGATCCCGGAGGATCGGCGACGGCGCATCGGCTGTTTGATCACCGGCCCCGGCGCTGCGTGAGACGGGCTTGGCTTGGTCGCACGCTGCTCGGACATTTGCGTCACCACCGCGAGCCGGCCCTCGTCATTTCGCGGCCTTGACGAATGACGGGTCGATCATCTGCTCCGGCGTCACGTCCGCCTGAAGCAGCCCGGCGTTCTTGGCGGCTGCCTCGACATCGGCGAATGTCTTGGTGGAAAATTCGCCCGTCAGCGCATCCTTGTTTTCGGCGAGAGTATAGTATCGCACGCCATCAAAGGCGGTGTTGAGGTCTTCGACGCTCGAACCGACCGCCTTGGAGATGATCGCCCGGCCGTCGGGCGTGTCGGCATTGTAAGCCTTCAGGGCCGCATCCCAGGTCTTGATCATGGCAAGCACCTGGCCGGGACGCGACTTGATCACCTCATCGCGCACCACGAACACGTCACTGATCAGGCCAGGATCTTCGCCTGCGGTGAAGAGCAGCTTGACGTCCTTGTTCTGTGCCCTGGCCGCGGTGAGATAAGGCTCATAGGTAACCGCGACCGGGACCTGGCCAGCGATCAACGCGCTGCCGGCATCCGCCGCCGGCATTGGAACCGGCTGGACATCGGCGATGGACATGCCATTCTTGGCGAGCGCGTATTTGAGCAGGATGTCGCTCGTCGTGCCTTCCTCGAAAGCCACCTGTTTGCCCTTGAGGTCGGCGACGGAGGCGACGTCCTTGCCGGCGATCATGGCGTCTGCCGTCATGCTGACGTCGAGCAGAAGCACGATCTTCACCGGCAGGCCGGCCGCAACCATGCCCATAGCCGTGTGGGTCGCGATGTTGGCGGCATCGAGCTGGCCGCTCGCCAGGGCGGCGTTGATGTCCTTGTCCTCGGCGAAGTTCACGATCTGCACGTCGGACAGCCCGTTCGCCTTGAACAGACCCTTGGCTTCGGCGACGTGCCACTGGCCGTAGCCAAGCCATGGCTCGATGCCGATCTTGAATGTTCCTGCCTCAGGCGTCGCCGGAATTGTCGTGTCGGCCGCGTAGACCGCCGGGGCAAACCCGACGGCAGCAGCCATAACGAGTGCCCGAAATTGTCCTGCTAGGTTACGCATCATCTTGTTCCCCTTGATGATTAGGCCGCTTTTTTGAACCAAACATCCGGCCTGGTGAGAATGCGGGCTTCTGCTCTTGCGGCACCGTGCCTCGGCATCTTAGCTGTTCGTTCAACGAAAGTGCGACGACACTTCAACGTCAGCAACAGCGGATGTCAAGGCTAAATACATACATGCATATACAAGTTAGCCCCTCCTTCCGACTCTGATTCGCTTCACTGCGATCAGGTTTTTTTGGATGGAGAATATCGACTGCCAAGCGAGTAGCGGCTGCCAACGTAAGTCAGCTTGCTGATCGTGGCAACGACGGCGCCCGTCCATGTCCGGCGATGCAGAAACAGGCAGCAGCTGCCGGTATCGATGCCCAGATGCCGTGCCGTTTCGATATCGGCAGGGGTCGCTGAGATGATATGCTCGACCTCCGTCACCGGGGTTTTCTGCATGAGGTAGTCGTAGGTCGCTGTCTTGGAAAAATCCTGCTTGTCATAGTCGGGTATCAGGCCCGGGTTGACGAAGCGCTCTTCCAGTTGCACAGGCAGGTCGTTCTCGAAGTTGACGACGATGGAATGATAGACCGACACGCGCTTTGCAAACTCGAACGAAAGCGCGAGCTCCTTTGTCGGCATGATCTTTTCGAGGACGATAACCTCGGAGCGATGCCTGTTTCCCCGCGCGACAATTTCCGCCGCGATGTTGTTGATCTCGATCAGTGCGGATTGCGGTCGAGGTGGCGCGATGAATGTGCCGACGCCCTGGAGCCGGATCAGAAAACCCGCAGAGGTCAACTCCCGCAAGGCACGATGGACCGTCATCCGAGACACGCCGAGTGTCGCCACGAATTCATTTTCGGACGGCAGCTTGCGGTCCTTGCTCCATCGCCCCGTTCCGATGTTCGTCAGGATGTAGTCCTTGACCTTCTCGTAAAGAGGGCTGGCGGTGTCGGGCAAAGTGATCATTTCAAAAATCCTTTCCGGCAAGGTTCGGAAATCACACGCGCCCGGCAGACCGCATCCGGATGATTGTTTTCAAACCATCGCCCTGCCCCGCCAACAGCCGCTCATAGGCTGCGGGAACATCATCCAGGCCGATCTCGCGGTCGATCAGTTCGACCATGGGCTCGGTCAATTCGCCGAGCATCCGAATGGCGTCGGGAAGCTCATCGGCAAAGGCGTGGCATCCCAGCAATGCGATTTCGCGTTCAACCAGGATGTTGGGATCGATGTCGAGGCGGCCATGGAATATGCCGACCATCGCAACGGTGCCGCCGGCATCGAGAACGCCGAGCAACTGGCCGAGTGCTGCGACGCTGCCGGTTGCTTCGACGGCAGCGAGCAAGGGGGCATCCGCGGTGGCGGCGGCAATGGCGTCCCGGTTCAAGTCGACGATGCTGGCGCCGGTGATCCTCGCCACCCGGGCGCAGCGGCCCTGATTGCGGTCGGCGATGAGCACGGTACCTGCGAATGTCCGGGAAAGCAGCAGTGCGGCAAGCCCGCCGATAGTCCCGCAGCCGACGACAAGAACGGAGCCGGCCGTTTTCGGCAGACGCCGCACTGCGTGCAACGCTACAGCCAGCGGCTCGGCCATCGCCGCGACCCGTTCGTCAAGCACGGCATCGACGATGTGCAGGAGGCGTGCGGGCAGGACCGCCTGTTCGGCAAATCCGCCGTCGCATATCTCGCCGACGAAGCCCAGCGACGTGCAAAGATGCCGCTTGCCTGCATGGCATTGCGCGCATTCTCCACACCAGAAACGGGAATCGGCGACCACTCGGTCGCCAACACCGACGGTATCCACGCCCTCGCCGATGGCAATCACCGTGCCTGTCAGCTCATGGCCAGCCGTCGAAGGCGATCGGCTTATCCATTGGCCCGTGCGGAAGTTGTGGAGATCGGAACCGCAAATGCCTGCGGCATCGACCCTTAGCTTCACCCAGCCTGGTTCGGGAGCGCCTGGCGCGGCGATATCCTCGACGCGCAAGTCGCCGGGTCCATAGAGTCGCGCCGCCCTCATCGTCATCATTTCCGCTCAGCCGGCGAGATAGCGATCGCGGATCTCCGAAACCGCGTTCTCATGCGAGCTGAATCCTTCGTAGCGGGCGAGCCTGCGGGCATGCAGGGCGAGTTCCGGATAGGCCGCCGAGGTCACATAGCCGACCGACGATCTCTTGACGAAATCCGTCACGGAAAGCGGTCCAAAGGTTCGCGCCCACCGGCTGGTCGGCAGCACCGCATTGGGCCCGAGGACGAAGTTGGCGAGGGTCACCGGCGTATGCGGACCCATGAGGATCTCGGCGGCTTCCGTGATACGTCCGAGATGCGCAAATGGCTCCGTTGACAGAATCTCGAGGTGCTCCGGCGCATAGTCGTTGATGAACCGGTAGCTGTCCTCCAGCGACTCGGTCAGCACGATGCCGCCGCGCTTCCCAGTCAGCACCGCGCGTGAGAACTCCACACGCTGTTCGCTCATCCTGGACCAGTGTTCCGGTATCGCAATCAACGCGGCTTCGGCGACCTTGCGGCTGTGCGTCACCAGGTAGGCCGAGGAATCCGGCCCGTGCTCGGCCTCGATCAACAGGTCAAGAGCGGCCAGGCCGCCGTCGACGCTGTGATCGGCAAAAATGATCGCTTCGGAAGGACCGGCGGGGAGACCTGTGTTGATGATCGGGGACAACACGCTCTTTGCCGCCACCACCCAGGGGCTCCCCGGCCCGACGATCTTGACGGCAGGCTTCACGGTCTCGGTCCCATAGGCGACGGCGGCGACCGCATGGGCGCCGCCGCACTTGTACACGGTCTCCACGCCGGCGATGCGGGCAGCAACCAGCGTCGCGGCGTCGACGGAACCATCCGAAGTCGCAGGCGTCACGATCGCGATCTGGGGAACCCCGGCAATCACCGCCGGAACCGAGGTCATCATCGTCACCGAGGGAAAGGCGCCTTTGCCGCGCGGAACATAAAGCGCAACGGAAGCAATCGGTGTGTATCGGTCGCCCGCATAGGCGCCTGGCCGAACTTCCTTGAGCCACATTGTTTCCGGGCGCTGCTCCTCGTGGAAATGCCTTATGTTCTCGATGCCGAACCGGATACTCTCCACGACATCCTTCTCGACCTTGTCGAATGCCGCGTCGAACTCCGCTTCCGAAACTTTCAGTCCACCGTCGGCAACATCGGCTTTGTCGAGTTCGCGTGCAAACCGGAGCAGTGCCGCGTCACCTTCATCCTTGACGGCCTGGATGATTGGACGGACCTTTTCGATGAAGGAAGACAGATCTCCTTCGGCGCGTTTCAGTAAACTGGCCCGCTGATCGACACTGAGGGATGACAGGCGGTGGAAGCTGACGTCAGACATGGCGGCTCCTTTTCTTAGAACGCAATTACGATTAGCGCTTGTCGATCACTTCTGGGACACGTCTCCGGCCCCTGAAGCCTTCAAATCGATGCGAGAAAGCCTCCATCCACGGGAATGGACTGGCCGGTTATGTAGGCTGCCGCATCCGAAGCGAGGAACACCGCGATTCCGTGCAGGTCCGAGAGATCACCAAAACGGCGCTGCGGAATCTTGGCGAGCATCGATTGCTGCCATGCCTCGTTGCTGTAGAACACGTCTGTCATCGCTGTCCTGAAATAGCCAGGCGCAATGGCGTTGACCCGGATCCCGAGATCGGCCCACTCCGCTGCAAGCGCCCGCGTCATGCCGAGGAGGCCTGATTTCGACGAGCCGTACGGCACCGCCGTGGGGACCCCAACCTCGGAGGTCAGCGAGCAGAGATTGATAATGACGCCGGGCCGTCCGGCGTCTCTCATCTGCCGCGCGGCGGCTTGGGCGCAGAAGAAGGCGCCTTTGAGATTCGTAGCGACAATCCGGTCCCACAAGGCCTCGTCGACATCGAGTGAAGGCCGGACCTCTTCCACCCCCGCATTGTTGACGAGAATATCGAGACCTCCGAGCAGGCTGCCGGCCTCGGCAGTCGCCGCCCGGCAGCGGTCGACATCGGTGACATCCAGGGCGATGGCATGCGCGACCCCGCCGGCGGTGCGGATGGCGGCCATCGTCTTCTCGAGCGAGGCCACGCTGCGCGCCGTGACCGCGACGTCGGCGCCGGCCGCGCTGAGCGCCTCGGCGATGCTGCGCCCGATGCCACGGCTTGCGCCGGTTACAAGCGCCTTCCTGCCTGACAGATCGAAGAGAGATGCGTTGCGCATGTCATCCTCCTTGGTAATGTCGCGCTTGGACCGATCGCGTCGAGACTATCCGAATGCAGCTTATCTATACAAGCATGTACATCATGGCTGTAGTGCGCCATGCGGAACTTGTCAGAGCGGCAGCGCATTGGCCGACATCGGACCGGACTACGCGGTTCGCCCCAGCCCATCTGGAGTTCATCGGGAGGGATAGATGAAGCGCGCAGTAGACCACGACGCGATGAGCGTGGTTGGCTATACCACCCCCTGGAGTGCCAAAGCAGGCCAGCGGATCAAGCTCAGCCTGTCATGCGATCGGCCGATAAAGGCCACACGAATTTGCCGGCTCGACAAGCCGGCTCCGGAATTTCTCGCCTGGCCCATCGAAACGGTAGGTGAAGCACGGCGTCGGCATTTCGACCAAGGGTCGTTCCTGTTCGTGCGAGCCGGCGAACTGGCCAAAGTACAAGCCGTCCACGTCATACGTTTTGAGCTGTTCCTCACGCGCAACGAAGGTGCGCGCACGATCCTGGAGGCAGGCGCCCTCGGGCTGCGCCTCCGCGACGGCGCATTTGTCGTGAAAATCGGTGACGAAACCTTTGTCGAGAAGAAGGCGCCAACTGGTGTGTGGCTCACCGTCGAGTTGGACCTGCGGCAGGAACAATCGCGTCTGCGCATCAAATCCCACGACCGTCTCGCGCCTTACGAACTCCATGAAGGTTTTGGCGGCCCGGCGCGGAACCTCCAGGCGCACGGCATCCATTTCGGCGCAAGTGCCACCAACCACGAACCTACCCTCAACGCGAAATTTGCTGCGATCCGGCTCGACACCCCACACGGGACCATTGCCTGGGATTTCCCGACGCTGTTACCAACGCAGCCGATCCTGTCGTCGGGCGGAGCAGATCCGTTGCTCCTCGACGTGATCAATCAGCCAGCCTTCTGCGTGACTTCGGCACGCTGGGACGGATCGAGCTTCGAGCCTCGCTTGGTGCCGTCGCACTACGACGCTATCCATTGCCACGACGACGATATCGGCCCGCTTGAGTGGCCGGCATCGCACCGCGCGACGATCCCTGAAAACGCACACCCAGGCGTCTACGCGTTCCAGGTCGAATGGGAGGGTGGCTACGAACGCGTGGTGTTCTTCGTCACCTCTTCACAGGTTTCGTCGCCGCTGTTGTATCTCGTGCCGACGGCGACCTATCTCGCTTACGCGGACGAATGTCTCCCGGATCATCTTTATGAATGGAAAGGCGACGACCGCGGACATCGCTTCGCGATCGCCAACAATCTGAAATCCCCTTACGACTACCATTCCGACCTTAGCGGTGTTTCCATTTGCTCCTACAAAAAGCCGAAAGTGACGCTCAGGGACGATTACGATTATCCGCTCTGCGGCTGCCCACACAATTTGCCGGTCGATCTGCATTTCCTCCGATTCTGCCACGACAATGGAATCGTGTTTGACGTCATGACCGATCACGATTTGCACGAATGCGGCATAGACGGTTTGCGTCGACATCAAGCCGTCGTCACCGGCAGTCATCCCGAATATATGTCGATCGAGATGGAGCAGGCGCTGCGGCAGTTTGTAGCCGAAGGCGGCAGCATCGCCTATCTCGGCGGAAACGGCTTTGCTGCCACTGTGGCTTTCAAGGACGATCTGATGGAGTTGCGGCGCTCGCCGCTGGAGGCCGGCCGCACCTGGGACGGCCCGGTCGCCGAACAGGCGCTGTCGATCACCAACGAACCAGGCGGCTATCTCCGTTGCCGCGGCCGAGGCGAATTCACGCTGATCGGTGGCGCGATCTCATTGATGGGTTTCGATGGCGCACGCCCCTTCACGCGCACTGAGGAAAGCCATGAAGCAGGATGCGCATGGCTGTTCGAAGGCGTTGAAAATGCGACCTTCGGCACCGACGGCATGGTGCTGGGCGGTGCCGCGGGCTACGAAGTGGATGCGACGGACCCAGCCCTCGGCACTCCCGGTGACACCGTCGTGATCGCGCGTGCGACGGGATTTCCCGACAGCTTCTTCCAGGATCCGACGCGCTGGTATGAGGGCGGGGATACGCAACGCATCGCCCGCCGCTGCGCCGAAATGACCCTGCGAAAGCTCGCAGCAGGCGGCTTGATCTTTTCCGCAAGCTCGGTTGCCTGGTGCGGCGCGCTGCCAGCCGCAGGCGCCATGAACGATGTCGGCAGGATCACGCTCAATCTGCTTACCCGCCTCGGCGCCACGAAAGGAGAACCCGGCCGAGAAAAATCGATAACCTGATTGGCGCCGTTACGGAAAGACCCGTATCCGGTTTTGGGAATCAAATCAGTCGGCGTGCACCGGCTTCGTCTCACATGCCTCTCGCCATCTGGCGGACGGCAGTTGCCTCAGCCGCAACCTTCAGGTGCGCTGCTTTGACAAACGGCGCTGAACCAGAATTTGGCGCGGCATCAACGACACCCTCGCCGACCAGGCAAGGAAGCTCGGTATTCCTTCTTCGGCGGCGCGCAAGCGTTGTCGGACTATCCCGCAACGAATTGTCGGAACTGACCGGTCTGGCCCGTCCTTGGGTCTCACCAGGGCAAGGAAGAAGCGATGAGAGACCTGATCTTGAAGATGTCCATATCGATCGACGGCTTCGTGAGTGACCTGGATGGCCGAAACAGATGGATGTTCGGCGCCGATCAAGAGGCGAAGGCCTGGGGCGTAGAGTTCATATGGAACTCGAGCCTGCACATCATGGGCAGCCGCAGCTTCCGTGACATGGCCGCCTGGTCGCCGACCTCCTGCGAGCAGTTCGCGGCGCCGATGAACCAGATCCTCAAGGCCGTCTTCTCACGACGGGGACCGGAGATCCTGAGCGAGGTGAGCAAGTCGGCGGCGCTCGATGAGGCTCGCGCCGTCAACGCGGGAACCGGACAGCCGGCGAAGTTGCAGCCCGGTGGTGAAAGTTGGGCGGAGGCCTATGTGGCGAGCGGTGACTTGGCGGAGGAAGTCGCGAAGTTGAAAGCCCAAGAGGGCAAGCCGATCATCGCCCACGCCGGAGTGAGCTTCGCCCGCAGTCTCGTCGCCCAAGGACTGGTCGACCAGCTCGCCCTGATGGTGGCCCCCGTGGCGCTGGGCAAAGGCCTACCGCTGTTCTCCGAACTCGCCGCGCCGATGTCTCTCAAGCTGGTGAGCTCGAAAGCCTTCCCGGGGGGCGCGGTGGCGCAGATTTACCGGCCAACGTGACACGTCAGAGAATGTGTGCAGCCAACGAACCGACGAAGTGAGGGCGAGGTATAAATGAATGCGATCCCATCGGATCGTCGTCGATCGATAGGAGCCTGTGCATGGCGAAGCTTGTGTTCGGAATGATGCAGTCGCTCGACGGCTATGTCGCTGGCGCCGAGGGCGGGCCCGGGCTGCCGATGCCCGGAGAGGCGCTCCATCGCCACTTCAACGCCCATGTGCGCGGGATCGCCGGCAGCCTCTACGGCCGGCGCATGTACGAGGTAATGCGCTATTGGGACGAGGATCAGCCGGGACAGGACCAGGTCGGGCGCGACTTTGCGGCGGCCTGGCGGGCGCAGCCGAAATGGGTCGTCTCTCGCACCCTGAAGTCGGTCGGGCCGAACGCGACGCTGGTGGACGACGATCTCAAAGGGTTCGTTAGGGCGCTTAAAGCCGAACACGAGGGCGAGATCGAAGTCGCCGGACCGGAGCTTGCGGGTAGTCTGACCGAGCTTGGCCTTATCGATGAGTACCGGCTCTACTTCCGTCCCATCGTGCTTGGTCGCGGCAAGCCATTCTTCGCCGGCCCGCGGCCGCCGCTGCGTCTCGTGGCCAGCGACCGGGTTGGCGAGGACGCCATCAGGGTGACGTACGTTCCCGCCTGATCACAACCCATCCGATACCCTAACGTCCGTCGGACCGAATTGAGTTCATTCCCACTCGATCGTTTTGAGCCATGGTAACGCGTTGACGCGGCAGCACAAACTTTTCTGCACGCCCTAAAGAACCGACTCTGCGATCCGTCAGAAATCTGCGTTCTTGATTTCAAAAGGGAATTTCGGCGATTCGGTTTCGGCGACTATCGACAACAATCGGTCGATTTTCGACAGCCGCGCCGCAACAAGCCGCGACCCACTGGGGACCAAAAAAGGACCGTCAAACACGGCCGTACGGTCCGCACGGTAGCGCCCGGCATTCGCTCGTCGCCGTGGCGTGCCTCACTTGCCGTATGACGCAAGGAACACCCGTACGCCGGCCGCGGCGTGCCGTCGAAGCTTCGCCGGTTTCGGAATCGACTCGTCACCCAACAGCATGGCCCTGTTCAATGGCTCGCCCATAATCAACCAATTGAACTGGGAAGCGGCGACGGCCGGATCATCGATCGCAAGCAGGCCGCGATCAGCCAAGCGCTCGAACAACACTGCCATCGCCGCAATTGCGCGCCCGGGTCCGCCATCGAAGAGCGCCTTTGCCAGTTCTGGGAAGCGGCCGACCTCGCCGATCACCAGACGGCGCAGCTGCATGACACGCGGCGTGAGCACCACGGTAAGCTGTCGGTACGCATAGCGCTGAAGATATTCGGCAACATCCTCGCCCTCAGCGAGGTCCGGCATTTCACTGTGGACCCGATCGCTGGCTCGATTGGTCACGCTGCTTACGATCTCCACGAACAGCGTCTCCTTGCCTGGAAAATTTTTATAGACGGTCTGCTTCGACACCGCCGCAAGCGCTGCGATCTCATCCATACTGGTGGCCAGATAGCCTTTTTGCAGAAACACCTCTGTCGCCGCATCGAGGATGGCCCGCCGCTTTTGTGCCGATCGGCCCTGCTCGTCGAGTTCTTGTGAAACACCTGCTGAGGGCGTCCTGGTCATGCCTCTGGCGCCTGCGCTGCTAATTGACTCATAGTACTGGACCGTCTAGTTTGATTTGAGCCGGGATGCAATGGGGAGAGATCGACAATGCACATCCAGTTCGCGGAGCTTCCGGTGTTCGACCAGGAACGCGCCAAGGCGTTCTACATCGATCACCTGAACTGCCGCGTCGTCGCCGATCAGCCAATGGGCAATGATGGGTGGCGATGGATCGAACTCGGATTTCCAGGTGCCGAAACCACCCTCCACTTCCTAAGGCGCAAGGACGAAACACCATCTGAGGAGCCCGTCCTCGTGCTGGTTGACAACGAAATCGAAGTCACCGTTCAGAGACTCAAATCGCGAGGCGCCGAGATCATAGCAGAACCGCGCCCTGCGCCATGGCAACCGGGGCGCTCGATCGCGGAATTTCGGGACAGCGAGGGCAATCGCATGATGATCACCAGCAGATGACGCACTCACCTATCATGACCGCAACTTGCTCTTGCGGTGGCGTCGAACTCAAAGCCTTTGGCAGGCCGATCGTGAGCAGTGCCTGCTACTGCGACGACTGCCGGAAGGGAGCTGATCAGATCGAAGCTTTGCCAGGTGCTGGCGCCATACGCGATCCCGATGGCGGCACCGCATACATCCTCTATCGAAAGGACCGCATCGAGTGCTCCAAGGGGGCCGAATTGCTGAGGGGTTACAAGCTTAAGGAAACTTCAGCCACGAATAGGGTCATCGCCATGTGCTGCAATTCAGCGATGTTAATGAACTTCGATAGAGGTCCGCATTGGGTCTCGGCATACAGAGCGCGGTTTCACGGAGAACTCCCGCCACTGCAGCTGCGGATTTGCACTAAGTTCAAGTCGGACAGCGATGTCATTCCTGACGACGTGCCGAGCCACCGGGGTTATCCTCTAGGGTTCGTCGTTAAACTTTTGGCATCGCGCGTGGCGATGTTGCTAGGTCGATAAACCGGCCGCCAGCCTGCGCGATAAGACATTCAGATAGGTGCGCAAATCGGATACAGCCTTGCCGCTCAGGGTTCAGGCCTGAACGAATTTCTGTAGGCGATCCGCCACGATCAGCCCTGCCCGGCTGTTCAAGTGCACGCCGTCGGTGTGAAATAGCCAGCCATTTACGCGGGCGACATCATCCGGACGCTGCCGCAGCACCAGTACGCGAAAAGCATCGCGATAGAATGGAAGAAAGTTGAACGCCGTGTAGGCCCGGCCAGGCGAGGCGCGAACCGCCTCGGTGAGCGCCTCATGGAGCGGGACATAGCCGCAGCGTTCCTCGTGCGCGATGGCCGCCACGATCGCAGAATATTCCTTGATCCGCCGGTTGAGCTCGCTCTGGAACGGGTCGTCCGAATCCGGCGCTTCTCCTATCGGAGGGAGCGAGCAAAGGCCGATGTCCGCCGCCGTCTCGCGCTTCAGCCTGCGTGCTATCTCGGCCAGATTCTCGTGGAACCAATCGGGCGAAGGCGTGCGGGGCAGACGCTTCCAAAACGTAAAGAATCGCCGCACTTTGCGTGACACGAGCGTGAGAACATCATTCCCGCCGACCCAGACGATGACCTTGTCGGGACGACAGGCGAGCACATCCGGCAACCGCTGCAGCGCGTTGTAGGCCAAGTCGCCGCCGACGCCAAAATTCCGGAACTCAAATTGCCCGTTGCCCGGCCGCCGGCGGAGCTCCGCGATCCAATCGAATGCCTGGCCCTTGCCCGCCGTGCTGCTCGATCCGAGGCACGCCACGATTTTTCGTTGAGAATTCACCAGCGTGACTCCGCCAAGCCAGAGTGAGAAATCGTCGCCTTATGCTCTTCCCAAAACGGCTGGCCAAGGCGTGAGCGTCAAGTCGGACTCCGAGGCGTTTCCAACGACCCACGGGCAGGCATAATAGTCTTCGATGCGGTCGATGACGCGACCGGCGACATGGACACGAACCGGCCACGCGACCTGCCACTGGTCGCCTCGCTGGAAAAGCACGAGGAGGACGGGTTCTCCGTCGATCGTCCCCAACTCCATGGTCCACGTCTCCGGGTTTCGCTCGTATTCGACGAAATAGGGAGAGCTTCTGAGCAGGCCGTCATAGCAATCGGCGACCCGCAACCGGGCATCGGCGCTGGTCAGGCCCCGCACGCCATCCCAGTCATGGCGGTTGAAGAGGTCAACATAGCGCTGCAAGAGCCGCGCGGTGTCGGGATCCAGCGGGCGGCTCGGTTCACCGACAGGTTCCGCGGGCAAGCCGGCGAGCTTCGCACGTCCACGGGAGAGCGCGGATTTGACGCCGCCAACCGTCGAGCCCACGAGTTCCGCGGTCTCTTCCAGCGAATAGTCGAACACATCCTTCAAGAGCACGCAGGCGCGCTCCTTGGGCGGCAGATGACCGACCAGCCGTTCGACGGCGCGATGGGCATCAGTGGTCGCTGGCTCTGCAGCGATGACGCCGATGTCGTCCGAATAGGCGCTTTCCGCTCGCTCGCGCGCATGGCGCCGCCTCACAAAGTCAATGCAGCGATTGTGAGCGATGCGAAACAACCAGGGTTTTAGCCTGCGGGGATCATCGAGGGTCTCGATCTTCGTGTAGGCCTCGAACAGCGTCTCCTGCATGAGATCCTCGCCGTCGAGCCGCGAGCCGGTCATGCGAGTGCAATAGCGATGCAGTTGCGCGCGGACGCCCCACACTGTCTCGAGGAAGGCTCGATACTGCGCGTCGAACAGGCCGGTCGGTCGCTCGGGCATGTCCTTCAGCTGCCACATCTTGGTTTCAATTTGCCAGTCATGCGACCTCCTGACCTTCAGCGCGTATTGCCGCGGTTGCGGCCAGACCAAGCTTGGGGCGAACCCATTGTGCCAACCGCGCGATCGCGTCGTCGGCTTCGGGAGCACGCCCAGCCATCATCTGGAACGAGTGCAGCATCCCCGGAAATACGTCCAGGCGCACCTCGACGCCGGCGGCTTTTGCGCGGTCGGCAAGCGCCCGGCTGTCGTCGAGCAGGGTTTCGTCTCCACCCACTTGCAGATAGGTCGGGGGCAGGCCCTTCAGATCGGCAAAGATCGGGCTGGCGAGTGGATCCCTGGGATCGGTACCTGCGAGGAGTTGCGATGCCAGCATATCCACGGCCGCCTTCTGGAAGAATGCGTCCTTCTCGCGATTGGCTTCATAAGAGAGCCCGCTCGCCGACAGATCGTACCAGCCAGAGATGCTGAGAATCGCGGCCGGTAGCGGCCGTCCCGCGTCACGGAGTTTCATCGCGGCCGCAACGATCAGGCCAGCACCGGCGGAATCGCCTGCAGCTATGGTGTGCTTCGGCGCGATACCTTGCTCGGCGAGCCACTCGAACGCGGTCACGGCCTGCTCGATTTGGCGCGGAAACTTGCTCTGGAAAACGTAGTCGTAAGTGGCGAGCAGCGCGTAACAGCCAATCGCCTTGGCGAGGTGTCCGACCATCTTGCGATGGGTCCAGATCGATCCGCCGAGATAGCCACCGCCGTGCAGGTAAAGCATGACCCGATCATTGGCCGCCGCTTTTGGCTGGACCCACAGCGCGGTCTTGTCGCCGAGTTTGGTCTCAATGTAATCGACGTCGCCCGGCTCTGCCGTCAAGACAGACCACTCGGAGACTTCCGGCGGCAATTCCCGACCGCTGCGCCAAGCCTCGGCGAGCGTTTCATAGTGTATCTTGTTCGCTAAGCTCTGCTTGCTGTTCATTGTCACGCTCCAATTCGTTGTGGAGGGCGACGTTCAGGATGACCGCGCCCATCAACAGCTAAGACGGACGAACTGAGCGAAAGGATACGTCGCCGGCAGATGCAACGCCTCGCCGGTGGCAGTTGCCGCGGACCCCGGGTGTCAAACCCAGCAAGGCTAGGCTGCTCCACCCTTCTCTGTGGGACGTTCGTTCCAGACATTCGCCGATCGGCCAGATGCTTCGTCTATGCCGTCGCCGGGTGGCCGGGGGCTGGGACTATTGACTATTATCGCCGAGCCAGCATCGCCTTAAACATGCTGCTCTATCCTCTTCTACTCCGCAGTACTCCTCGTCACTCCCACTCGATTGTGCCTGGCGGTTTGCTCGTCACGTCATAGACGACGCGGTTGATGCCGCGCACCTCGTTGATGATGCCGGTGGCGGCGGCGCCCAGGAATGCCATGTCGTGACGGTAGATATCCGCGGTGCTGCCATCTACCGATGGTGACGCTTTCGGCGCGTATGCGCGTACATACCGATAAGGGCAGCGGTCACGAGCCGCGCTGTCCCCACGGGCATTGCTCTACCTGCGCCCTTCAAGGAAAAGGAGCATTGTGACGGGGCTTAGCTATAGATGCTGTAGCGTTGATCTAATGCGATTTATCGCAGCATCGACACCTTGCCTAGGCAGACTTTCAACCTTGTAAAATGAAAGGAACGTAAGCGAGGCTTGAGGAGCACAGGTATTCAGAATAGCTGGTTGAGAACACGCCGCACTGGCCGCCTGAGGATCAGCCAATCGACCCACCAAGGTGAGCCCAAAGTGGTTATTGCAACCACCTTCCTTAACTGGCGAAGTCGCGGTTGTATGGCACCAAGATCGGCTGCGTGATCGTATGCAATACCAGGCACCCATACCCTGTCGAACCAGCCCTTCAATATAGCTGGAGGTCCGAACCACCACGTGGGAAAAATCAAGACGATAGTCTCGGCCCAGAGAAGATCCTCAATCTCTTTAGCTACCTCTGTAGTCTCGAATCCGGAATAGTAGCTCGCGCGCTCCGCCGGTGTAAGAGCCGGGAAGAAGCCAGATCGATACAGATCAACATGTCGGCACTGGTGCTTCGCATCCATCAGGGTGTCGATAGCTGCGTTCGAAAGCGTTTGGCAAAGGCTTGGATTGAGTGGATGAGCCGTGACAATCAAACATCGCATACCAATATTTTGAATCCTCCCCAATTTGGTTGCGCTGCGCGTCATCATTCGTGCGGCGCGGTGCTCGGGCAAAGCTTCTCATGCCAATCATGGATTTCGAAATAGCTGTACGCGCCACAGTCTTCAAAGAGCAATTGTTTTTCGACGCCGAGAATGGCCCTTCTACAGCGGTACGCTCGAGACAGCGCCATCGGCGACCTGCCAGCCGTCAGTCGCGCGATATGGACAGCCCCGCGAGAAGCGGAGCGTACGCGGCTAGCCTGCGGGATACGAACTCCGTGAAGAGCCGCACGCGCTTCGTCTTGCGTGTCTCCCCCACCGTGAGAAGCCAGAGCGTTCCGTACATGTGCAGGTCGGTGCCCGGCACCCTCACCAGTAGGGGGTCGGCATCTCCGACGAAGCAGGGCAGTGTCGTGATCCCGAGCCCTTGCCGTACAGCAACGATCTGCGCCTCGGCGTCCGTGGTCCTGAAGGGAACCCCGGTGGTGCGAACCTCACCCTCGCTGGCCCATTCCGGAATTCCATGAATGCTTATGACGATCCACCGGATGGGATCAGGCGCGCCCGCACGCCACGCGGCTAGTCGATCGCAGGACATGTAGATGCCGCCGAACAGTTCCGGTCCCTTCAGGCCGTGAAGGTTGAGCGGCAGGGTTTTGCGGTCGTAGACGACGCGGATCGCGACGTCGGCCTCTCGGTTGGTCAGATTTGCCAGCTCGCCGGACGACAAGATTTCCATCTCGATGTCCGGATGCAGACGCGCGAAATCAGCGAAGTCCGGCATGAGCAGGTGTGTCGCGAGGGGCGGTGCCAGCGTCACCCGCAGAAGCCCGCGCACGCTCTGGTCGCGCCCGAAGACGCGCGTCTCCAGCAGGTGCGACGACACTTCCATCTGGTCCGCGAACTCGAGGACCTCCTCGCCCGCAGCCGTCAGGCGGTAGCCCGAAGGCAGCTTTTCGAACATGTGCACCCCGAGACGTTCCTCGAGCTGGGCGACACGTCGCAGCACGGTCGAGTGGTTCACACCGAGGCGCTCGGCGGCGGCCCGCACCGAGCCTCCGCGCGCGACGGCAAGAAAGTAGCGAACGTCATCCCAGTCGATCATGGTGCAATCCGGCACCGCGCGGTGCGCCTTCCAAAGCCCGTATCTAACACATCGAACAGCAGTACGGGCGGTCATCATAGCCTATATCGACGAGCGCGGCTCAATTCCGAACGGCGGGCGCCGATCGTCGCGGCTGGCGTCAGTCGTCCAGCCGGATCGATTTCGCACCACCGATGTGCGTGCTTCCGCACTCAACAACTGACGCCGGCGGACCCATTTCGAGGCTCTCGGGGGTGTCCCCGCACAACCAAAGGCGAAGGCCTGGAAGGATAAGTCATGGGAAAGCTTGAAGGGAAGGTTGCAGTCATCACCGGCGGCGCTACCGGCATCGGCCGCGCCGCAGCAAAGCGCTTCATCGAGGAGGGCGCCTTCGTTTTCATCTTCGGCCGTCGGCAGGAAGCGCTCGACGCCGCTGTGGCCGACCTCGGGCCCAATGCCCGCGCGGTGAAGGGCTCGGTCTCCGATCTGACCGACCTCGACCGACTTTACGCTACGGTGAAGGCCGAGCGTGGAACCCTCGACATCGTCTTTGCCAATGCCGGGGCGGGAAGCCAGCTTCGGCTCGGCGAGATCACCGCCGAGCACATTGACGAAACCTTCGACACCAATGTGAAGGGTACGATCTTCACGATCCAGAAGGCGCTGCCGCTGATGAGCGAGGGCGGTTCGATAATCCTGACCGGATCGAGCGCTGGCACCACGGGCGCCCCGGGGATGAGCGCCTACAGCGCGAGCAAGGCGGCAGTGCGCAACCTCGCGCGGACCTGGGCGGAGGACCTAAAGGGCACCGGCATCCGGGTAAACGTGCTGTCGCCCGGGGCCACTGCGACCGAGCTAGCGAAGGAAGCGCTAGGCGAGGAGGGCCAGAAGGTCTTCGCCTCGATGACTCCGCTCCAGCGCATGGCCGATCCGGCGGAGATCGGGGCGGCGGCGGCCTTTCTCGCGTCGTCGGACAGCAGCTTCATGACTGCCAGCGAGGTCGCCGTTGACGGCGGTCTTGCGCAACTCTGACGCGCTAACCCAGCGCCGTTGAAGGCCGGGGAAATCAATACCAACACGGATCGGAGAAGATCATGAGCTACGCAATTGTAGGATTCGGTAAGATAGGTCAGGCCCTCGCCCACGCCTTCGCCCGTAGAAACATCGACGTGGCCGTCGCGAGCCGCCGGCCGCCCGAGGCGTTGGCGCCGCAGGCTCGGGCGATTGGACCCACGGTCGTCGCCAAGTCGCTGCGGGATGCACTCGAGGCCGACACAATCATCTTGGCGGTCCCGTTCGGGGAGCATCGCGAGGTTGCGAAGGCTCTGCCGAGCTGGGAAGGCAAGACAGTCATCGACGCGATGAACGCGTTTCCAGTGCCTGAAGAGCTGGACGGCCTCCCGTCCTCCGCCTTCGTCGCGAAGGCGTTCACCGGCGCCAAGTTCGTGAAAGGTTTCAATCACCTGGTTGCGGCCACCCTGGCTGCCGATCCGATCGTCGAGGGCGGCCACCGGGTCGTCTTTCTGTCGAGCGACGACGAGGACGCGATCGCTCCCGTGGCGGCCTTGGCCAAACAACTCGGGTTCGCACCCGTCAAGCTGGGAAAGCTCAACGAGGGTGGCGCGCTGGTGCACGCGCGCGGCCGCACTTGGGGCCAGCTCATCTTCCAGGATTTGTTCAAGAAGGAGCAGTAATCGATGTACGACCATGTGACTTGGCCCGAGCGATATGATCCGAAAACGTCGGCCATCTACGCACTCAACGACATTGACGTGAAGGCGCCGCCTGAAGCGGTCTGGAAGCTGCTCGTCGAAGCCGAGAATTGGTCGAGCTACTTTCCCGCCGAGGATCAGGTCAAGATTCTGACGGGGGAGCCGGAACTGGCGCTCGGAACGCGATACAGCCGTGTGACGGTTGGATTTCCGATGAGTCTGGTCGTGACGGAATGCGAGCCCCTTCGCAGGCTCGCATGGGCGACGACAGTTGATGGCGACGAGACCGGCTCAAGCGCATACCATGGCTGGGTCATCACGCCTACGGACCATGGCTGCCATGTGCTGACCGAGGAAACGCAGCAGGGCCCCTTCTTCCTCGATGAACTCGGGCGCAAACATCCCGGCGCACTCTACCGGTATCACCAAGACTGGGTCGAAAGCCTCGCCCACGCAGCGGAGGCGGAAACAGCGAAGACGACAGTGGATTGATTGCGCTTCCTATTTAATTTTGGAGATGAATGAGATGAATATCGAACTCAAAGGCCGCAAGGCCATTGTTACCGGATCCACCGCCGGTATCGGCCGCGCGACGGCGGAGGGGTTGGCGCGTGCCGGTGCATCGGTCGTCGTCAACGGCCGTGGAAACGCTCGGGTCGATGAGGCGGTGCGGCAGATGCGGCAGGCCTTCCCCGGCAGCGACATCTCGGGTATCGCCGCTGATCTTGCGACAGCGGAGGGGGCAAAGGCCTTGATCGCGCATGCGCCGGACGCCGATATCCTTGTGAACAACGTCGGTACAGCACACATCCGGAGCTACAACGGCGTCGAGGATATCGCAAATATCCCCGATGAGGACTGGCTTGACCTCTTCCAGTTGAACGTAATGAGTGGCGTGCGCGCGAGCCGTCATTACCTGCCGCGGATGGTGGCGAAAGGCTGGGGCCGCGTCGTGTTCATAAGTAGCGAATCCGCAGTCAACGTCCCTAAGGAAATGCTCGACTATGGCATGACCAAGACCGCTCAACTCGCGGTCTCACGCGGGCTTGCCGAGGCGGTCGCGGGCACGGGCGTCACCGTCAACGCCGTCCTGCCGGGACCTACCCGCTCTGAGATCCTGGGCAACTTCATGGCGAAACAGGCTGACGCAAATGGAATCACGCAGCACGAAGCCGAGCAGGGCTTCCTGCAGGCGATGCGTCCGACGAGCCTCATCCACCGCTTCGCGACCACCGATGAGGTGGCCAACATGATCATCTACACCTGCTCGGAGCAGGCTTCGGCGACCACCGGCGCGGCTTTGCGGGTGGATGGTGGCGTGGTCCGCTTCGTCGCGTAGCAGGACGACCAAATTGTTCCGTTCGCCAACTCGGGTCCGCTATCGGCCAAGCTGCTGAAGCATGGCACGCTTAAGTCTACAGGGATCTGCCGCACGGCATGCGCACGATCCACGCATTGCGGGAGCACTCTGAAACTATGCGAGGCACGAGAACGTATTCAGCTACGGCGCCGTCCCCGCTGTGCTCGGCGGCCGTGCGCTCGTCTCGTTGGTCCCGCCCCGGGGCTTAGACCATGATACAAATCCACGGAACATGATGTCTATTGTCCGAGGAATTGGATCGGCGCTCCAATCCCAATCCAAAGCATGTGCTGTGGACGGCGCGGTGTATCGATCCCTTTGAGCCTCTCTACACATAATCGAAGGTCTATCGCCGACCTGCAAAACGGCTGCTTGTTCTTGCAGAATCGCCCGCGAACTATCGCCTCCTATCGTTGACCAACAATTTCCGAATATATCCGACAGTACTCCAACCTACTCTACCGTACGCCCCATCATTCCCACTCGATTGTTTTAAGTGATCGTAACGCATTGAATTCCACGCACAAATTCTTTCTGCACGCAATGAAGAACCGTCTCCCCGATCCGTCAGAAATTTGCGCTCTTGAATTCAAAGGAGAATTTCGGCGATTCAAAATCTGCTCGGTTTCAGCGACTATCGGCATCGATTGGTCGATTTTCGACATTCTTTAGCTGTGCCTTCACGATCCCGTCGGCAAAAAGACCGTCACGGCTCGCAAGAGCCTGAACGACACGCAGTTCCTCTCATGCCTTGATCCGTCCCGGACTTACGCCTTGACGGCGTTCTGTGCAGCCTCGAATACATCGCGTGCGGACGTCGTACCCGCTACGTGCTCCGTAAGCACGTGCACCAACGTTTTCGAGTGTCGTGCAAACGCTGTACCCCGCCATCAAAGCCTCTAGCTCGCTAATGGCGGCTTCCAAGCCAGAAGGGACATCAATCTGACCGGCCAAAGACGCCCCGCTCCACCGAGCGGGGCGTCTCCCCTGTTAATCCCTGTCAGCTTGCCGGATTGCGTGCCATGACGATCCACGCCGCGCCGTCGATCATCACCGACCGCTCGCCGGGGAGGCCCGCGAAGGCGGCACGAACCGCGGCCGAGGCGCGGGCGCGGATGTCGTCGGGCTGATCAGCGAGAGCGCGCGACAGCGGGCCGACCTCGAGTGTCATCTCCACCGCGTCGTCGATCGCCGCGTCCCGCGTCCCCCCCTCGCCGAACGGGATGGAGGCATCGAATGGCGCGATAGCGACATCGGTGAAGCCAGCCGCCGTTAAAATACGCGCCACCCGCCCCTGGTCGCCAAACGAGAACGGGCCGGGCGCTTCGGGATCGGGCGGCGCCGTCGGCGGGACGATGCCCTTGATCGCGCCCATCGGCAAGCGCACCCAAACGTTCTCGGCCATGCCGCGCCAGCAGACGAAAGCGACCCGCGCGCCCGGCTTGAGCGCACGGCGCATATGAGCGAACGCCGCCGTAGGATCGTCAAAGAACATCACTCCGAAGCGCGAGAACAGGATGTCGAACGCGCCCTCGGGCAACTCGGTGCTGCTGGCGTCGGCCACCTGGAACAGGGCCGGCGTATCCTGCGGCGCTAGCGCGCGCGCTCTGCCGATCAGCGGTTCGGATATGTCCACGCCTAGCACATGGCCCCCCGCGCCGACGCGGGCGGCCAGATCCAGACTAGACGCCCCCGCGCCGCAGCCGACGTCCAGCACGCGTTCGCCCTTGGCGGGCGCGGCGGCTTCGATCGCGGCCTGGCCGAACACCGCCATCATGGCATCGAGCCGGGCCTGGTAAGCGACCCAGCGCTCCCCGCTTTGGCCATTCCAGTCGGCTACCTGATAAACATTTTTCTCTGCCATGCCATATCCTTGTTCTGATCCGTTCTTAACTAGCTACCCTTTGATCGAGGCAAGGGGGGAGCCGAACCGATGCCAAGGCGCGTATCGTCTCGAGCAAACCCGCCTCCAACAGCAATAAGGCACCAGACCTGCGTGTGATCGTCTCAGGCGTCGAGATCGGTGCCGCCTGGCGCCGGACCTCGAAGGACAGCCGCTCCTACCATTCCGTCAAACTCGACGATCCGTCCTTCACCGCGCCGATCTACGCCAACCTCTTCGAAGGCGACGACGCAACCGGAGAAGGGAATCTGTGCTCTCAAACCAGCATCGACTGCTGGGAGAAGATGCCCGCCATCGCGCCGTGCGATGATGCCGTAGTGACCGAGGCCATGAGGGGGTTGGCGAGGTCGCCGGCGGCGTAGATGCCGGGAATGCTGGTTTCGCGGCGCTCGTCGACCTTGAGGGCGATGCCGAGGGGCGTATCGACCGTGGCGAGGCCCAGTGATTCATGCAGGCTTGCGGACGGCTTGTTGCGCGGATGGGCGAACAGGATGTCGACCGCGACATTGGGGCCGGTATCGAGATTGACGGTGGCGATATGGCCCCAGTGATGGGCGATCTCGGTGATCCGGCCATCGACGACAGGTATGTTGCGGCGCGCCAGATCGGCCCGGACATCGGGTGTAATGTCGTGACCATCGGCGAAGAGCGTCAACCTGTCGGTCCAATCGTGGTACAGCCTGACATAATTGTGCGACTGCGGGCCGGACCAGACGAGGCCCCAATGCTGGCCGGCGACTTCAAAGCCATCGCAATAGGGGCAGGGTACGATGGACGTGCCCCAGCCTTCGGCAAAGCCCGGAACATCAGGCATCTGGTCGGCGACGCCATAGCTCAGGATCAGGCGCCGCGCCCCAAGGCTTTCGCCATCGCCAGTGAGGACGGAGAAATCGTCGATGGCGCCGGAGACGCTGTCGGCCCGGGCATTGACCAGCCTGATCGTGGGATAGCGCGCCAGCTGCTGCCGCGCCTCGGCCAGGATGCCCAGCGGTGGCTTGTGATCGTGGCCGAGCAGGCCATGCGAATGGCCGGCGAAGCGGTTGCGCGGCAGGCCGGTATCGAGAACAGTGACCTTGCGGCGGGCACGGCCGAGCTGCAGGGCGCCGGCGAGACCGGCAAAGCTGCCGCCGATGATGATGACGTCATCCATGGTGATGGGCTCCGTGTCGTGGATGGAGGGGGTTGGGCTGGGCCTGGCGCGCAATATCGTCCAGCGATACGCGCTCGAGACGGGCAGCTAGCAGGGCTTCGGCCTCTGCGAGAAGTCGCCCATCACTGTGTTGACCGGCCGGACAATGCCGCATTCGATATCGCCGGCCCGGGGAAACTTGATTTGGACAACAGGTTGAAACCTACCCACTGGCTTGCACATTTCCGATACTGCATGGTATCGTAATTCACGAATTAGGATACTGTCAAGTACTGGAATTGTCGTGACCGTAAACAGCCAGGGCCGGCGCGGCCGGCCCGCCAACGAGGCGCTTGGCCAAACGATAGTCGACGCCGCGTGCGAACTCTTTGTGGAATTGGGTTTTCAAGCGACGACATTGGACAAGGTCGCCCAGCGGGCGAAGATATCCAAGCTCAGCATCTATCGGCACTTCGAGAACAAGGAGGCGCTGTTCAGCGCGGCTATCGCGACCCGCTGCCATCAGTTTGCACCACAGGCCCTTTTTGAAGGTGTCGACGGTGCGGCCGAGGATCAGCTCATGGCGGTGGGATCATCCCTGCTTCGCACGCTGTTGAGCTCGGACGTCCGCAGTGTCGAAGCCATGATCATGGCCGACAAGACGAATCAAAAGTCGTTAAGCAAGCTCCATTACGAAGCCGGCCCCGCCCATGTCATCGCCCAAATCGAGGCCCTGTTGCGCCAGTTCCACGCGAAGGCGGTTCTGAATGTGCCCAATCCTCTCCGGTCTGCCCGCTTGTTTGCCGCGCTTTTCAAAGGATCCGATCTCCTGATTATCGCACGCTTCGATCAGGCGAGAGCAGAGGACGACAACGAAATCGAATCCTATTGCCGGTCGGCCGTCGCCATGTTCATCGCCGCGCACGGTGGCAACGACCAGGCGGGCGGATAAGCATTTGATTGCTCCGGGCAGCTTGGCCGGGACCGTGGTCCAGGCGCTTCGTCATATTGGGCCGGCGCGCGCGGCCGAGCTTGCACAGATCGCGGCACCTCATCTTTCTCCCAACGATAAAAAGACGCTCGCATCTACCGCGGTCCAAGCTCCCGCCTGGATGCGGTCGACGCTTCTCTCCCTCGCAGATCCGGCAGCAGTCGGGACAACATTTGATAGGTGATGCGACGGTGCCATCCGACGATATGCGATCGGGTCCGGAACATCGATCGGCACCGCAGCCAAAGCTGAAACTATGTATGTCGATAACTAAAGTACCGTCAGCGCGGAAATGTCATGCTACGGGCATTTTCGTTATATATTTCAAAGCGTTGACACACAGAAAAGTACCGTCAAACCCTAAAAACGAATGACGGTACTTTTTAGAATGCTCTGTCGGATACGAAAACACCGTCAAAAGTACCGTCAGAGTGATCTGCTACAAGCTGCGAGCCGCGCCAGGCGCTCCGATAAACTTAACGATTTCAATGACTTGATAGGTTTGTCAATTCCATTGATAATGTGCCCTGGCTAGCAGTCTGCCCTGCCCGCAAATCATTGTATTTTCTGCGAAATACTACGCTAGGGCCGCCTATCATCGCCGTTTCCCTCACTCCCACTCGATGGTGCCTGGCGGTTTGCTCGTCACGTCGTAGACGACGCGGTTGATGCCGCGTACCTCGTTGATGATGCGGGTGGCGGCTGCTCCCAGGAATTCCATGTCGTAATGGTAGAAGTCGGCCGTCATGCCGTCGACCGAGGTGACGGCTCGCAGCGCGCAGACGAATTCGTAGGTGCGGCCGTCGCCCATCACGCCGACGGTCTGCACCGGCAGCAGCACGGCGAAGGCCTGCCAGATGGCGTCGTAGAGGCCGGCCTTGCGGATCTCGTCGAGATAGATGGCGTCGGCCTCGCGCAGGATCTCCAGCTTTTCGCGGGTGATGCCGCCCGGACAGCGGATGGCGAGACCGGGACCGGGGAACGGATGCCGGCCAATGAAGCTGTCGGGCAGGCCGAGCTCCTTGCCGAGCGCCCTCACCTCGTCCTTGAACAATTCGCGCAGCGGCTCGACCAGCTGCATGTTCATGCGTTCGGGCAAGCCGCCGACATTGTGATGCGACTTGATGGTCACCGACGGGCCGCCGCTGAAAGAGACGCTTTCGATGACGTCGGGATAGAGGGTGCCTTGTGCCAGGAAATCGGCGCCGCCGAGCTTCTCGGCCTCCTCCTCGAACACTTCGATGAACAGCCGCCCGATGGTCTTGCGCTTCTTCTCGGGGTCCGACTCGCCCTCGAGCGCGCCGATGAAACGGTCCGCAGCGTCGACCAGGATCAGCGGCAGATTGTAATGCTGGCGAAACATCTCCACCACGCCTGATGCCTCGTCCTTGCGCATCAGACCGTGGTCGACAAGGATGCAGGTCAGCTGGTCGCCGACCGCCTCGTGGATCAGCAAGCCCGCGACCGAGGAATCGACGCCGCCCGACAGCGCGCAGATCACCTTGCCCTTGCCGACCTGCTTGCGGATCGTCTCGACCGCGTGCTCGCGGTAGGCGCGCATCGTCCAGTCGCCTTCGATGCCGGCGATGTTGTGGACGAAGTTGCGGAGCAGCCTGGCGCCGTCCGGCGTATGCACCACTTCGGGGTGGAACATGAGGCCGTACATTTTGCGCTCGACATTGCCGAAGATGGCGAAGGGCGAGCCCTCCGATTTTCCGAGCACCTCGAACCCCTTGGGCAGGGAGATGACCCGATCGCCATGGCTCATCCACACCTGATGGCGCTGGCCGGGCGCCCACAGGCCCTCGAACAACGGGCTGTCCTTGGCGATCTCGACGAAGGCGCGGCCGAATTCGCGGTGGTCGGAGCTTTCGGCGACGCCGCCCATCTGCACGCACATCGCCATCTGGCCATAGCAGATGCCGAGCACCGGCACGCCGGCATCGAAGACGATCTGCGGCGCGCGCGGGCTGCCGATGTCGCCGGTCGAGGCCGGGCCGCCGGACAGGATCACCGCCCTCGGATTGATGCGCTTGAACGCCGCCTCGGCCGACTGGAAGGGCACGATCTCGGAAAAGACGCCGGCCTCGCGGATGCGGCGGGCGATCAGCTGGGTGAACTGGCTGCCGAAATCGACAATCAGGACGGTGTCGGGATGATTGGCTGTTTTCATGGCGAGCGTTTAGAGAAAGAAACGAGTCGGCGCAATGGGTTGTGAGGTCGCGCTTTCACTTCGATTCCGGTGTGTCGTCCTGAACGCCAGAGGCTTTGTCCAATGCATCAGTTTGCGTTGTATCGAGTGACCGCAAGGCGCCCATCAGCGCCGCGAAACGCTCGTGACCAAGGCGGGCAACATAGCTCCGTTCGATCTGCAGCTTGATGCGGTCGCCATCGCGCAGGGCGTCCAGGCCCTTGCGGGTGTAGCGCACAAGCTTGCCGCGACCGTCTTGCGGATCGGGCAGACGCTGCAACACACCTTCCGTCTCCAGGCCATCGAGTAATTGCTGAATCGCCTGCTTTGAGATCGCCGAGCGCTCGATCAGCGCCGACTGGCGCATGCCGCCGCGCGGGATGTGTCCAAGCAGGCCGGCACGCGCTTCGGTGAACCAGTGATGGCCGGCAGCGCGCATCGCGGCGGCGAACTCGGTCTGCCAGGCGCGGCTCGCCTGCCACAGCCGCCAACCTATGTGATCCGGCAGCGCTTCAGGTTTTTCGTCAAGGTCCTTGACCAAATTCTTCTCGCCCGATACATAGTCAAGCGTCTTGACTACTAGTTCACTCTAAGTGGCGATGCCGGTCAAGACAATCGGCGACTTCAATTCAGGAGGAAATCATGGCAGCACTTCAGAAGGAAACCCTTGCAATGCTCATTCCGGGCATGACCCATGTGTTGGAACGAAACGGCAAGGAGGCTTACGTCTATTTTGAAAGCGAGGGTGCCGCGCACATGCTGCTCGACGATGGCGAGGCGCGAAGCGGGCGCTGGCGGATGCTCGATGACGGTTATGTCGCCGACTGGGACACCGGCGCGACCGGACGCTGGACCCTCGATCACGAGCCCGGGTCAGTCACTTACATCAATCGCGACAACGCCGTTCGCTTCAGGATGATCGGCGTGCTGTTCGGCAACGCTAAGAACCTGCCGCCCCAACAAGCTTGAAGTCGATTGCGCCGGAGGCGATCGCCTGTTCCAGCAGCTGAACCGCCGCGGCCAGCTTCTCGTCGATGACGTGCAGATATTCGGTCCAGTCGCCGACATGTCTGAGATCGGCTGCCCCGTCGGAAATGCCGCGCAGGCCGATAAGCGGAACGTCGAACAGCTGGCAGGCGCGCAGGCAGGCGAAGGTCTCCATATCGACCATGTCGGCGGCGATCGCGTCGTAGGCGGCGCCGGTGACGATTGCCGCCCCGGTCGACAGCGTCGCCTGTCTGACGCCTGGTATCCTGAACGGCAGCGGCACGCTGACAGGCAGGTCGAGGAACGGCGTGGCGCCCTTCTCGAACCCCAGGGGCGAGGCGTCCATGTCGCGGTAGCCAACCGAAACGGCCTGGTAGATTTCCGTCTGCTCCAGCGTCCGGCTGCCCGCCGACCCGAGCGACACGACGAGATCGGGCAGCGCCATCCCGGCATGCAGCCGGGATAGTTCGGCGCTGAGTCCGACGCCGGCCTCGACCGGTCCGACGCCGGTCATCAGCGGTGTGAACAGCCGCTGCAGGTGTGGACCGTATTCGGCCTCCGCCGCCATGACGAAGAGAACGGACTTGCCGGAGATCGGGGTGAGCTCACCAGGTGTCTTGCCGGCCATGATCGTCCATCCTCCCTACCCGCTCCTCAGCCCTCGATACCGTCGCGGCCGAGCACCGTCATCATCGTTCCGGTCATCGTGGCGATCAGCTTGGCCTCGCCGTCGACGGCGAATGCATAGGCCTGGCCATCGGCGACGATGATGGTGCGGCCAGGCTTGGTCACCGAGCCGCGAAACAGGAAACGCTCGCCCCTGCCGGGCGCCAGCAGATTGACCTTGAACTCGATGGTCAGCACGCCGGAATTTTCCGGCATCAGCGAGAATGCCGCATAGCCGCAGGCCGAGTCGAGAGCCGTCGAAATGACGCCGGCATGGAGAAAGCCGTGCTGCTGCGTCAGCGCCACAGAATAGGGCATTTCGATCTCGATGATGCCGGGCGTCACCAGCGTCAGCTCGGCGCCAATCGTCATCATCGCGTTCTGGCGCGCGAAGGACGTCCTGACGCGGTCCTCATAATCGGGAGCAGGAACGATCTTTGCTGCCATGGCCGTCGCCCTTTGTTTCTCGGCAAATCTTATTGCAAAGGCATTTATCGCAGAGGGGTGGGCGGCAGGCAATCGCAAATGCTGCACTGCAGCATTCGGCTTAGCCCTGTATCGATGACAACGATTCAGCCGGCCCGCCGCAGCGCGCAGAAGTAAAAGCCGTCGGTGCCGCTCAGCAATGGCGACAGCGAAATGCCGCCCGCAGCGCCAATGCGCATTGCCGCTTCGTGGCCCGCAAAACGGCTGTCCCAAAGCTGGCGGTGATCGAGCGGGACAAAACCGGGATGGCGGCCCCGGAAGGCCGAAACCTGGTCGCCATTCTCCTCGTCGAACACCGAACAGGTGATGTAGACCAGCAGGCCGCCGGGTTTGACGAAGTCCCTGGCGGCATCGAGGATCGTCTCCTGCTCGCCCTTGCGGGCGTCGAGCTGTCTTTGCGTCAGCCGCCATTTAGCATCCGGCCGGCGCCGCCAGGTGCCGCTGCCGGTGCAGGGCGCATCGATCAGGACGATATCCATGTGCTTGCCGAGCGGCGCCAGCTCGGCCGGCCTTGTGACGACCTGCACATTGCGGTTTTCCGAACGGCGGATGCGATCGAAGATCGGCGCCAGCCGTGCCTTCTCGGCATCGTGGGCGAATATCTGGCCGCGATTGTCCATCGCCGCGGACAGCGCCAGCGTCTTGCCGCCGGCGCCGGCGCAGAAGTCGAGCACCTGCATTCCAGGCTCGGCGCCGGCCAGTTCGGCCGCAATCTGCGAACCCTCGTCCTGAACCTCGAACCAGCCTTTCTGGAAGGCCGGTTCGGCCTGCACGTTCGGGTGCCTGCCATCGCCCTCGATCGGCGGGATGCGGATGCCGTGCGGCGCGATCCGGGCAGGCTTGGCGCCCGTCTCCGCCAGTTCCGCCAGCACCTTGCCGCGATCGGCCTTTAGCGTGTTGACCCTGAGGTCGAGCGGCGGGCGCGTCGCCAGCGCGGCACCCTCTTCCACCCAGGCCGTGCCGAACGCCCGTTCGAACAGCGGCATGCACCAGTCGGGGATATCTGCCCTGACGGCCGGCGGCGCATCGGCAAGCCGGCGACCGCCGAGCGTTTTCAATTCGTCGGCGGTAAGCAGCGGCGGCGCGAACTTGTCGCCCTCGAGCGCCTCGTTCAGCGACTGCGCCGTCTGGCCCCATTCGAGCAGCAGCGCGCCGAAGCCGATGGCGCGCGGTGTGTCTTCGCCCAACAGCCAGCCGGCCGAGCGCTTGCGGCGCAGCGCGTCGTAGACGATGTTGCCGATCGCGGCGCGGTCGCCGCCGCCGGCGAAGCGGTGCGACAGGCCCCAGTCTTTCAGCGCATCGGCCACCGGCCGGTGGCGCCGGCCAATGTCGTCAAGCACTTCAATGGCTGCCGCCAGCCGCCCGCCCAGTCTCATTGTCGTCTTCCATTACTCAGTAAATTAATTCCGGCCCTGCTCTTAGAGCTTTTCGTGCCCTGATTGAAACAGTTCTGTTTCGCCGACGGCGAGACGATCCATGCCGACGGGTGACGAATGTGGATTGGTGCATCGCGAGCCGCGGCCACCAGGCGGGCGCCGGCATGCGGAACGAAACAATTCGATCAGTATATTACATGCTTCTAATGTGCGTGTCCGGCGCTCACAAGCATAGCGGCTTGCGAAACTGCTCTGCTTTGCAAGTTTTCCGGTTGCGAATACTCTTTGCGCGGTGATTCGCGTCGCAGAAAAAGCGGAGCCGCGGGTCGATACGAGGAGAGGGCAATGAAAACTTATCTGGCGGAAGTTCTAGGCACGTTTCTATTGGTGTTCATCGGCACGGCTTCGGTGGTGACGGGCGGCTTCGGCGGCGCGCTGCCGCTCGGCCAGGAAGGTATCGGTCTGGCGTTCGGCATCGGCCTGATAGCGGCCGCTTACGCGATCGGCCCGATTTCGGGCGCGCACCTCAATCCGGCGGTGACGCTCGGTGTGTTCCTCGCCGGGCGGATGCCGGCCAGGGACGTCATTCCCTATTGGATCGCGCAGGTCATCGGCGCCATCATCGCGTCGCTGGCGCTGTGGATCATCGTCTCCGGACAGGTCGGCGGCCACACCGGCGGCTTCGGCGCCAATGGCTGGGACGTGACGAAATGGGGCGTCAGCTCGGCCTTCCTGTGGGAGCTGATCGGCACCTTCACCTTCGTCACGGTGATCCTCGGCGTCACCAACGCCAAGCACACGACGGCCTTCGCCGGTCTGGTCATCGGCCTGACGCTGGCCGGACTGCACTTCGCCATCATTCCGGTGACCGGCACATCGCTCAACCCGGCCCG
Organism: Mesorhizobium sp. M1307; assembly: GCF_040318155.1. Classification (NCBI taxonomy): domain Bacteria; kingdom Pseudomonadati; phylum Pseudomonadota; class Alphaproteobacteria; order Hyphomicrobiales; family Phyllobacteriaceae; genus Mesorhizobium; species Mesorhizobium sp. M1307. The sequence goes on along the minus strand of NZ_JAMYLR010000003.1, from coordinate 71,855 downwards.
TTCGATCGGACCGGCGCTGTTTTCGGGAACTGCGGCGATCAGCCAGCTCTGGCTGTTCATCGTCGCGCCGCTGATCGGCGGCGCCATCGCCGGCGTGGTCGCCAAGGCCGGTATCTTCGAGAAGGACTGATTTTTCGAAGGCTTCATGGAAAAGGCGCGGGTCAAGGCCCGCGCCTTTTTGTTGCGTCGAGAATTCGTATGCCCGGATCAGGCCGCGAGGTCGAAACGGTCGGCGTTCATCACCTTGGTCCAGGCGGCGACGAAATCCCTGACGAACTTCCGCCCGGCGTCGGCCGAGCCGTAGACCTCGGCCAGCGCCCGCAGTTGCGCGTGCGAGCCGAAGATCAGGTCGGCGCGGGTGCCGGTCCACTTGACTGCCCTGGTCTTGCGGTCGCGCGCTTCGTAGACTTCATCGGAACCGGCGGCCGGATCCCAGACCGTGTTCATGGAGAGCAGGTTGACGAAGAAATCGTTGGTCAACGTGCCCGGCCTGTCGGTGAACACCCCGTGCTTCGACTGACCGGTGTTGGCGCCGAGCACCCGCAACCCGCCGACGAGCACCGTCATCTCCGGCGCCGTCAAGGTCAGCAGCTGCGCGCGGTCGACCAGCATCGCTTCGACCGACATCGGCGGCTTGCCCCTGACATAGTTGCGGAAGCCATCGACTTTCGGCTCGAGCGCGGCGAAGGACTGGACATCGGTCTGGTCCTGCGAGGCGTCCATGCGGCCCGGCGTGAACGGCACCTGCACGTCATGGCCGCCGTCTTTCGCCGCCTTCTCGACCGCGGCGACGCCGCCGAGAACGATCAGGTCGGCAAGCGAGACCTTCTTGCCGCCGGACTGCGAGTTATTGAAGCCCTTCTGGATGCCTTCGAGCGTCTCGAGCACCTTGGCCAGCTGGTCCGGCTGGTTGACCTCCCAATCCTTCTGCGGCGCCAGGCGGATGCGGGCGCCGTTGGCGCCGCCGCGCTTGTCGGAGCCGCGGAAAGTCGAGGCCGAGGCCCAGGCGGTCGAGACCAGTTCGGAAACGGACAGGCCGGAGGCCAGGATCTTCGCCTTCAGCGAGGCGATGTCCTGTTCGCTGACCAACTCGTGGTCGACTGCCGGTATCGGATCCTGCCAGATCAGCTCTTCCTTCGGCACGAGCGGGCCGAGATAGCGGACGGCCGGACCCATGTCGCGATGGGTCAGCTTGAACCAGGCGCGGGCGAAGGCATCGGCGAACTGATCCGGATTCTGATGGAACCGCCGCGAAATCTTCTCGTAGGCCGGGTCGACGCGCAGCGCGAGGTCGGTGGTCAGCATCGCCGGCGCGCGGCGCTTCGAGGGATCGTGCGCGTCCGGCACGGTGCCTGCACCGGCGCCGCCCTTCGGCGTCCACTGATGGGCGCCGGCCGGGCTCTTGGTCAGCTCCCATTCGTAGTTGAACAGATTGTCGAAGAAGTTGTTGCTCCATCTGGTCGGCGTCGTGGTCCAGGTCACCTCGAGGCCCGAGGTGATGGCGTCGCCGGCAATGCCGGTGGCATGCTTGCTCGACCAGCCGAGGCCCTGCGCCTCGATGCCGGCGCCTTCCGGCTCCGCCCCGACCAGCGATGCATCACCGGCGCCGTGGGTCTTGCCGAAGGTGTGACCGCCGGCGATGAGCGCCACGGTTTCCTCGTCGTTCATCGCCATGCGAGCGAAGGTCTCGCGAATGTCGCGCGCCGCGGCCACCGGATCGGGCGTGCCGTTTGGCCCTTCTGGGTTGACGTAGATCAGCCCCATCTGCACGGCGCCGAGATGGCCCTGAAGTTCGCGGTCGCCGGAATAGCGCTCGTCGGCGAGCCATTTGGTTTCCGATCCCCAGTCGACGTCCTGCTCCGGCTCCCAGACATCGGCGCGGCCGCCGGCGAAGCCGAAGGTCTTGAAGCCCATCGATTCCAGCGCGACGTTGCCGGCGAGGATCAACAGGTCGGCCCAGGAGATCTTCCTGCCGTATTTCTGCTTGACCGGCCACAGCAGCCGGCGCGCCTTGTCGAGATTGGCATTGTCCGGCCAGCTGTTGAGCGGCGCGAAACGCTGCTGGCCGGCGCCGGCGCCGCCACGGCCGTCGCCGATGCGATAGGTACCGGCGCTGTGCCAGGCCATGCGGATGAAGAGCGGGCCGTAATGGCCGAAATCGGCCGGCCACCAATCCTGCGAATCGGTCATCACCTGGTGCAGATCCCTGATCACCGCATCGAGATCGAGGCTCTTGAATTCCTTGGCGTAGTCGAAGTCCTCGTCCATCGGGTCCGAGAGGCTGGACTGCTGATGGAGGACGCCAAGGTCAAGCTGGTTCGGCCACCAGTCACGGTTGCTCCTCCTGGCCGATCCATGTGGGACCGGGCATTTGCCGGCGCTGTTGTCGTCGGTTTTCGCGTCCATCTTTGCCTCCGATTTGTTGATTTTCCGGGATTTTGTTGATTTTCCGGGCAGGGCCAGCGGCCGCGCCATTCTGGAATGGTTCCAGACTAGCCCGCCCAGCCGATAAAGACAAATTGCCTTTGCTGTTTATTCTGATAGGTTTTCCTTATGATCGGTTTGACCGTCCGGCAGATGCATTATTTCGAGGCGCTGGCGCAGATGCTGCATTTCGGCCGCGCGGCAAAACTCGCCGGCGTCAGCCAGCCGGCGCTGTCTTCGCAGATCGCCGAGATGGAGCTGCGGCTGAATTGCCGTCTGTTCGAGCGCGGCGGCAAGGTGGTGCGGATGACCGACGAGGCCGTGGCCCTGCTGCCGCGCATCGAGCGCATTCTCGCCGACGTCCGCGACGTCGAGGCGACGGCCCGGCGCGGCCGCCCGGCGCTGGAAGGCCGCTTCCGGCTCGGCATCATCCCGACGGTGGCGCCCTATCTCTTGCCGCATGTGCTGCCGGAGCTGAAACGGCATTTCCCGGCCTTGCAGCTGGAACTGCGCGAAGCCGTGACCGCCTCGCTGGTCGACGACACCAGTTCGGGAAAGCTCGACGCCTTCGTCGCGGCGCTGCCTCTCGATTACCCAGGCCTGGTTACCGAGGAACTTTTCTCCGACCGGTTCTTCCTGGCCGTGCCGGCCGGCGATCCCGCCTTCGCCTCGCCGCCGGTGCCGCCGGAGAGCCCGGCACTGGAGCGGCTGATGCTGCTCGAGGAAGGCCATTGCCTGCGCGAACAGGCGCTCGCCGTCTGCGGCAACGTGCGGCCGGTGGCGATGGCAAGCTACGGCGCGACCAGCCTGACGACGCTCTTGCAGATGGTGGCGCATGGGCTCGGCGTCACGCTCATCCCGGAAATGGCGGCGGGGCCAGCCAGCACTATCCCCGATTTGAAGATCGTGCCGTTCCAGGAACCGATGCCGCAGCGCACGATCTGCCTCGCCTGGCGGCGCAACAAGGTTCGCCACGACGAATGCGTCGAATTGGCGAAGATCATTCGCGGGCTGGACGCGGCGGTGCTGGCGGCGTGAGCGGCTGAGGTTGGTCAAGGATCCGGTTTTAGCCCCGAAGCCAACCCGCAAGAAAGGAACGGCTTCAATCCTTTTCCCAGGCTGCGAGCAACGGGCCGTTGCTTCCATAGACAGGGTCCTTGCGCGGACGGCCAACCCTGGGGATCGTGACGACTGCCTTGGCATGGTCGGCGGCGGTCGTGCATTCGTCATAGGTGCCGGATGGAGGATAGGCGCCGACAACCAGAAAATCGTCGGATGCGAAAAGACGTTGGTGCCCGGTGCCGGCCGGAAGCACCGCGACATCGCCGGCCTTCAGCGACAGCGTTCGTCCCTTGTTGCCGCCAAAGCGGACCTTGGCCGTGCCGCGCGCAACGCCGAGCACCTCGTGTATCCGCGAATGGTAGTGAACATAGTCGTAGATGCCGTTGCGCCAGCTATCGCCCCAGCCATTTGCCTCGAAAAGCGCCTCCATGACAGCCGCAGGATCGAAGCCTTCGGGCAACTTCACAGCGCCGCGATAGACGACAAGCGGCCAGAACGGATGGTTGGGCACTAGGCCATCATCCCCAAACCGAAACGTATTCGCTTTACGCGGCCTGACCAGATCGGGGACCTCGCGCCGGCCCGGTCTGGCGGCACCGGTGACCTGCTCGACGGCTTTCTTCGTGGTTTGCAGAATGCTCATGATGCGGCCTTGGATTGGTGGTGGCTTCATGCCGATTAACCGGCTGCACGGCGCTCGGTTCCGCTGAGGGCAGAGATCTGCGATCTGTGCGGTCGGCATTTGACGTCCGGGCACATCGAAGCCGCCCAAGTTTCAAGACTTGAGCACCGCAAGCATGTGAATATCCAATCGGTCCCGCCGCTGTGTCGTCCCATGGCACGGATGAGACGATACACTGTTTACCACAGCGCTCGCGACGGCTCGCGAAACGGGCGACCCGCAGAGGCTTTTTTCGTGTTATGATGCACTTGCAACGCGCGTAATCTCGACCTCGGCAATATGGCAAAGGTCGAAAGCAATTTTTGCCCTGGCGTCCCCCAGCACGGACTCAATCCCGATGACTGGGTGTGCTTACACGGGCGAGGAGGTTGTCCATGTCCGCGAGTAATGTCGAACGCCCGCTGCAGCCGGGCGACCGGGCGCCGAATATTATTCTCGATGCGATCTCCCGCGAAGGCAAAATCGCGCTCACTGATTTTCGAGGTCGTAGCCCATTGTTGATCGGCTTGTTTCGAGGCCTGCACTGTGCGTTCTGCCGGCGCAATGTCGCGGCAATGGCGCAACTCAAGCCGGCTCTGGCTGAGAAAGGCGTCGAATGCCTGGCGGTCGTCAATACGCCGGTAGAGCGGGCACGGCTCTATTTCCGTTACCATCCGACACCCGATCTTCTCGCCGCGTCCGACCCGGAGCGGGCCTCGCACCGTGCTTTCGGCTTGCGCGAGATCGGGATGGACAAGGTCATGGGGATCCGTATCGATCTCCCGGGTGAGTTGCCCGAGCCTATGGACCCCATCGCAATAAACGAGTTGCTCAACAAGAAGGAGGGGTATGAGATTACGGAAGCCGATCAGCAGATGATGGCTTCCGCTAAGGAGTTGCTGGTTGGTCAGTTTCTCATCGACCGAGGGGGCATTGTACGCTGGAGCTTCACTGAAGTTCTGGAGGCTGGCCTCAATACCCCCAAGGCGCCGAATCCGGAGGAATTGATGTCAGCGGCTTCCCAAGTTGCACATTAATGGGCTGCGGAAATAGGCGGCTGACAACTCGCTCGACGACCGCGCCCTTCCCGCTCACTACCGGGGAAAGGCCGTTCTGGGTCAAAACCTGAAGATCGTGGATGACCGCTTCGCGCCCGATCTCGGCCGTAGAGATCAGCTTCTCCGCGTCCTGAAAGCAGACATCGCAAGCGAGGACTCCGGAGGTCGCGGTTGCGCCCTCAAGCCCCGCCCGGTCGACCAGATAGAAAGATCGCATTGGCCTCGCCGCCCGGCATCGTCTCGCTGAACTGGATGCGGCTGTTAGGCTGGATCAGACCGAGCAGGGTCTCCGCCGCACCTCGACGCCGAGATCGCGCAGATCGTGGCCGTTGCCGCGCCGCGCCGATTTTCTGGAGTGATAAGCCGCGCCCGACGCGGCGAATTCGTAACCCTACTCGGCGGCCGTCTCCGATGGCGCCTCTGCCGGCCCCGAAGGCTCGGCCTCGGCACGGGGCTTGCGCCGTGAAAACAGCGACCTGAGCGTGACGTAGAACACCGGCGTCAGGAACAGGCCGACGAAGGTGACGCCGAGCATGCCGGAGAACACCGCGGTGCCGAGCGACTGCCGCATTTCTGCGCCCGGGCCCGTTGCGATCATCAGCGGCACGACGCCGAGGATGAACGAGAAGGCGGTCATCAGGATCGGCCGCAGCCTGAGCCGGCAGGCTTCGACGGCAGCCTCGGCGGCCGACAGCCCGCGTTCCTGCGCCTGCCGCGCGAATTCGACGATCAGGATCGCGTTCTTGGCGGCAAGCCCGATTAGCACGATGAGGCCGATCTGCACGAGGATGTTGTTGTCCAGCCCTCGGAACGACACGCCGAGCAACGCCGCGAGCACGCCGAGCGGCACCACCAGCACAATGGCGAACGGCAGCACCCAGCTTTCATATTGCGCCGCCAGCGCCAGGAACACGAACAACACCGACAGTCCGAAGATATAGACAGCGGCATTGCCGGTGTTGCGCTCCTGATAGGCGAGCTCGGTCCATTCATAGGAGGTACCGGCCGGCAGCGTCTTTGCCGTGATCCCTTCCATCAATGCCAGCGCGTCGCCCGTGGAAACGCCGGGCGCGGCGTTGCCCTGCAGTGGCACCGAAACGTACATGTTGTAGCGCTGGACCAGCGCCGGGCCGGTGACGTCGCGGATCTCGACCAACGTGCCGAGCGGAACCAGCGCGCCGGTCGCCGAGCGCACCTTCAGTTTCAAGATGTCGGCGCGATCGAGACGGAACGCCTGGTCGGCCTGCGCCCGCACCTGGTAGACGCGCCCGAAAGCGTTGAAGTCGTTGACGTAGGCGGTGCCCAAATTGATCGACAGCGCCTCGAAGATGTTGGGGATCGGCACGTTCAGGATGCGCGCCTTGTCGCGATCGATCGCCAGGAAGAATTGCGGGCTCGACGCGGAGAACGTGGTGAACACGCCCGTCAGCCCCGGCGTCTTGTTGGCCTTGCCGGCGATTTCGTTGGCAAGCGCCAGGATCTGCCGCATGTCGGCGCTGTTGCGCTCCTGGATCTGCAGCTTGAAGCCGCCGGCATTGCCGACGCCGCGGATCGGCGGCGGCGGCAGTGCGATAATGAAGGCTTCCTTGATGCTTTGCAGGCTGCCGAACAGATTGCCGATGACCTGGGTCGCCGACTGGCCGGCTTTCAGTCGCTCGTCAAACGGCTTGAACCTGGCGAAGATCACGCCCGCGTTGCTGGCGTTGGTGAAGGTCGCGCCGGAGAAGCCGGCGAAGGCGACCGCGTAGTCGACGCCTGGCGTTTTCTGGATGATCTGCGACGCCTGCTGGATGACCGCATCGGTCCTCGACAGCGAAGCGCCGTCCGGCAACTGGATGACGACGATCGCATAGCCCTGGTCAAGCGACGGAATGAAACCGCGCGGCACCGACTGCACCATGTAGACCGTGGCGTAGATGAGGGCCGCGAAAACGGCCAGCATGGCGGCGATCGTTATCCACGAGCCGACCAGCACGCGGATGATGCTCGAATACCAATGGGCGACCCTGTCGAAACCGCGATTGAAGCCGTCGGCGAGCGCCCGTCCGAACCGCGCCAGGAAAAAGCGCGGCGGCGCCGCCGCGGCGTGATGCGGCTTGAACAGCAGTGCGGCCAGCGCCGGCGAAAGCGTCAGCGAATTGAATGCCGAGATCGCCGTCGACACCGCGATGGTGATCGCAAACTGCAGATAGAACTGCCCAGAAATGCCGGGAATGAAGGCTGTCGGTACGAACACGGCTATCAGCACCAGCGAGATCGCGATGACGGCCGTTCCGACTTCGTCCATGGTCAGGTGCGACGCCGGATTGGGCGCCAGCCCTCTGGCGATATTGCGCTCGACGTTTTCGACCACGACGATCGCATCGTCGACGACGATGCCGATCGCCAGAACTAGGCCGAACAGCGTCAGCATGTTGAGCGAGAAGCCGGCGGCGTAAAGCACCGCCAGCGTGCCGATCAGCGACACGGGGATCGCCACGATCGGCACGATCGCCATGCGCCACGATTGCAGGAAGACGATGATGACGATGATGACCAGCAGCATCGCCTCGAGAATCGTCTTGTAGACCTCCTGGATCGACTCGGCGACGAACTCGGTCGGATTGTAGACGATGTCGTAGCTCAACCCCTTCGGGAAGTCGCGGGAAAGCTCCTTCATCTTGTCCTGGATCTCCGCGGCTGCGGCGAGCGCATTGGTGCCCGGCCGCTGGAAGATGGCGAGCGCCACCGCCGGTTTGCCGTTGAGATAGGAGTTGGTGACGTAATCCTTGGCGCCGAGCTCGATGCGCGCCACGTCCTGCAGCGAGATCAGGCGGCCGTCGTCGGTCGATTTGACGATCACGTATCGGAAGTCGCGTGCGTCGTTGAAGCGGCCTTGCGTGGTGACCGTGTACTGGAACGCCGTGCCGGTGCTGGTCGGCGGCGCGCCGATCGAGCCGCCCGACACCTGGACGTTCTGGTCGCGCAGCGCCTGCACCACATCGCCCGAGGTCATCCCCAGGGCGGACAGTTTTTCCGGATCGAGCCAGATGCGCAGCGAATATTCGCGTTCGCCGAAGATGATGAGGTCGCCGACGCCGTCTAGTCTGAGCAGTATGTCGCGCACCCGCGAGCGGGCGTAGTTCGAGACGTAGAGCTGGTCGTAGGTATTGTCGGGCGACAGCATGTGCACGACCATCATCAGGTCGGGCGAGCTCTTGGTGGTGGTGATGCCGAGGCGGCGGACTTCTTCGGGCAGGCGCGGCTCGGCGACCGACACGCGGTTCTGCACCAGCACCTGAGCCTGGTCGAGATTGGTGCCCAGCTTGAAGGTGATGGTCAGCGCCATCGCCCCGTCGCCCGACGAATAGGACGACATGTAGAGCATGCCCTCGACGCCGTTGATCTCCTGCTCGATCGGCGTTGCCACCGTCGCTGCGACCGTCTCGGCGTCGGCGCCCGGATACTGCGCGCGAACGACGATGGTCGGCGGCGCGATCTCGGGATATTGCGCGACCGGCAGCTGGGTATAAGCAATCCCGCCGAGGATCAGCAGGACGATCGAAACGACCGATGCGAAGATCGGACGGTCGACGAAGAAATGTGCGAACCTCATTGCTGCAACTCGGCGGTCTCGGCCTTGGGCGGCAACGTCACCATCTCGACCTTCACCTTGGTGCCGGGCCTGGCGTGCATCAGCCCTTTGACGATGATTGTCTCGTCGCCGGTCAGGCCCTGGCGGATGACCCGGTAGCCGTCGAGAAGCGGGCCGGTGCGCACGGGCTTCGCCGACACCATCCCGGCCTCATCCACCAGGAACACGATGCGGCGATCCTGATCGGCGCCGATCGCCTCGTCGGGCACCAGCACGCCGCTATGCGGCAGCGACCCCGGCACGTTGATGCGCCCGAACATGCCTGGCTGGAGAATGCCATCGGCGTTGGGAAACCTTGCACGCACCCGCATGGTGCCGGTCGCGTTGTCGATCCGGTTCTCGGCAAAATCGAGCTTGCCTTTGAATACCGCCTCCGCGCGGTCGGCGACGCGCACCACCACCTCGAGCCCGCCGGCGCCTTCCTGCATGCTGCCGCCGCGCTCCTTCGCGTCGCGGGCATAGCTGAAATACAGGCGCTCATCGACGTCGAAATAGAAGTCGATCGGATCGCGCGTAACGATGGTCGTCAGCAAGGTGGAATCCGGCTGCACGAGGTTGCCGACCGACACCAGCCGGCGGTCGATGCGGCCGGACAAGGGCGCCTTGATCTCGGTGAATTCCATGTTCAGGCTGGCCGTCGTCAGCGCAGCCGTCGCGCCCTGCATCTGCGCCTGCGCCGAAAGGTATTCCCGCCGGCGGTCGTCGACCGTCGCGGTTGAGATATTGCCGGTCTTGGCGAGTTCGTCGGCGCGATCCAGCTGCATCTTGGAGAATTCGAGCAGACTCTTGGCGACGTCCACTTGCGACTTGGCGGCATCATAAGCCGCCTGGTACGGACGCTCGTCGATGGTGAAGAGCAGGTCGCCCTTGTTGACCAGTGCGCCGTCCTGGAAGCTGACCTTGTCCAGATAGCCGCTGACGCGCGAACGGATGGCGACCTGGTCGACGGCTTCGAAGCGCCCGACGAACTCGTCGTCTTCGACGATTTCACGGACCACCGGCTTGGCCGCTGTCACCACGGGTAGCTGCTGGTCCTGCGCAAACGCAGTGCTGCTGAAAGCCATGCCGAGCAGGAATGCCGCCGACACGGCGGCGCGGGGAAGCCAGCCGGCCGATCGACAGGGCCCGCCCGCGTCGCGATGCAATTGCCCATTCTCTGGGGTGTCCATTTGCGTCCTCGCTCGCTGGACCCGGAGGTCGGTTGATCCGCTTCTACGCTCAGGCTTTCGTCGAGATCAGAGCACTGCACTGTTGTGCATGGCAACATGATCATTTTCCATATGGGCTGAAATGTCCATCCTGTGGCTGCCCCGCCACCCGCCACTGGCAACGCAGATCCACCGGGCGGTCCGGGACCCCATTGAGACGGGACGGCTAGACCCGGGAGCAGACCTTGGTCCCGTCGGGCTGAACGTCCGCAATCCTTCTTTAAACGTTAAAGCCGCCATTCCGCTATCGGCCCCGAGGCTGCCGGTCTGCAACGCGCCCCAAGGTCGGCCGTTAAAGTTGGTTGTGCCACCGCCTTACAGCGGACAACACCGGCGACCGCGCTTGAGGGCGTAGTTGCGCCAGGAGCGGTCATTCGATGTTCTGCCGTTGAACGGCTTCATTCGCCAGTTTAGCGGAAATTGGGCGACAGCATGGTTGTCTGAACAGGGAAGTTCGAAACCCTCTTGGTCCGCGAATCCCGCTGATTGCACGCTGCGGTGCGATATTCTGCAAGATAGCCACCCAACCAACGCCGATAGCCGCATTGCTCTCGACAAGAGCACTCCTGCCGCAGACCACCTAGCTGGCAGACACTTGGCTGATCCCGGCATCGACCCAGGCACGCGTCTGATCAAGCACTTCATCCGAGAGCGCGGGATCGTCGATCGCCCGGGCGAGGATTACTGCCCCCACCATCGCTGCCCAGCTTCCGATCGCCGCGCGGCGTCTGTCTGCCGGATCCAACTCCGGGAGCGCCTTGCCGATACGGTCGATCTGCGATCGTAGGCCTTCCGTCATGGCCGAGCGTGCAGCCGGGGTCTGATGGCGGATGGCTGCGGCAAGGCCCGCCGTCGGGCAACCGCCGGCGCAGTTGTCGCGATGCCGGGGCGAAAGATAGGAACCTACATAAGCGCGAAGATCGCCCCCTCCGCCTGAGTCCGCGGCGAGGACGTGGGCAAGGGTCTGCGCGATCAGGTCGTCCTTCGAACTGAAATGACCATAGAAGCCGCCATGGGTGAGCCCGGCGGCCTTCATCACTTCCGCCACGCTGACCGCGTCGAACCCCTTCTCGCGAAACAGCCGGCTGGCCGCATCCAATATCCGGTGACGGTTCTCCGCCATCTGCTCTCGACTGACCTTCATTTCAAAATTCTCCGTCGGCCCCGTTGACATTTACATGATGCCCATCATATTTAGCCGCAATCATGATGATCGTCATGAATATAGGTTCCATCAGAGAAAAGAGCAATGCCATGACCACCATTCCATCAGTCCTCATAACCGGCGCCTCCACGGGCATCGGAGCTTCCTATGCCGAACGGTTCGCCCGCCGCGGACACGACCTCGTGCTGGTTGCCCGTGACGTGGCACGAATGGAGGCACTGGGAGCCCGGCTCCGTCAGGAAACTGGCGTTGCGATCGACATCATCCAGGCTGATCTTACGCAGCCTGCCGAGCTTGCAACGGTAGAGACGAGGCTGCGCGATGACGCCGGCATCGGGATTCTAGTCAACAATGCCGGAACAGCCATCGGCGGAAGCTTCATCGAGCAGAGTACCGATGACGTCGCCCGGCTGGTTGCGCTCAACACGACCGCACTTCTGCGGCTTGCCAGCGCCATCGCCCCGCGTCTTGCGAAAGCTGGCGAAGGGTCGATCGTCAACATCGGCTCCGTGGTCGGCCTGGCGCCGGAGTTCGGCATGACGGTCTACGGCGCAACCAAAGCCTTCGTGCTGTTTCTGTCGCAGGGGCTCAGCCTCGAGCTTGAGCCGAAGGGTGTCTACGTCCAGGCCGTGCTGCCCGCCACGACGCGAACCGAGATCTGGGACCACGTCGGTGCCGACATCAACACGCTTTCCAACGTGATGGAGGTGGACGATCTGGTTGATGCGGCGCTGGTCGGCTTCGACCGCCGCGAACCGGTGACCATCCCGCCGCTTCCCGATGCCGGGCAGTGGGACGCGCTTCAGGCCGCGCGCGCGGCCATGCTTCCGAACTATCGGAACGAACATCCCGCCGAGCGGTACCGCAAGGTCGCCTGAGCACCAACGAATCCATTTGATAACGACCTCGTCGCGGCGGGGACAAACAAGGTGACCTATGACCAACAAAGCACTTTTTGAGCCTTATTCTCTCGGCTCGCTGACGCTCTCCAATCGTATCGTCATGGCGCCCCTCACGCGCAATCGCGCTGGCCCGGGCTTCGTTCCGGGCGATCTTGCCGCCGAGTATTACGGCCAGCGGGCCTCCGCCGGCCTGCTGATCTCCGAGGCCACGCAGATCTCGCGGCAGGGACAAGGTTACCAGGACACGCCTGGCATCTATTCTCAGGCTCAGATCGACGGCTGGCGAAAGGTCACGACCGCGGTGCACGCCAAGGACGGGCGGATTTTCCTGCAGCTCTGGCACGTCGGCCGCGTCTCGCACGTCGATCTGCAGGAGAACGGCGCCGCGCCCGTCGCGCCCTCGGCAATCCGGGCCGCGACCAAGACGTTCGTGAACAACGGCTTTGTCGAGGTTTCGGCGCCCCGCGCGCTGGCGCTCGACGAGCTTCCCGGGATCGTCAACGATTTCCGGCAAGCAGCCGCGAACGCCATTGAGGCCGGCTTCGACGGCGTCGAAATTCATGGCGCCAACGGCTATCTGCTGGACCAGTTCGCCAAGGACGGTGCCAATGTCCGCACGGATGCTTATGGCGGATCGGTCGAGAACCGCGCCCGGCTGATGCTGGAGGTTGCGACTGCGGTGGTCGAGGAGATCGGCGCAGAGCGCACCGGCATCCGGATTTCGCCCGTCTCGCCCGCCAACGGCGTCTCGAGCAGCGCCCCCCAGGCGCAGTTCGACTATATCGTCGATCAACTCGATGCTTTGGGCATCGTCTATATCCATGTCGTCGAGGGCGCCACGGGCGGATCGCGCGATGTCGCGCCGTTCGACTTCGGATCGCTCCGCCGGCGCTTCAACAATACCTATATCGCCAATAACGGCTATGACCTCGACCTCGCGGCGTCGCGGCTCGCCGAGGGCAAGGCGGACCTCTTCGCCTTCGGGCGCCCGTTCATCGCCAATCCCGACCTTGTGGAACGGCTGAAGACGCGCACGCCGCTGACGGAGTTCAACTCGGCGACGCTCTATGGCGGCGGCTCCGCTGGCTATACCGACTATCCCGCGATCGCCGCCTCAAGCCGCCCATGAGCTATCGGAGGGCGGCGCCTGCGAGGCAGCCATCCCACGTGACAGCAGCGCCTCAGGGCATCTCTCTGGCGCTCCGCTCGAACTGGTGTCCAAACCCAGGGATTCAGGAGGGCCATGGAGGGCTATAGCATAGACGTTAGCTGCTCTGGTCCGCCCAGGACCAGCCAGGCGAGATTCGTAGCACGTCGTACGTTCGCTTTACAGGCGCAAGCGGACCCATTCACCGTGATTTCGACTGTCGTGAATGGGTCAGATCGCGTCGATGCATGGGGGCGCCTGAACGTCCGCTTCTCACATTCCAAGCCTCCAAGCCGCAAGTCCGCTTCCGGCCCGATCGAGACGTTCAAAGCCTTGGTGCTAAGCGTCCGCCCATGGCGCAAAGGAGACAAATTGGCGCCCACCCCTCAAGCCGTCTTTGCTGTCACCACTCTCAATTCTCGACCATCGCCTCATCCGGAACTTCTGCGGCTTGCCTACTTCGCAACTCAGTGCGGAAACGCGTGGCTGCTCGTTCGAAAACCGGTCGATAGTGGTTTCCTGGCCCATCCGCCCCACCCCCTCACGGCACAAATATCAAAAATACCCAAGTAAAAAACACCACCAGATGGACCAAGCCGGTCAAGAACGTCGTCCTTTCCGTGCTGAAACTCACATTGCAGATGAAAAGCGCCAGGACCAAAAGCACCGTGTCGGTCGCCGGCAGCCCCAGGGTCAGGCCTCTTCCGGTCAGCAGGCTGGCGGCGGCTATGCCCGGTATTGTCAGGCCGATTGTGGCACAGGCCGAACCCATGGCGACGTTCAGGCCGCGCTGCAGCTCGTTGCTGAGTGCGGCGCGAACCGCCGAAATGGCCTCCGGCATCAGGACCAAGCCCGCGATCATCGCGCCGACAATGGCGTCGGCCTGCGGCACCTGGTAGGCGACGAGCGCATCCTCGACGCTGGCGGCGACCTGTTCGGCCAGCATGACGATGCCGATCAGCCCGATCAGCAGGAGAACAGCGCCGGCGGTGACGCTTTCGTGGGCGTCGGTTCGCGTTGCGGCGCCGTGCGCTTGTGCGTCGATAAAATCGTCGCGGTGGCGGACGGTCTGAGCGAACAGAAAACCTGCATACAGCAGCACTGAAAGCACGCTGACGAAGCCAAGCTGAGCCGCCGAGAACGTGCCGGGATCGGTGGTTCGCGTGTAGGTCGGCAGAATGAGCGTCGTGACGGTCAGCGCGACCAGAACCGCCAGATAGGCGCTGGTGCCTTGGCGGACGATCGCCTGCTTGCGATGGCGCCAGCCGCCAAAGGTGAGACACATGCCGACGACGCCGGTGGAGGTGATCATCACCGTCGAGAACACGGATTCGCGTGCAAGCGTCGGGTTGTTGGCCCCATGCAGCATGATGGAAACGATGATCGACACTTCGATTGCCGTCACCGCGATGGTCAGCACCAACGTGCCGTACGGCTCGCCCACCCGCCTGGCCACCGCCTCGGCGTGGTCGAGCACCACGAAAATGGTGATGAACATGATCGCGCTCGACAGCGCGCCGATAAACATCCTGGTGCCCAGCGACCCTTCGTCCACCGACACCCCGCTGGCCCTGACCGCGACAGCCATCGCCAGCGCGGCCAACGGCATGCCATAGGAAACCGCCGATCTTGCGAAACCGCTCATTGTCATTCTTTTGCGTTCCAACCCGCAGGAAGCTCGCGCGCTAGCCGGGCGTGTTGGCCTTGACGACCTTCTTGCATTCGGGCGTCAGCTCGCTCATGTGACCGGCCAGGCATTTGACGACGCGGCCACCGCCCGGCAACACGCCCTTGCACAATCTTTGGTAATCCGCTTGGCAGGCCTCACGCTCGGCCGCCGTCTGCGCCAGCACCGCGGTGGCTGCCAGCTGAGTTGCCAGGAAAAGCACGCCTAACCCAATCCGCATGGAACACCCCTCAAATATGTTGCCCAAACAACGCCTCCGTCACGCGTAGATACAAACGGAAGCCTTTTCACGCCGTCTTCTGCGTCACCAATCCCAGCTCGTCGACCATCGCCTGGCGCATCAGGAATTTCTGCGGCTTGCCGGTCACGGTCATCGGCAATTCGGTGCGGAAGCGGATGTAGCGCGGGATCTTGAAATGGGCGATCTGGCCGGCGCAGAAGGCCTTGATCTCCTGCTCGGTGGTGATCTGGCCGGGCTTCAGCACGATCCAGGCGCACAGCTCCTCGCCGTATTTCGGGTCGGGAATGCCGAACACCTGCACCTCCTTGACCTTGGGGTGGCGATAGAGGAACTCCTCGACCTCGCGCGGATAGACGTTCTCGCCGCCGCGGATGACCATGTCCTTGACCCGGCCGACGATGTTGCAATAGCCCTCGGCATCGATGGTGGCGAGGTCGCCGGTGTGCATCCAGCCGTCGGCGTCGATGGCCTCGCGGGTCTTCTGCTCATCGTCCCAATAGCCCTTCATCACGGAATAACCGCGCGTGCAGAGCTCGCCCGGCGCGCCGACGGCGACGGTGGCACCTTCGGCGTCGATGGCCTTGACCTCGACATGCGGATGGACGCGGCCGACGGTCGAGACGCGCTTTTCCAGAGGGTCGTCGACGCTGCTCTGGAACGAGACCGGGCTGGTCTCGGTCATGCCGTAGGCGATGGTCACCTCTGCCATGTGCATCAGCGACACCACCTTCTTCATCACCTCGATCGGGCATGGCGAGCCGGCCATGATGCCGGTGCGCAGGCTGGTGAGATCGAAGGAGGCGAACTCCGGATGGTCGAGCAGGCCGACGAACATGGTCGGCACGCCGTAGAGCGCGGTGCAGCGTTCCGTTGCCACCGCCTTCAGGGTGGCGCCCGCATCGAACCCCTCGCTCGGGAAAACCATGGTCGCGCCCTTGGTGACGCAGCCCATCGTGCCCATCGACATGCCGAAGCAATGATAGAGCGGCACCGGGATGCACAGCAGGTCGTCGACGGTGAGCCGGATCGCCGAAGTGACGAAATTGCCGTTGTTGACGATGTTGTTGTGGGTCAGCGTCGCGCCCTTGGGTGCGCCAGTCGTGCCGCTGGTGAACTGGATGTTGATGGCGTCGTCCGGTTTCAGCCCCGCTGAAATCCGGTCGAGCTTGTCATGCTCGTCGCGGCCAGCCATCGCCAGCACGTCGGCGAAATTGAACATGCCCGCAGAATTCTCCTCGTCCATGCGGATGACGGTCTTCAGCGCCGGCAGCTTGTTGGCCTCGAGCTTGCCCGGCGCAGCGTTGGCGATCTCCGGCGCCAGCGTCGCGATCATGCCGAGATAGTCGGAGCTCTTGAATGTGGCGGCGGTGACCAGCGCCTTGCAGCCGACCTTGTTCAAGGCATACTCCAGTTCGACCAGCCGGTAGGCCGGGTTGATGTTGACCAGGACCAGGCCGATGCGGGCGGTGGCAAATTGCGTCGCCAGCCATTCCCAGCGGTTCGGCGACCAGATGCCGACGCGGTCGCCTTTCTCGAGGCCGAGCGCCAGGAAACCGGCGGCGAGCGCATCGACAGTCTCGGACAGCTCTTCCCAGGTGAAGCGCTTGTCCTGCTCGACGAAGACGGCGGCATCGAGCGTGCCGTATTTGCCGACCGTATCGGCAAACAGCGCCGGGATGGTCAGGTTGAGCAGCGGCACGCTGCGCTCGCCCGAGACATGCGCCGTGCCGTCGACCGGCGCAACGAACGAGCCGCCATCGCGCTTGGAGCGCAGGCTGGTGGCATTCTTCAACTCGTCGAGATTGATCGGCATCGCCGTGTCCTCCGCAGACCAGCCGAGCCTATCAGCCCGGCGGGGTGGTGGAAATCCCGTCCATGGTGGGGCTGGGTGGGAACTCGCCTGTAAGGGCCGAAAATAAAAAACCCGCCTCGGCGGGCGGGTCTTCGGGGCCAATTGGCACCGTAGCGAGATTAATAGCATAGCTGCCGGCACAAAGCAAGAACAAAATTGCTGTACGTCAAGAAAATCGCGTCAGGTCGGTGCCAGCGGCCAAGCTGCCAATCTCCCTCCTTGAGGGGGAGATGGCCGGCAGGCCAGAGGGGGTCGTCTCGCGTGGAGCACCTGCCTGTTCTGTCCGTTAGGAGAGTCGCGTCAAGACGTACCGACCCCCTCTGTCGCCTTCGGCGACATCTCCCCCTCAAGGGGGGAGATTGGCGACGTCAGCCTGAATTCACCGATGCCATCCTGGCCGCAATATCGCGCAAAGTCGCCTCGTCGGCCGCCGAACGCATCTTCCTCGACGCGACGAGGCAGGCCTGCGAGCGCAGGATGACGCCGTCGGCCAGCACCTTGAGATGGTTGGCGCGCAGCGTCGAACCTGAGGTGGTGATGTCGACGACGATATCGGCCAATCCGGCCGCCGGCGCACCCTCGGTGGCGCCGAGGCTTTCGACGATGCGGTAGACCTGGATGCCGTGCTTTTGCGAAAAGAACTGCTGGGTCAGGCGCCAGTATTTGGTGGCGATCCTGAGCCGGCGGCCGTGGCGCTGGCGGAAATCGGCGGCGACGTCGTCGAGGTCGGCCATCGTGTCGACATCGAGCCAGATGTCGGGCACGGCGACGACGACATCGGCATTGCCGAAACCGAGGCGGGCGATGATTTCGGCGCGCGCCTCGCAATCGGCAAGGTTTTCGCGCAAAAGGTCCTCGCCGGTGATGCCGAGATCGACCGACCCCTGGCCGATCTCGCCTGATATCTCCGAGGCGGACAGGAACGCTATCTCGACGCCGTCAAGGCCGTCGATGCGGGCGCGATATTTGCGCTCGTCGCCGGGCAGGCTGACGGCAAGCCCGGCCTTGGCCAGCACCTGCAGCGCCTGCTCCTTGAGCCGGCCTTTCGACGGGATCGCCAGCGTGATCATGGCGCCGTCTCCCGCAGCGCCTCGATGCGGTCGAGCCAGACGGAAAAACCGACGCCAGGGATCGGCGTTTTGGCGCCGAGCAGCGTCAGCAGCCGGTCGTAGCGGCCACCACCGGCGAGCGGCCGGTCGCCATCCTGCGCCGCGATCTCGAAGACCAGGCCGGTGTAGTAATCGAGCGGCCGGCCGAAGGCGGCGTCGTAGCTGATTTCAGACATCGGCAGGCCGAGGCTTGCGATGGCCGCGGCGCGGGCTGCGAAATTCTCCAGCGCAGCCCCCAGTGAAAGCCCGGCATCGGCTGCAAAACGTTCGAGCGCTCCGGCGGCGCTGTCGAGCGGCACGTCGATCGCCAGGAAACTCTTTAGTGCCGCGAATGCCTCGTTCGACAGCCGTACGCTGCGCAGTTCGGCTTTCTCGATCAGGCGCCGCGCAATCTCGGACGGCGAACGCCCGGCCGTTGCCGACAGGCCGGCCTCTTCCATGCCGCCGGCGATATGCGCCGAAAGACCGTCAAGATCGCCGTCGAGGACAAGGGCGGCGGCCGCGCCGGCAAGCTGGCTGTTGCGCGGTGGATTGGCGAGGTCGGCAAGGGCTGCCTCAAGCATCGGCGCCGAGCCGAAGGCGCGCGCCAGCCGCATGCGCCAGCCGCGCGGCAGGCCAAGCGCGGCCAGCACCGCCTCGAAGATGGTCTGGTCGCCGAGCGTCACCGCCAGCTCCCGGCCGGGCAGCACCAGCGACAGCAGCGCATGCGCATCGGCCAGCGAACGGGCGTCGGCGGCCGCCGTGTCGCGGTCGCCGAGATCCTCGATGCCGGCCTGGAAGAACTCGTTGCCGCCCTCGCGGCGCTGGCGAAACACCTCGCCGAGATAGGAATAGCGGCGCGGCGTGCCGGCCTGGCTGGCGATGTGGTCGAGGCAGACCGGAATGGTGAATTCCGGCCGCAGGCAAAGCGTCTGCCCGGTCTCGCTTTCGGTGAGAAAGATGCGGCGCCGCAAATCCTCGCCGGCCATGTCGAGGAACGGATCGGCCGGCTGCAGCACAGCGACCTCGACCGCGTGGGTGTTGCGCGCGGCGAAGAGGCTGGTGATGTCGGATGCGATGGCGGGGCGCGAGGTCACGGCAGGCGCCCTTCCCTTCTCCCCCTGTGGGAGAAGGTGGATTGGCGCGAAGCGCCAAGACGGATGAGGGGTGCCGGAAGAAATGAGGCGTCGGCGTTCCCTGGAACACCCCTCATCCGACCGAGCTTCGCTCGGCCACCTTCTCCCCCAGGGGGAGAAGGAAGCGGCGCCCTACTTGCCACGCGCCCGCTCCTCGGCCTGCGCCGCCAGTATCTTCTTCACCTCGGCGACCAGATCGCCTTGCGACACGGTCACCTGCGCCGGTCGTGCGGCGCGCCATTCGGCGTTGTCGGCGATCTCGGCCGACATTTTCGCGCCTTCGATCAGGTCCTTGATCTGCACCTCGCCCTTGGCGCGCTCGTCGCCGCCCTGGATGACGGCGACCGGGCTGCCGCGGCGGTCGGCATATTTCAACTGCGCCTTCATGCCGGCGCCGCCGAGATACATTTCCGAGCGGATGCCGGCGGCGCGCAGCTCGGCCACCATCTTCTGGTAGCGGCCGAGGCTTTCCGTGTCCTTGTCCATGGTCAGCACGACGACCGGCGCGATGACATCGGAAGTATCGAGCTTGCCGAGGTTCTTCAGCGCCGTCATCAGCCGCGAGACGCCGATCGAAAAACCGGTCGCCGGCACCGGCTCGCCACGAAAGCGCGAGACGAGGCCGTCATAACGTCCGCCGCCGCCAACCGAGCCGAAGCGCACGATCTGGCCGTCCTCGTTGGGGATTTCGGCCAGCAGCTCGGCCTCGTAGACCGGGCCGGTGTAATATTCGAGGCCACGCACAACGGAGGGATCGATGCGAATGCGATCCTCACCGTAGCCGCTTTGCGCGACCATGGTTCTTATCTGCTCCAACTCTGCAAGACCCTCGACAAACGAGGCGTTCGTGATGCCGAGATGTTCGAGTTTTCTTTCCTCGACAAGATTGCTGAGCCCTGGGGTGATAGATCCCAGTGTCTGGACAACTTGTTCGGGATCATGCTGCGCCATGACCGTGAAATAGCTGATCACAACATCGATTTGAGCGTTACCCAGCCCGGCGCCCTTGGTAAAATCACCGCTCTCGTCCTTGCGCCCGGCGCCCAAAAGCAGGCGCACGCCCTCGACGCCCAGCTTGTCCAGCTTGTCGATCGCCCGCAGCACCTGCAGCCGGCGGCCAGCGTTCTCGTCGCCGCCGAGGCCGATCGCCTCGAGCACACCGTCGAGCACTTTGCGGTTGTTGACGCGGACGACGTAATCACCGCGCTTGATGCCGAGCGCCTCCATCACGTCGGCCATCATCATCGCCATCTCGGCATCGGCCGCGACACCCGGCGTGCCTACCGTGTCGGCGTCGAACTGCATGAACTGGCGGAAGCGGCCGGGACCGGGCTTCTCGTTGCGGAACACCCAGCCGGAACGATAGCTGCGATAGGGTTTCGGCAGGCGCTCGAAATTCTCGGCGACGAAGCGCGCCATCGGCGCGGTCAGGTCGTAGCGCAGCGACAGCCACTGGTCGTCATCGTCCTGGAACGAGAACACGCCCTCGTTCGGCCGGTCCTGGTCGGGCAGGAATTTGCCGAGCGCATCGGTGTATTCGATCAGCGGCTGGTCGACCGGCTCGAAACCGTAAAGCTCAAAGACCGAGCGGATCGTCGCCATCATCTTCTCGACGGTGCGCAGATCGTCGGCGCCGCGGTCGACAAAGCCGCGCGGCAGCCGCGCTTTCATCTTTTCGGATTTGTCGGCCATGGGATGGGTACTCGGTGTTTCGTGGCGCTTCGGGGATCGGTTAAATAACCGATTTCCACGGCGCGGGTGTCCTAACCGATGCAGCCCGGAGAAGGCAAGGGTTTGCGCTTCTCCCTGCTCCCCCTGCGCGAGAAGGCAAGAAAAAGAAGCTGAAACAATTGCGCCATGCGCGCGGCATCGTGCCGACACAATCCGGGCCGATAAGCGCGCCGAAACAAGGGGTTCGGGGCCATGGCCACGCTACAGAAGTTCGACATCATCGATAGCCGGGCACGCGACGCCTCGGTCCGGCTGCGGCCGGCCGATGGTTATGCCCCGAAGACGAAGCAAATCGCCGGACCGTTCGAGGTCGCGGCGCAACAGCGCAGCGGACCGACCATGCGCGACGTGCTGATGACCGGACTGCTGGTAATCTATCCGGTGTTCGCCGCGCTGGCGGCCATCCTTGCCGGGTTTTTCCTGGCCGGCGCCGGCGGCGCCTGAGCCGCTATTTCGGCCGCTTGAACGCTTTCCGTTCCGCCTCGACCGGTTCGCGGCAGACGCAGCCCTCGAGATGGTCGTTGACCAGCCCCATCGCCTGCATGAAGGCGTAGACGGTGGTCGGGCCGACAAAGCTCCAGCCGCGCTTCTTCAGCTCTTTCGAAATGCGGACCGAGACGGCCGTCGTCGGATTGGCGCGCAAATGCGCGAGGTCGACGATCTCGGGACGCTCGTGCGGGCCGGGCTCGAACTTCCAGAACCAGGCCGCCAGCGAGCCGGCCTCGTCGATGAGTTCGCGGGCGCGCTTGGCGTTCTTGATGGTCGACACGATCTTGCCGCGGTGACGGATGATGCCGGCATTGCCGAGCAGGCGCTCGACATCGGCGTCGGTGAAAGCCGCGATCTTGTCGACATCGAAGCCGGCAAACGCCTCGCGGAAATTGTCGCGCTTGCGCAATATGGTCAGCCAGGACAGGCCCGACTGAAAACCTTCGAGGCAGATCTTCTCGAACAGGCGGCGGTCGTCGGCGACCGGCCGGCCCCATTCGTGGTCGTGGTAGTGCAGATAATCCGGCAGGTTGCCGTGCCAGAAGCAGCGGGCGATGCCGTCGGGACCGGCAAGCAGACCTGTCTTTTCATCCATGGCGGAATTCCGTTCGTGTCTTGGCGTTGACGCGTTTTGACGCGGCCTTTACCGCGGCTTTACCAGATTCCTGAACCGGGCGGTAACCACACCAAAAGCTTTACTGACAGATCGGCATTTTACGCATTCCGATTCATGTTTCGGTTGCCGCTTCGCGCCCAATGTCGGCGAAATCGGGGAGGCTTTGCACCCCGGCATGTTCGACGATCAAGGTGCGTTGCGATGAAGACATTCTTGTTCCCACTGTTCGGCGCCGCGGCCGTGCTTGCGGCCGGCGCCGCCAATGCCAACGACCGCTATGCGGAGAGGCCGCCGGTGGTGGTCAGCCCAGATCTTTCGGCGCCCTGGGTGCTGCAGCTCGGCCATGCCCCGGGCACCGTGCGGCAGAGCCGGCAAGAGGCGCAGCCGCAACGGCGCTACCGGCGGCTGGCCGAACCCGATCAGCTGCGCACCGCAGCGGTGCAGGCGCCGGCCAAGCGCATGGTGATGCGGCCGCAGATCGACCCGATCTATCTGCCGCAGGAAGTCGCCTATGACGGCCCGCAGAAGCCGGGCACGATCGTCATCGATACGCGAGAGAATTTCCTCTATCTGGTCGGGAAGAACGGTAAGGCGCGGCGTTATGGCGTCGGCACCGGCAAGCCGGGCTTCGAATGGTCCGGCACCCACAAGATCACCAACAAGCGCGTCTGGCCGGATTGGCGGCCGCCGGCGGTGATGATCGCCCGCGAAGCCGCCAAGGGCCGTTATCTGCCGACCTATCTCGCCGGCGGCATGGAAAACCCGCTCGGCGCACGCGCGCTCTATCTCGGCTCGACCGAGTACCGTATCCACGGCACCAATCAGCCCTGGACGATCGGCGGCGCGGTGTCGTCGGGCTGCATCCGCATGCGCAACGAGGACGTGGTCGACCTTTACGAGCGGGTCAATGTTGGCACGACGGTTGTAGTGATGTAATCTGCGGTTGACCTCACCGATGATTCTGCTCAGAAGCCTCGGGAGCATTGAATAACGGGGGACGGGCCGTGTGGGGATGCGGCCAGTCACGAAAGGGCAGCGCGGCAAGCCGTGCTGCCCTTTTTGTTTCCGCCAGCAGGAATTGACGGGAAGATTTTGCCGGCACGTCGCGCGACCGGCATGACGGTTCGCTTTTCGCGCTGCCTTTTCGCGGTTGCTTTGCTATGTGGCGGCTAAAATCCAGATAAAGGCCCCATCCCGATGTCCCTTTCCGATGACAGCCGCTATCTCAGAGGCGGCCCGGTTGCCCAACGCATCATCGCCGGCGTGCGCGAGGACGCGGCGATCGCCACCGCCGAAGGCTTTCCGCCCAAGCTGGTGTCGGTCACCGTCGGCGATACCGCCGCGGTCGACGTCTATGTCCGCAACCAGCGCGCCAAGGCCGGGTTGGCCGGCATCGGCTTCGAGGAAAGGCGCTTTCGCGCCGACATCACCGCCGGCGAGCTGGAAGCGGCAATCCACGGGCTCAACGCCGACCCGCGCGTCACCGGCATCATCATCCAGCGGCCGGTGCCGGTGCACATTCCGATCAAGACGCTGCAGGCGGCGGTGCATCCGCTCAAGGATGTCGAGGGCATGCATCCGGCCTCGATCGGCAACATCGTCTACAACCAGCTCGACCTGGCGCCCTGCACCGCCGCCGCTTCGGTCGAACTGCTCAGGGAAACCGGCCTCGACCTCAAGGGGCTCGAGGTGGTGGTCGTCGGCCATTCCGAGATCGTCGGCAAGCCGATCGCGTTCCTTTTGATGAGCGAAGGCGCGACGGTGACCGTCTGTCACCACATGACGCGTTCGGTGGCGGCGCATGCGCGCCGCGCCGACGCGCTGTTCGTCGCCGTGGGCCGGCCGCGGCTGATCAAGGCCGACATGGTGAAGCCCGGCGCTGCCGTGATCGACATCGGCATCAATTCGGAGATCGGGCCGGACGGCGAAAGCCGCATCGTTGGCGACGTCGACACCGAAAGCGTCAAGGAAGTCGCCTCCTGGATCACGCCGGTGCCGGGCGGGGTCGGCCCGATCACGGTGGCGATCCTGCTGCGCAACACGATGGTAGCGCTCAGCCGCCAGCGCGCCCGCTACCAGGCCACCTACGGCACGGCAGACCGGCTGGCGGCGGAGTAGGCGCTTTCGTCACGTGTATTGCGGCACATGGATGGCAGGTGATCCGGGACTCGTCATCCCAGAAGACGTAGAGCACGCCGCCGCTGCCCCAGAAGAAACCGGCGAGTGAATCGAACTGAAGAAGAAATTTCATTTCCCGGTCCGTTCCGGGAACGACTGGAAACTGCGGTCCCTGAATCCATGACGGCAGCCCACCAAGCCGAAACAGGTTTTGCCTTGAATTGCTTATCCCGTACGACTGCCTGAGCCACCGTTTAGGGGTCGGTGCCAACCGAACAGTTCTTTTCTCGGCGGCTTTTGCAGGCCTCTCAATGTAGGGCGAATGCAGAGGCGCGATCGGCGTCGGCACACCGGCAGCGTCGTGGGAATAATAGGTCGATTCGAGAGAATTCGCACAGGTCTCGATACGGAGTCTGGGAAGAGGCATCGTCAGCTCACTCCCAAGATCGTCCAGCGTAATCAGATGTATCAGTCGCTCTCGACAGATCGGGCACACTGCCGATCCTTCGCCGCCGACCGTAAGTTGCCTGCCAGTCGCCGGCAGATGCCAGGTAGGATGATAGCGATGCGTCGGAAAAGACATGTCGCTCGGAGCGCCTTCCTCAAAGCTGAAATGATGACATGCCGGCGGCGAACGAGGATCATCATGCGTCAGCCAGTCTGCGAAATCGGGAATGTCGCCCAAGGTACCGTCTGGAAACAATTCCGGCGCCTGCAAGGCGACGTGAGCCAGCAGATCCTCCATGTCTATTCCGCGTTTCACTTCCTCTTGCAGGAAAAATGCCAGACGAGCCAAATGCGCGTCGTCGAGAAACGAAACGGCGTCGATAATCAGATTGTCTTGCTGGACGTCGGCTTCTACCGCTGCCTTTATGAGCGCAAACAGGAATTCGGACCCATCCTTGAGATGACGAGCGATGATTGTCTGGCATTCGCCATAGCTGGCCTGGAACGTCGCCGGCGATCTGTCCGACAGCAGCCGAACGACGGTTCCAATCTCTTCGGACTTTGGGTTGGGCATCTCGGCAGTCTCATCGGCGGGTGCGCAGCAATCAAACCAATTTTGGCGGCTCGCCGCCATAGGCCCAGTCGAGCAGCTTTATCGTGTGCACCACCGGCAGCTTCGCGGCGGAGGCGATCTGGGTGATGCAGCCGATATTGCCGGTGGCGACGATTTCGGCACCGGTCGCCTCGATATTCCTGACCTTGCGGTCGCGTAGCGTTGCCGAAATCCCGGGCTGCAGGATGTTGTAGGTGCCGGCCGAACCGCAGCACAGATGCCCTTCGCGCGGCTCGCGCACGACGAAGCCGGCTCTGGCCAGAAGCTCCTTCGGCTGGCGGGTGATCTTCTGGCCGTGCTGCATCGAGCAGGCTGAGTGATAGGCGACGATGGTGCCCGGCTTGCGGACCGGCTCGGGCAGGTCGAGGCTTGCCAGATATTCGGTGATGTCCCTGGCCAGCGCCGACACGCGCGCGGCCTTGTCGGCATAGGCCGGATCGAGGCGCAGCATGAAGCCGTAACCCTTGATGGTGGTGCCGCACCCGGATGCGGTGATGACGATGGCGTCGAGTCCACCCTGCTCGATGGCGCGCGTCCAGGCGTCGACGTTCCGTCGGGCCGACGCCAAGGCAGCGTCCTCGCGCCCCATATGATGCACCAGCGCGCCGCAGCAGCCCTCGCCCTCGGGCACCACGACCTCAACGCCAAGCCGGGTCAGCAGCGAAATCGTCGTGTCGTTGATGCCGGGATCGAGCACGGATTGCGCGCAGCCGGTGAGGATGGCGACGCGGCCATTTTTCTTCGCGCCCTGCCCGGCATGGACGCCCGGCGAGGCCATCGGCGAGACTGCCGGGACCGACGCCGGGGCCAGCTTCAACATCGCGCCCAAAGGCTTCAATGCCTGGATTTTCTCAAACAGGCCGGCGAACGGCTGGCCGAGCTTCGCCAGCTTGAGCGCCGCGCGGAAACGCGAGGGATAGGGCAGCACGAGGGCCAGCATGGCGCGTGTCAGGCGATCGGCCAGCGGACGCTTGTAGGTCTCCTCGATATGGACGCGGGCGTGGTCGACCAGATGCATGTAGTTGACGCCCGACGGGCAGGTGGTCATGCAGGCGAGGCAGGACAGGCAGCGGTCGATATGGGTGACGATTTGCTTGTCGGCCGGCCGTCCGTTTTCCAGCATGTCCTTGATCAGATAAATCCGGCCGCGCGGCGAATCCAGTTCGTTGCCGAGCGTCACATAGGTTGGGCAGGTGGCGGTGCAGAAGCCGCAATGCACACATTTGCGCAGGATCTTCTCCGATTCCGCGACATGCGGATCGGCGAGCTGGGCAGCTGAGAAATTGGTCTGCACGTAAACGAATCCTTACCGTTTGAGCATGATCTTTTCCCAAAACCGGTACCCACTTTTGGGGATCATGCTCATAATCCCAGAAACCAGCTTTCCGGGTTCTTGACCGCCTCGCCGCGCTGCAGCGCCTGCAGGCCAAGAACGCAGCGGGCGATGAACCAGACGGCGACCGCGACCATCAGCACGACACCGATGACCACGATCATCAACAGCGCCGAGATCAGTGCATAGAGCAGGCCGATCCAGAAGGTGCGGATCAGGAATGTGTAGTGGCTTTCGACGAAGCCGCCGGCCTTGCCGCGATTGATATAGGCCAGGACGATGCCGACAATACCGCTGACGCCGATGGCTAGGCCGGCGAGATAGAGGATGTAGATGACCAGCGCGTTGGTCGGGCCGGGCTCCAGCCAGCGGTCGGTCTGGCGTGACGTACCGTTTTGGCCTGGATCGCTCATTGTGCTCCTCCCTCGGTTGCCGGCGCGAGAGTAGCAGAGCTTGCGCCCGGCGCCATACGGCCGGGATTGAGGATATTCTTCGGGTCGAATTCGGTCTTCAGCCGCGCCGACAGTGCTGCCAGTTGCGGCGCTTGCGGTTCGAACACCGGCACGGCGGCGCGGTGCGAAGGGGTTGCGCGCACCAGCGTCGCATGGCCGCCGCCATGTCTTCTGATCAGGCCGCGCAACGGGCCAGCCTCGGGATCGTCCTGCTGCATGCGCAGCCAGATCAGCCCGCCCTGCCAATCGTAGAAGGCATCGACCGGGGCCTGCATGCGCAGCGCCAGCACCATCTGGTGGCCCCGCGACGGCGCCATCGAGACGCGCCACACCGGCCTTTCGCTGCCATCGGCGAACGGCGCGCAGTCGCGGACACCGCGCCAGACCGAGTACGAGACCGAACCGGAAATCTCCTGCAGCGGCCCGGCGTTTTTCAGCAGGTCTTTCAGAGCGGCAATGCGGTAAGCGACCGACGGGCCGAAGCCCTCGATGCGCAGCAGCGTCGCGGCATCGCTGCCGAGACTGCCGCCGGCGACCCTAGCTGCGACCCGTTCGGGAAGATGGGCAGCACTCGACACTTCGGCGCTGGAACCCAGCGCCAGCGCCATGGCGGCGGCGGCGTGATCGTCGAGCAGGCCGCGGATGGCGAGCGTGACTTCGGTCTCGGCAGCAGGCAGCACCTTGAAGGTGACGTCGGTGAGCACCGCCAGCGTGCCCCAGCTGTTGGCCATCAGCTTGGACAGATCGTAGCCGGTGACGTTCTTGACGACGCGGCCGCCCGACTTGAAGGCCTCGCCGCGCCCGGAAACGGCCGCTATGCCGAGGATATGGTCGCGCGCAGCACCCACCTTCAGCCGGCGCGGGCCGGAAAGGTTCGCGGCGAGTGCGCCGCCGATCGTGCCTCGCGCTGGCCCACCGCCGAGCAGCGGGCCGTAATCCATCGGTTCGAAGGCAAGTTGCTGGCCGTTTTCGGCAAGCAGGCTTTCGATTTCGGCCAGCGGCGTGCCGGCTTTTGCCGACAGCACCAGTTCGGCCGGCTCGTAAAGCATGACGCCGGAGAGTCTGGAAAGGTCGAGCGTATGCTCACTCTGCTGCCGCCGGCCGATACCGCGCTTGGAACCATGGCCGATGATTTCGAGCGGCGAGTCTTCCGCGGCTGCCCAAGCGATTGTGGATAGGGTTTCCGCGGCTGTGGACGGGGTGAAGGTGGTCATGCGGCAGAGCCCTGGTTCCTCGCCCTCGCGAAGCGGGGGAGAGGTGCCTCGCGCAGCGAGGCGGAGAGGGGGCCATCATAGCGCCACCTCTAGAGTTCTTGCTTGCAAAAACGAACCTGAGGTCGGCAGAGATTACGTCCTCCGCGAGCCGTCCCTCAAGTGCTGCAAGAATGGTTTCGCAGACACTCGTCGGGTTGGTTAGCATGTCGGCGCTCCAGAATCGGATCACCGAGAACCCTTTGCCGCGCATGAATTCGTCGCGTCGCCTGTCGTAAGTACTCTCGGCGTGTTGACCTCCGTCCAGCTCGACGATCAGCCTTTCGCTTCGGCAGGCGAAGTCTGCAAAATACGGCCCAATCGGCATCTGACGCACGAATTTATATCCGCCCAGCCTCTTGGCCTTCAACTCGTTCCAGAGGGTCGCTTCCGCCTGATTGTCGCCTCGACGAAGCTCGCGGGCGCGCGCGACCTTTTCGGGTGAACGCCGGCTTGGTGCACCGGTCGTCCCCCTCTCCGTCTCGGGCTTCGCCCGAGCCACCTCTCCCCCGCTTTGCGGGGGCGAGGAACCCCCATTCTGAGCTGTCATCACTCAAAACCTCGGAATGTCCGGAAACGCCACTTGGCCGCGATGCACGTGCATCCGCCCGAGCTCGGCGCATCGCCTCAATTGCGGGAAGACCTTGCCGGGATTCAAAAGATGGTTGGGGTCGAAGGCGCATTTGACGCGCATCTGCTGGTCGAGGTCGATCTGGTTGAACATTTCCAGCATCAGGTCGCGCTTCTCGATGCCGACCCCGTGCTCTCCGGTCAGCACGCCACCGACCTTGACGCAGAGCCGCAATATGTCGGCGCCGAAACTCTCCGCCTTGTCGAGTTCGCCCGGCACGTTGGCGTCATAGAGGATGAGCGGGTGCAGATTGCCGTCGCCGGCGTGGAAGACATTGGCGACGCCGAGCCCGTATTTCTCCGACAGCTCGCGCATGCCGGCAAGCACGCGCGGCAGTTCCTTGCGCGGGATGGTGCCGTCCATGCAGTAATAGTCGGGCGAGATGCGGCCGACCGCCGGGAAAGCCGCCTTGCGGCCGGCCCAGAAGCTCAGCCGCTCCTGCTCCGACTGCGAAATGCGGCATATGGTCGAGCCGTTCCTATAGGCGATGGCTTCGACCAGGCCGATCAGGTGATCGACCTCGACACCCGGCCCGTCCAGCTCGACGATCAGCAGCGCCTCGACATCGAGCGGATAGCCGGCCTGGACGAAATCCTCGGCGGCGTGGATGGCCGGGCGGTCCATCATCTCCATGCCGCCCGGAATGATGCCGGCGCCGATGATGTCGGCAACGCATTGGCCGGCCTGCTCGCTGGTCGCGAAACCGATCAGCAGGGCACGCGCCGTCTCCGGCTTCTTCAGGATGCGTACGGTGACCTCGGTTACGACGCCGAGCAGTCCTTCGGAGCCGGTCATGACGCCGAGCAGGTCGTAGCCTTCCGCGTCGAGATGGCTGCCGCCGAGGCGCACCACCTCGCCATTCATCAGCACCATCTCGATGCCGAGCACATTGTTGGCGGTGAGACCGTATTTCAGGCAGTGCACGCCGCCGGAATTTTCCGCGACATTGCCGCCGATCGAGCAGGCGATCTGGGAGGATGGATCGGGGGCGTAATAGAAGCCCTCCTGCTCGACGGCGGTGGTGATGCCGAGATTGGTGACGCCGGGCTGGGCGACGACGACGCGGTTCTGAAAATCGATCTCGAGGATGCGGTTGAAGCGGCTCATCACCAGCAGCACCGCGTCTTCGAGCGGCAGCGCACCGCCGGAGAGCGAGGTGCCGGAGCCGCGCGGCACGACGCGGATGTTGCGGTCGCTGCAATATTTCAGTACCCGCGAGACCTGGGCCACGGTTTGCGGCAGTACAACGACGAGCGGCAATTGCCGGTAGGCGGTGAGCCCGTCGCTCTCGAAGGCGCGCATGGCATTGGCGGCGTCGACGACGCCCTCGCCCGGCACGATGATGCGCATATCGGCGACGATCTCGTCGCGCCGGCGCATCGTGGCGTCGTCTGGTTTCGGCATGGCAAGGCCGGACATCGACAGCCTCCTTCGATCGACTGGTAAAAATCTTTTACCAGCGACAGTGGTCGCTTGCAAATGCCGCGTTGGCCGGGATGAGAGGCCTATGGCCGAGACAGCCTTCCGCAGCGGCAATCTGCCGCTGCGCCCCACATTACTCGCCCGGCTGCTTGCCTGGTTCGGAGTGCATGCGGCGGACGCGGCGCACGCCCCACCAGACGAGCACGACCGCGAGCGGCACCGAGGCGGCGGTGACCATTTCCGGCGCGAAGGCATGGCCGAAGATCGAGGCGCCCTTGGCGACGTAGCCGATGAGGCCGACGACATAGTAGGAAACCGCGGCGACCGAGAGCCCCTCCACCGTCTGCTGCAGCCGCAATTGCAGGCGGGCGCGATTGTTCATCGATGCCAAAAGATCGCGGTTCTGCTTCTCGACCTCGACGTCGACCCAGGTGCGCAGCAGTGTGGTGGCACGGGTGAGCTTCGTCGACAGGTTGGCCTGACGCTCCTCGACCGAACGGCAGGTACGCATCGCCGGCGCCACGCGGCGCTGCAGAAAACCGCCCCAGGTGTCGTAGCCGGGCACCGCCTCTTCGTCGAGCGCCTCCAGCCGTTCGCGCACGATGCCGTCATAGGCGCGGCTGGCGCCGAAGCGGTAGAGGCTGGAGGCGGCATCGGCCTCCAGTTCGGCGGCCAGTTCGGTCAAGTCGGCAAGTAGCGTCTGGCTGTCGCGGGTCTCGGCGACCTTCATTTCCAACGTGGTCTGGGCCAGCCTGTCTTCGATGCGGCGGGCGCGACCGGACAGCGTCAGGGCCAGCGGCAGCCCAAGCATGGCCAGCGTGCGGTAGGTCTCGATGTCGATCAGCCGCTGCGACAGTGCCCCGGTGCGCGCCGGGGTCAGGCCGCGGTCGAGCACCAGCATGCGGGTCAAGCCGTCGCCATCCTGACGGAAATCGGTGACGATCGCCGCGTTGCCGCGCTCGACCAGCGAATAGCACAGGCTGGTCGGGTCGAAGCCGGCGATCAGTTTTTCGTTCGCCGGCGTCCATTTGCGGATCTCCAGCCTGATGCCGGAAATCACCGTGCCCGGCGGCGAAAACCCGTTGCCGAAGGGTGTGTCTTCTTGCCCCCTGCCGTTTTCGGCGAGCGGGCCTTCCCAGAGATAGGTCGAGAATTCCGTGTGGCGTTCCCAGCGCAGCGAGCCCTTGCCCCATTTCATCGCGTGGTGGCGGGCGTGAGGGTCGGGCGCGGCGATGCCGAGGCGTCGCGACAATTCGGAAAGCACGGCCTGATCGATCCCGGATCCAGCTTCGGTCATGAAGGAAAGCTGCACCAGCACGCGCGGCTTTTCGACCAGCGGCTGCGGCCGGGCGTGGACCTCGCCGAGCGCGCCCGGCCGACCGTCATGCGCCGGAAAGCCCATGACAGTGCCGCCCACGGCTTTGGCGCGCAGCTGGAATTCGAGGTTGGAAGGGTCGGCGTCTGGCACGGCTGGTCCCCCGGGCTTCTGTGAGCCCTTTGGCAATGATGTCCCTCTAGAGGCAATCGCCAGGGGACGCAAACGCCCAATTTAGCTGAAGATGATATGGCGCCGCGGCTGTGAAACGGACCCGGCCCCGGCGAATTGGATAAATAATTTGACCAGTTGGCGACGCCGGCTTTATCTTGCGCGACATCGGTTCAACCCCAGGCATCCCGTTTGAGCGACATTTTCTCCCGGATCGAGCATTCGCGCACCGCCGACGAGGTGGTGCAGCAGATCGAGAGCCTGATCCTCGAAGGCGTCCTGCGCACCGGCGACCGGCTGCCGGGGGAGCGCGAACTGGCGCGCCAGTTCGAGGTGTCGCGGCCGATCCTGCGCGATGCCTTGAAAGCCTTGGAAGGGCGCGGGCTGTTGACGACACGGCCAGGCGGCGGCACCCATGTCGCCGATGTCATCGGCCAGCTGTTCACCAAGCCGGTGACCGACCTGATCTCGATGCACCGCAAGGCGGTGACCGACTATCTGGAGTACCGCCGCGAGATCGAGGCCGTGGCGGCAGAATATGCGGCGCGGCGTGCCACATCGGACGATCTGGCGCTGCTCGACCGCATCATGGCGCGCATGGACGAGGCGCACCGGACCGGCAATTTCGACGACGAGGCGGAAATCGACGTCGAGTTCCATCACGCGATCTGCGAATGCGCGCACAACATCATCCTGCTGCACACGCTGCGCTCCTGCTATCGGCTGCTGTCGGAAGGCGTGTTCCAGAACCGGCGGCTGGTGTTCAACGTGCCGGGCGCGCGCGAGGCGCTGCTTTCGCAGCACCGGGCGATCTACACCGCGGTCAAGGCCGGCGATCCGGCTGCGGCGCGGCAGGCGGCGATGGACCACATCTCCTACGTCGAACGATCGATGGCCGAGGCCGAGCGCAGCGGCGACTGGCAGCGCGTGTCGCGGCTGAGGCTCAGGCAGCGCTCCGAGCCCGGTGGCGGTGAGCCGGCAAGAAAACAGCCGTAGGCACCGCCCAGAAAATTCAACGACGAACCAGCGAAGAACCAGCGGAAAAAAGATCCATGAGCAGCATTCTCACCATCGCCGACCTCAAGGACCTGGCGCGCCGCCGCGTGCCGAAGATGTTCTTCGACTATGCCGATTCCGGCGCCTGGACCGAAAGCACCTACCGGGCCAACGAGGAAGATTTCCAGAAGATCAAGTTCCGCCAGCGCGTGCTGGTCGACATGGACAACCGCTCGCTGGAATCGACCATGATCGGCGAGAAGGTGGCGATGCCGGTGGCGCTGGCGCCGACCGGCATGACCGGCATGCAGCATCCGGACGGCGAGATGCTGGCGGCGCAGGCGGCGGAGGAATTCGGCGTGCCGTTCACGCTGTCGACGATGAGCATCTGCTCGATCGAGGATGTCGCGTCGGTGACCAGGAAGCCGTTCTGGTTCCAGCTCTATGTGCTGCGCGACAAGGATTTCGTCTTCGATTTGATCGACCGCGCAAAGGCGGCGAAATGTTCGGCGCTGGTGCTGACGCTCGACCTGCAGATCCTCGGTCAGCGCCACAAGGATATCCGCAACGGGCTTTCGGCGCCGCCGCGGATGACGCCGAAGCACATCTGGCAGATGGCGACCAGGCCGCGCTGGTGCGTCGGCATGGCCGGGACAAAGCGCCGGAGCTTCCGCAACATCGTCGGCCATGCCAAGGGCGTCGGCGACCTCGCCTCGCTGTCGTCGTGGACGAAGGAGCAGTTCGATCCGCACCTGTCGTGGAAGGACGTCGCCTGGATCAAGGAGCGCTGGGGCGGCAAGCTGATCCTGAAAGGCATACTCGACAAGGACGACGCGCTGATGGCGGCCAGGACGGGCGCCGACGCGATCATCGTATCCAACCATGGCGGCCGCCAGCTCGACGGCGCCTCGTCATCGATCATGGCGCTCGAAGAGATCGCCGATGCCGTCGGCGACACGATCGAGGTGCATATGGACGGCGGCATCCGTTCCGGCCAGGACGTGCTCAAAGCACTGTGCCTCGGCGCCAAGGGCACCTATATCGGCCGGCCTTTCCTGTACGGCCTCGGCGCACTCGGCAAGGAAGGGGTTACCAAGGCGCTGGAAATCATCCGCAAGGAGATGGACATAACGCTGGCTCTGTGCGGAAAGCGTCTGGTCACCGACATGGGCAAGGATCAGCTTCGGCGCTAAAGTCCCGTGGCGGCATGACCACGGAGGCGACGCAGGCATTGACGGAGCCCGGCATCAGTTTCTACGAGGCGCGCGGACCGCAAGGCATGCGCCTCTATGCGATCGGCGATGTGCACGGCCGGCTCGATTTGCTGACCGCCATGCACCGGCGGATCGAGGCGGAGCTCGGTCAAAGGCCGTCGGCCGATTGGCGCGTGATCCATCTCGGCGACTATGTCGATCGCGGCCCGGACTCCAGGGGCGTCATCGATTTCCTGATCGACGCGCAAAGACGCGATCCGCGTCACCTGATGCTGGCCGGAAATCATGATCTCGGCTTCCTCGATTTTCTCGATGTCCCCGACCCGGACGGCCTGTTCATGCGCTATGGCGGCATCCAGACGGCGCTATCCTATGGCGTGTCGCTCGGTGGGAGCAGCGCCTGGTTTGGCCGCGCCGATGCGGCACTGCGGCAAGGGCACGCCGCACTGGTCGAGGCGGTGCCGCAGAACCATGTCGAGTTCCTGCGCTCGCTGCCCTTCTCAGTGACGTTCGGCGACTTCTTCTTCTGCCATGCCGGCATCCGGCCCGGCGTTGCGCTGGAAAGCCAGACCCGGCAGGACCTGATCTGGATCCGCGAGGTCTTCCACGATCACACCGGTCTTCATCCCAAGATCGTGGTGCACGGCCATACGCCGGTGGCCAAGGCCGAGATCACCGGCAACCGCGTCAATGTCGACACCCTCGCCTGGCAGTCGGGAAACCTCACCGCGCTCGTGGTGGACGGCGCTGATAAGCATATCCTGACAGTGACGGGTAAGCGGGCGTAGGGAAGGCGTGGGATTATGAGCAGAGAGGCTAGCGAAGCGCGGCGGTGACGCCGTAGCCGTCGACGGCATTGTGGTCGTTGGCCGCGTCGGCGGAATAAATGCCGAGGCCGCACAAGACGATAGCCGACAACATGACAAAGGACAAAAAGGCTGCTTTCACGGACGTCATCTCTTGTTGAGCTTCCTGCATCTATGCACGAGCGGGTTACCAATGCGTTGAAACGCAAAATACGTCGCAAATGTCGGACGGTTTCGCGCTTCTAGGCATGTTCTGTATCGGCGGTGTGTCGCGCGGGTCACAGGAAAGGTTCATCGCGGTTGCACCCAAGATGCAGAGCGCGCGCCTTTTAGGCTGGCGGACAGACACAGGCCAAGGATGAAACGCGTTATCCCCGGCGGATTTGCCGCCGCGTGCCAAATATGCAACGTCGCCAAATACGTTGACTATATGGGCCGTCAGATCGTCGCCACCCAGGCGCGGGCGATGGCCAGGCCGGCGGCATCGGCTTGCGGTCCGTTGCGGGCCATTTCGTCGTCGAGCCGGACGGCCCAATCCGGATGGCGTTCGGCGATCAGCGGTGCGAAGGACGTGCTCCAGTCGCGAACCATCGGCCGGTCGGCCTCGAAATGAAACTGGAAGCCATAGACGGCGCGGCCGATGCGGAACGCCTGGTTCTCGGCGACGGCATTGCCGGCCAGCCGCACGGCAGTCTCGGGCAAGACAAAGGTGTCGTCGTGCCATTCGAAGATCGGGAACTTTTCAGGCAAGGCGGCGAGCACCGGATCGGCCTGCGCCGCCGCGGTGAGCGCGACTTCGTGCCAGCCGAACTCCGACGCGCCGCCGATCTGGTTCTCGCCGCCAAAGGCGCGCGCGACCAACTGGCTGCCGAGGCAGATACCAAGCACCGCGCGATCCCTCTCGGCAAAGTCGCGCGTCAGGTCGAGCAGGCCCGGAAAATAAGGACAGAGCTCGTCGTCCAGCGCATTCTGGGCGCCGCCGAGCACCACCATGGCGTCATGCCCGCCGCTATCTTGCGGCAGCGCGTCGCCGCGGTAGGGACGGCGCAGGTCGATATCGACGCCCGCCTCGACAAGCGCCGCGCCGATCTGGCCAAGGCCCTCATTGTCGAAGTTCTGGACAACCAAGACCCGCATCGAAACCTGCTGACATGAAATTGATGCAACGAGCGATATCATGGCGCCAGCATTGCAGCCAACAGGGAACGCCTATGCCACTGCAAAACCGGATCGACCCGTTCGGCACCATCCATGCCGTGCCGGAGCGCGGCCTGTTCATGGGCAATCGCGGCATCATTCACGACCCCGAGACGAGAACGCTGTTGAAGAAGCGCTGGGCGCTGCAAGCCTGGATCATCTGCGTCTGCGAATTCGGCAACGTGCGGCGCGAGCCGATGGGACGCAACCGGGCTGGCGGCAAGGCCGGCTGGACCGAGCTGTTTTTCCTCGACGAGGTGACGGCGCTTGCCGCCGGCCACCGTCCCTGCTTCTTCTGCCGGCGCGAGCGGGCCAGGGATTTTGTCCGGCGTTTCGGCGACGCCTGCGGCATTGCCGAGCCACGCGCGCCGCAACTCGACAAGCGCCTGCACAAGGAGCGCCTGGCATCGGGCGGGCGGGCGACGAGACTGGAACCGGAAGCGCTTGCGGACTTGCCGGACGGCGCAATGATCTCGTCAGGAAACAGGGCGTTCGTCCTGTTTGATGGCGCCGCGCTGCCCTGGAGTTTCGGCGGTTATGGCGAACCGGTGGGGTTCGGCGGTTTTACCGACGGTCCAATCCGCCTGCTCACGCCAGCGACAACTGTTTCGGTGCTGCAGAAAGGCTACGAGCCTGTCTGGCATCCTTCCGCCGAGGCTTGACGCCGAGGGTGACGTTGCCGCATTCCTCGGCGATGCGCGCCAATTACAAGATGCAGCGGCTGTTCGTGCCGGACGGGCTTGGACCGGACATCGAGTTCGACGTCGGCCCGCAGCAGAGCCATTATCTCTCGCACGTGCTGCGGCTCGGCGAAGGCGCCGAAATTCTGGTCTTCAACGGCCGCGACGGCGAATGGTCGGCGGCGATCGCCACGAAGTCGAAGAAGGCGTTGCGCCTGAGGTTGCTGGCATTGCAGCGGCCGCAGCCGCCGTTGCCCGATCTCGTCTATTGCTTCGCGCCGCTGAAGCAGGGGCGGCTCGACTACCTCGTGCAAAAGGCGGTCGAGATGGGCGCTGGCATCCTGCAGCCGGTCATCACCCAGCATACGCAGGTGGCAAAACCCGGCATCGAGCGCCTGCGCGCCAATGTCGTCGAGGCGGCCGAGCAATGCGGCATATTGGCGGTGCCAGAGCTGCGCGAAGCGGAAAAATTCGAGCGCCTGCTCAGCAACTGGGACCGCGAGCGGCGGCTGATCTTCTGCGACGAGGATGCATCGACCAACAATCCCCTGCCGGCATTGCAGGCGGTGCGGGAGAGAAAGCTCGGCCTGCTGGTCGGACCGGAGGGCGGCTTTTCCGACGAGGAACGCAAGATGCTGAGAGCGCTGCCTTTCGTTACCGCGATTCCGCTCGGGCCGCGCATCCTGCGAGCGGATACGGCGGCGGTGGCGGCACTGGCGCTGATCCAGGCGACAATCGGCGATTGGTGATCAATTCCAATTACCCGCTGGCTCAGGATTTTTCGCTTGATCGGCTACTGACATTTCGTCCATCTAGCGCCGGCAGCGGCCGCGTGTCCTTTCGGGCGCGCAAAGGACGCTGTAGCATTTGATTGGGCACCTGATCCGTTCCGAAAATCGAAGCCGATTTTCAGGGTCATGTGCGGAGGGCTCCTATGGCGCGCGATACAACCGATTTCCGGCCGATAGAAAGCGTCGACGAACTCGTCGAGCACCTGGCCGAAGGCAACAAGCCGCGCGACAAATGGCGCATCGGCACCGAGCACGAGAAATTCCCGTTCTATGTCGACGGCAATGCGCCGGTGCCCTATGGCGGCGAGCGCGGCATCCGCGCCATCCTCGAAGGCATGCAGGACAAACTCGGCTGGGACCCGATCATGGATGCCGGCCGCATCATCGGACTGGTCGAGCCGACCGGCCAGGGCGCGATCTCGCTGGAGCCCGGCGGCCAGTTCGAACTGTCCGGCGCGCCGCTGGAGACGATCCACCAGACCTGCCGCGAAGGCAATGCGCATCTGGCGCAGGTGCGCGAGATCGCCGAACCGATGGGCATTCGTTTTCTCGGCCTTGGCGGCAGCCCGAAATGGTCGCTGGCCGAGACGCCGAAAATGCCGAAATCGCGCTACGAGATCATGACCCGCTACATGCCCAAGGTCGGCACCAAGGGCCTCGACATGATGTACCGGACCTGCACGATCCAGGTGAACCTCGACTTCGAAAGCGAAGCCGACATGCGCCGCAAGATGCAGGTGTCGCTGAAGCTGCAGCCGCTGTCGACGGCGCTGTTTGCCAACTCGCCCTTCACCGAAAGCCGGCCGAACGGCTTGCAGAGCTGGCGCGGCGAGATCTGGCGCGACACCGACAATCAGCGCTCCGGCCTGCTCGAGTTCTGCTTCTCGCCCGATTTCGGCTTTGCCGACTATGTCGAATGGGCGCTCGACGTGCCGATGTATTTCGTCATCCGCGACGGCCAATACCACGACATGACGCACATCACCTTCCGCCAGTTCATGGCGGGTGCTGCCCGTAACGACCTGCCGGACGGGCTGCCGACGATGGGCGACTGGGCAAACCATCTGTCGACGCTGTTCCCCGACGTGCGGCTGAAGCGCTTTCTCGAAATGCGCGGCGCCGATGGCGGGCCGTGGCGGCGCATCTGCGCGCTGCCGGCCTTCTGGGTCGGGCTGCTCTACGATGCGGCGGCGCTCGACGCGGCCGAGGCGCTGACCTCGAGCTGGAGCTATGACGAAGTGCTGGCAATGCGCAACGCGGTGCCGGAACAGGGCATTTCGGCGCCCTTCCGCAACACGACATTGCGCGAGATCGCCCGCGACGTGCTCGTCATCTCGCGCATGGGACTGAAGAACCGCGGCCGCAAGAACCGCGACGGCTATGACGAGACGTCGTTCCTCAACACGCTGGACGAGGTCGTCGCGCGTGGCACCACCAGCGCCGAAGAGATGCTCTCGGCCTACCACACACGCTGGGGCGGCTCGATCGAGCCGGTGTTCATGGAATACGCGTATTAACGCTTCGCTATCCGCTTGGCCGATGGTCCGGCAAATTCGCTTCAATCAGTGATGGAAACGAACTAGGCTTCTCCAACGAGGATTTTCCCGGAGGAGAAAACAATGCCTTCCTTGTTCGATATTCTGGCACAGGCCCAGAACGGCAACGGCATGCAGGCGCTGGCCCAGCAGTTCGGGCTTTCGCAGCAGCAGACGCAGGCGGCGGTCGCGGCGCTGCTGCCGGCCTTTTCGCAGGGGCTGAAGCGCAACACGGCGGACCCTTATGGGCTCGGCTCCTTCATGACGGCGATGGCCAGCGGCCAGCACGCCAAATATTTCGAGGATGCAAGCCGGGCCTTCTCGCCGCAGGGCCTCGATGAAGGCAACGGCATTCTGGGCCATTTGTTCGGCTCGAAGGATTTGTCGCGGGCCGTCGCCAGCCAGGCCGCGCAGGCGAGCGGCGTCAGCCAGCAGGTGTTGCAGCAGATGCTGCCGGCAATCGCCTCGATGATGATGGGCGGGCTATTCAAGCAGACCACCAACCAGCTAGGCGGGCAGATGCATGCGGCAGGCGGTGGCGGCAATCCGCTTGGCGAGCTCATCGAGCAGATGATGCGGCAGGCTGGCGGCGGCAGCCAGGCACCGACCCCTCAGCCTGCAGGCCCCACGGATAACCCGCTCGGCAAGGTGCTGCAGGATATGTTCGGCGGGCAGCAGCCGCAACAGACGCAGAGCCCTTACGGCGACAATCCGCTGGGCAAGGTGTTGCAGGACATGTTCGGCGGCGGGCAGCAGCCACAAAGCCAGCCGCAACAGACACAGAACCCTTATGGTGACAATCCGCTCGGCAAGGTGCTGCAGGATATGTTCGGCGGCGGTGCACCACAGCCACAGCAGCCGCAGAACCAACCCCAGCAGACACAGAACCCTTATGGTGACAATCCGCTCGGCAAGGTGCTGCAGGACATGTTCGGCGGTGGCGCACAACAGGCTCAGCCGCGTCAGGCGCCGCAGCAACCCCAGGCGCCGCAGCCGCAGGCCAATCCGAGCGGCAGGCCGAGAAATCCGTTTGACGACCTGTTCGGCAAGATGTTCGAGACAGGCGCCCAGCAGCGCGACGACTACCAGAAAGGCATGGAGTCGATCTTCGACCAGTTCAAGCAGGGCATGGGCCGGCGCTAGACCAGACACCGGCAACCAATCATCAGTGCCGCCCAAAAAAGAAAGCCCGGTCCTGGGAGGACCGGGCAGCGCGCAGGCTGGCCGGGGGATCCGGCAGGGAGTGGGGAGCCTGCGTAACTTGGTGGCGTCGTGCCTCAAAAAGGTTCAACGCGCCCGAACGGCGAAACCACGCGATCACGCCACCTTGCGGGCAATATCCTCGATCGTTTCGGCGCGCTCGATCGCGATGACGCGAAGCCTTTCGGTCGGATCGCGGCCAAAGGGTACACCGACAGCGACGTGCAGGTCGGCGCGGGTCAGGCCGATGTCGGCGAGCTCGGCATCCGACATCTCGCCGAGGCGATAAAAGGCGCGGCGGTTTTTCCAGGCGCGGTAAACATTGGCAGCGGCGTTGGCCACGCGCGTCGCAACGGCCGGACGCGAAGTGATGCGCGAGGTCTCGGTAGCGAAATCAAACGTAGCCATGTCGGTCTCCTTCACATTCGGACGGGCGAAACCGGTCGATCGGGCGCTGGCGACAGCGGCCGTTCCGGCTTCGATTCACATGCCTTCATGTGGACAATGCGAATTTGCCATGGCCCGATTGATTAATCCAACGAATGTTTCTAATCTTTAGCATCAGCATCAATGATGGATTAGGCCAATGAAAGCGCCGCTCGATCTCGATCAGTTGCAGACCTTCATCTCGATTGTCGACACCGGCAGCTTTACCCGCGCGGCGGAAGCGGTGCATCGGACCCAGTCTGCGGTGTCGATGCAGATGCGGCGGCTGGAGGAACGGATCGGCAAGCCGCTGTTCGAAAAAGACGGCCGCACCAACAGGCTGACCGAGGAAGGCGACAGACTGCTCTCCTACGCAAGGCGGCTGCTCTATCTCAACAAGGAAACACTGGCCGCCTTCGACGACCGCCGGCTCGAAGGCACCATCCGCATCGGCACGCCGGACGATTATGCCGATCGCTTCCTGCCAGAGATCATGGCGCGGTTTGCCCGTTCCAACCCGCATGTCGAACTGACCGTTATCTGCGAACCGACGCCGGGACTGGTCGAACACATCAAGCGCGGCAATCTCGACCTGGCGCTGGTGACGCACAACGACGCGCGTGGCCAGTCGGAAGTGGTGCGGCGCGAACCGCTGCTGTGGGTTACCTCGGCCAACCATGCGACGCATGAGCAGCCGATCCTGCCGATGGCCTTCGGCCGGCCGAACTGCATCTGGCGGCGGGCCGCCGCCGACGTGCTCGATCAGCAGAGCCGCGACTATCGCATCCTGTTCACCAGCTTCTCTGCCACCGTCATCGCAGCCGCGGTGCTTTCCGGTCTGGCGATCTCGGTGCTGCCGGAATGCGCCCTGCGGCCCGGCATGCGGGTGCTGGGCGAGGCCGACGGTTTCGGCGCCCTGCCCGATTGCCGCATCGGCATCATGCGCGGTCAGACCTCGCGGCCGGAGATCGTCGACGCGCTTGCGCGCCACATTTCGGAGAGCCTCGACAATATTTCCGTGCCACTCGGCGAGGAGACCGGCACGTTCGATTTCGCCGCCCTCGCCTTCGCCAAGATGAAGCGGACCAAGCCGAACCAGATCCTGCCGGGCTGGTGATCGCGCGATTGGGGCGGACATCGAACACGGCCGCCTTGACGCCGGCCAGCAATCGTCCCCCAATCGGCCGATGAGCGACGCAGCATCCGAATCACGCACCAACGCCACCGAATATACGGTGAGCGAAATTTCCGGCGCGCTGAAGCGTACGGTCGAGGACGTCTTCGGCAATGTACGGGTGCGCGGCGAGATTTCCGGCTATCGCGGACCGCATTCCTCCGGCCATGCCTATTTCTGCCTGAAGGACGATCGCGCGCGGCTCGACGCCGTGGTGTGGAAGACCACGATGAGCCGGCTGAAATTCCGTCCAGAGGAAGGCATGGAGGTGATCGCCACCGGCCGGCTCACCACCTATCCCGGAAAGTCGAACTACCAGATCGTTATCGACAATCTCGAGCCGGCCGGTGCCGGTGCGCTGATGGCGCTGCTGGACGAGCGCAAGCGCCGGCTGCAGGCCGAAGGCCTGTTCGACGCGGCACGCAAGCGGCGTCTGCCGTTCATGCCCTGCGTCATCGGCGTCATCACCTCGCCGACAGGCGCCGTCATCCGCGACATCATCCACCGCATCAAGGATCGGTTTCCACTGCACGTGCTGGTCTGGCCGGTGCGGGTGCAGGGCGAGACGGCTGGTGCGGAAGTGACCGCTGCCGTCAACGGCTTCAACGCACTGCCATGGGACGGCGCCATCGCGCGGCCCGATCTGTTGATCGTGGCGCGCGGCGGCGGCAGCCTGGAGGATCTGTGGGGCTTCAACGACGAAGCGCTCGCCCGGGCCGTCGCCGCTTCGGGCATTCCGGTGATTTCCGCGGTCGGCCACGAGACCGACTGGACATTGATCGATCTGGCGGCGGATGTACGGGCGCCGACGCCGACAGGCGCCGCCGAGATCGCCGTGCCGGTCAAGGTCGACCTCGAAGCGACGCTTGCCGGCCTTGGCGCGCGGTTGAAGACCGCACTGTCGCGCAATTTCGAACGCAAGCGGCAGGCGGCACGCGCGGCCGCCCGTGCGCTGCCCTCGCCCGACCAGTTGCTGGCGCTGCCACGGCGGCGCTTCGACGAGGCGACGAGCCGGCTCGGCCGGGCGCTGTCGGTCAGCGTCGAGCGCAAGCGAGCCAGGCTTCTGGGGCAGCGGCTGACGCCGGCGACTTTGTCGCGGCGCATGAACGAAGCCCGCACTCTGACGCGCCGCGACCTCGCCCGTGCGCAAGCGGCTTTCTTCGCCATCGTGCGCGAGCGTCGAGCGCGGTTTTCGCGCACGGCGACTAGACTGTCACCGGCGCCGATCGCAAGACGGCAGAAACTGCAAGGCGATGCCCTGCTGGCGCTGACGCGGCGTCAGGACCAGGCAATTTCGCGGCGGCTGGACCGTCTGCGTGGAAAACTGACGCAGGCAGACCGGCTGCTGGCGACGCTCTCGCACAAGGCCGTGCTGGCGCGAGGCTTCGCGCTGGTCAAGGATGTGGACGGCGCCGTGGTCAAGCATGCGGCAGAAGTTGTGTCGGGGATGGCGCTTTCGCTGGAGTTCGCCGACGGCACCGCCGATGCAGTCGCCATCAGTGGCACGGCGCGGCCGAAGACGGTTGCCAAGCCCGCGGCCAAGCTCAAGGCGCCAGGCGGCCAAGGTTCGCTTTTCTGAGGAAGAAATGACCGACCCGCATCTTGCGACGTCCTCGGGCAAACTGCGCGCCCGTGCCTTCGCGATCCCATTCGAGGGCACGCCAGGCCGCTTCAATGCCATCACCGATGTGCCTGGCGTGATGGTCGGCTATACGACGCTGATCTCAGGGGATGGGCCGCTCGTCGTCGGCAAGGGTCCGGTACGCACCGGCGTGACCGCGATCCTGCCACGGCCCAGAGGCGAGTTGGCCGTCCCGGCGTTCGCCGGGATGTTCAGCGCCAATGGCAATGGCGAACTGACCGGCTCGCATCTGATAGAGGAACTCGGAGCGTTCAATCTTCCCATCACCATCACCAACACCCATTCCTGCGGCGTCAGCCGCGACGCAACGTTGCGCTGGATGCAGACGGTGCTGCCGCAATCGCTCGACAGCGCCTGGGCGCTGCCCGGTGGCGGGCGAGACTTACGACGGCTTCCTGAACGATATCAACGGCCACCATGTGAGCTTCGAGCACGTGTTTTCCGCGCTCGAAACGGCTGAAAGCGGGCCGATCGAAGAGGGCAGCGTCGGCGGCGGCGCAGGCATGATCACCTTCGGCTTCAAGGCAGGGTCCGGCACATCCTCGCGCAGCGTCGACTGGAATGGAGAGCGTTTCACGATCGGCTGCTTCGTCCAGTCGAATTTCGGTGCACGGCGGAACCTCGTGATCCGTGGCATCAGAGCCGGAGCGGAACTCGCCGAACCGGCGACCCGGGACAACACGCCGCGAGCGGAAAGAGCTCCATCATCGCGATCGTCGCC
Organism: Mesorhizobium sp. M1307; assembly: GCF_040318155.1. Classification (NCBI taxonomy): domain Bacteria; kingdom Pseudomonadati; phylum Pseudomonadota; class Alphaproteobacteria; order Hyphomicrobiales; family Phyllobacteriaceae; genus Mesorhizobium; species Mesorhizobium sp. M1307. The sequence goes on along the minus strand of NZ_JAMYLR010000003.1, from coordinate 27,620 downwards.
ACCGATGCGCCATTCATGCCGCACCAGTTGAAACGGCTGGCGAAACGCGTGCCGCTCGGCGTCGCGCTGACCGGCGGCTATGGATACAATTCATCCGGCGATATTTTTCTGGCCTTCAGCACGGCCAATGCCGATGCGGCGCGCGGCGCGGCCGGCAAGCTGGTCAGCGCCGGCTATATACCGGATGCCGACATCAACCCGTTCTTCGACGCCGTCATTCAGAGCGTGGAAGAGGCAATCCTCAACGCACTGGTCGCCAATGAAGACATGACCGGGCGCGACGGCAATTTCGTGCCGGCGTTGCCGAAAGCATGGCTCGAGGAGAGATTTGGCAAGGCTGCGCGGCGATAAGACCGCGCAAACTGCATCAGACAGGCATTGTTCGCCCGGCAGGTTTTGCCGGGGCGGTCCGTCAGCCGGCAGGCTTGTTGGAATTCTGCTCATCCTGGTCGGCCTCGGCCGCCTCTTCGAGCCTCGAAGCAATGAGCTCCTGAATGTCGCCGACCTCTTCCTGGATATCCTCCAGGGGTATGCCGGCTTCGGCAGCCTTGGCCGCACATTCCCTGGCGAGGGTCTCGGCCTGCTTCTCGATTCTGGCTGGCGAGGGCTGGCAGTGGACTGTTTCGCCGATCCACCCGCGCAAGAACTCGATCGCGTGTTCGCTCATACTGCTGTTTCCCTAGCGGCTATGCCGGTTGGTAATCATAAACATCGGCATCTTCGAAAAGATGCGTGCTGCCATTCGAGCCGAGTCGGCTTCGCCCGGCAAGCCGAACTTGTCCGAGGTCCACAGAGCTAAAGGGAATGGAGGGTTCAAGCAGCACGTTCTAGTTCTTGAGGACTGATTCTCTCGAGGAAACTCGTTCGACCCGCGCTATTGTTTCTATTTGCTTTTTTTCGGTTTTCAAGCAGTTTTAGATCACAATAGATGTCACAATAGCTAGCACATTTACCGCGCTCTCGCTGGCACGACGTAAAAGGCGAGCCGTCAAAGCCGCCGCTATATAGTGACAACCATTTGCAATGTCGACTCTGCTCGCGGTCCTGCTTCTTTCCGCCGCGCTTGCTGGGACATATGTGGTGTGGCGAGGCTTGCGGTGCAAACTGCCGAGCGCCTCATGCAAGGCATGCAATAGCGTCTTGTGAAAACCCTGAAGTGCTTGTCTCAGGGTGGCTCTCTACCGCTGGCGGCAAAGGATCATGCCGGCATGATAGAGGACGCCTTCGACGAACTCACCATCCGCGGTGAAGCCCGTATCGTCCCAGTATTCTATGTGGTTGCCGTGCACTTCATAGCGTCCCCGGTAGGCGCTTTCGCGGTCACCGCGCGCTTCGTCATAACGGCCGTTCGGCAGGAGTTCGTGCCTGATATGGCGATCCTCGGTGACCCACATTCCGACATAGGGATGATCTTGGTGCGTCATTGGTTCCTCCGCAAGGATTGGAGTTGCAGGAAGGGTCAGGCCGGTTGGAGCTAGAGCAACGGCAATACGCGTAAGCACTGCGGCCAAAGTGGATCGCATCAATGCGCCGCCTTCGTCGGACGCACGACTATCTCGTTGACGTCGACATCGTCGGGCTGTTCGATTGCATAGCGCACTGCCCTGGCGATGGCATCGGGTTGCAGGGCAATAGCACGCCAGGTTTTCATGGCGGCGGCAGCGGCTTCGTCGGAGATCGTGTTCGCCAGCTCGCTTTCCACCACGCCAGGATGAATGCAAGTTACGCGGATATCGTCACTCTCCTGGCGGAGCCCATCGGAAATCGCGCGGACAGCGTATTTCGTTGCGCAATAGACGGCAGCCGTGGGCGAGACGGCCAGTGCGCCGATGGAACCGATATTGATGATGTGACCGGAGCCGCGTGCCGTCATCTCGGGCAGAACCGCCGCGACGCCGTACAGAACACCCTTGATGTTGACGTCCACCATCAGCTCCCACTCGTCGACCTTCATGGCTGCCATTGCCGACAGCGGCATGACGCCCGCATTGTTGACGATGACATCGACCTGGCCCCATTCGGCCCGGGCTGCCTCGGCGAATGCTGCGACATCCGCCCTCCTGGTGACGTCGAGCGCTCGCACGCGAACCGTTCCACCAGCTGCCTCGATTTCGGCCGCAAGCGCTTCAAGGCGGTCGGTGCGGCGTGCGCCGAGCATCAGCTTCGCACCTGCCGCGCCAAGCTCGCGGGCAATGCCAGCGCCGATGCCGCTGGAGGCACCGGTGATCAGAACAACTCTGTTCATGGTCATCGAGATGATCCTTTTGGTCTGTGATTATTTTCACGATGTGAAGGGATTGGGTGCGGGTGAGCTCCCGCGGCGCGCCGGCCCTATTTGGGGGGCTCACTGGGCGGTGTAGCCGCCATCGACCAGAAGCAAGCCCCCGGTGATGAAACTGGATGCCGGCGAGGCAAGAAAGGCGATGGCCTCGGCAACTTCTTGCGGCTGGCCGATCCGGCCGATTGGATGCGCGCCGCCGAAGCTGCGCAGCATCTCCCGGCCATTCTCCACCACGCCTTCCATGATGTCGGTTTCGATCACGCCAGGGGCAACGGCGTTGCAGCGAATGCCCATGCGCCCGTATTCGATCGCGATCACCTTGGTCAGCTGTGCGACAGCCGCCTTGGAGGAGGCATAGGCCGCCTGCGTCTCGAAGGCCGCGACGGCCGAGATCGACGAGACATTGACGATCGCGCCGCCACCGCCGGCGGCCATCAGTTCCACTGCGGCACGGGCAGTGACGAAGCTGCCGCGCGCGTTGATCTGCAGAATGCGGTCATAGTCGTCGACCGAGGTCTCAGTCAGTCGTTTGTTGAGCGTGCGACCGGCATTGTTCACGACGATGTCGAGTCGACCGAAGCGCTTCGCGGCGAGTTCGACCGAGCGTCTGGCCAGGTGCTCGTCGGCGACATCGCCGACCAGCGTTGCCACATCCTCGGCTTCCAATTCGCGTACGGCGTCGCTGAGATCGCTTGCCACGATCCGGGCGCCGCGCGCCCGCAGCAGTTCCGCCGCGCAGCGGCCGATGCCGCGTGCCGCGCCGGTCACGAGGGCGACTTTTCCATCCAGGTCCCAGGAGGAAGGGAGTGATGTCATGGGATATCTCCTTGGTCAGCCGGCTTCGGCTTGGATCGGGAGGATCAAGCCTTCTTGCCATTGCGACAGAGATAGAGCCGTGGCATTGTCGCGATAACCCGCCCGCCGTTAACCTCGATGGTAAGTTTGACTAACCAATGGATATCGATCTCAATGCAATTGCCGTCTTCGTCGCGGTGGCCGAGGAACGCAATTTTCGTGCTGCGGCAGGCCGGCTGGGCGTGACGCGCTCGGCGGTCAGCCAGAGCATCCTCAGGCTTGAACAGCGCCTTGGCATCGCATTGCTGCAGCGCACGACACGCAGCGTCAACCTGACCGAAGCGGGCGAGCGCCTGCTGGCGAGCGTCGCACCGGCGATCGCCGACGTGAACGCGGCAATCGAAGCCACCACGGAGTTGCTGGACCGCCCGCGCGGCCGCCTGCGGATCGCGGTTTCGTCGATCGCAGAGGCCTTTCTGTCAGGACCGTTGCTGGCGTCCTTTGCAGAAAGGTTTCCCGAGGTGCATCTGGATATTGTGGTCACCGACGAGGAATTCGACATCGTTGCCGAAGGCTATGATGCGGGAGTGAGGCTCGGCGAAGTGATCGAGCAGGACATGATTGCCGTGCCGGTATCGGGCGATCAGCGGCAGGTGGCCGTCTGCGCCCCGCGCTATCTCGAAAAGTTCGGAGCACCCGCCCATCCGCGCGAGCTTGTGGCTCATCGCTGTATCGGCTGGCGGCCGGCGCCGGGAGTTTCGCCCTATCGGTGGGAGTTCGGCGAGGACGGGCGCGAGTTCGACGTGGCGGTTGCGCCCGAGATCACTACCAACGACATGTGGCTGATGATCCGGCTGGCCGTTGCAGGCGCCGGGATCACGTTCGGCATGGCCGATACATTCCGCCCCTGGCTCGACCGCGGCGAGCTCGTGCCAATCCTCGACGGCTATTTTCCGCCGTTTGCGGGTTTCTATCTTTATTTCCCCAGCAGACGGAATATCGCGCCGAAGCTGAGGGCCCTCGTGGACCACCTGCGCGCCACGCGCCAGGCGCGGGATCGCAGGTAACCGCAACCGGATCGTAGAGATCGCTTGCGCTATTGGTCAGAAGCCTGGCTGAAAGCTGAATGGTACCGTTGGCTGGGATCGAACCAGCGACCTCCGGATCCACAATCCGGCGCTCTAACCATCTGAGCTACAACGGCACGTTTGCCTGAGCGGGATCGAGATGAAACGTTCGGGACCCGCTCTGTCGTTCGGCGATGCGTCCATACGGGCTATCGGAGTTTAATTCAAGGCTTTTGGCAAGGCAAAAGCTCGCTCCGGCATCGAGTCATTTTCCGCCGGACAAAAGAAAAGGCCGGCGGGAGGAGGTGCCGGCCTTTTCCTGTTACGAGCCAGCGGGAGGAGGTGCTGGCTGGTCATCCCGGTGAGCAGAGGGAGGAGGTTCCACCCGCCGGGTATTCACTTAAACCACTATATCGCACATCTATTTGTCTGACGAAATGCGACCTTTTGATGCATCGTCAAACTGTGCGCAAATATTAGGCGATCTTGATTTCTTTCACGGCCTTCTCGAAGGCGGTCTTGATCGGCTTGGATACGTCCTCGGCCGCCTTGGCAGCAACCGCCTGGAAGTCCTTAGCCTGCTCGACGGTCATTTCGACGCGCTTGCGCAGGAAAGCGGTCTGCAACTCGACGACTTCCGACAGCGACTTGGCGCCGATCAGCGCTTCGAAATGCGCGAAGCCGGCTTCGGCATTGGCGCGCAGGGCGGCAATGGTCTTGAGCGACAGGTCGCTGGAAACGGTCTTGGCGGTCTCGTAGGTCGACTCCAGAGCCTTCTGGGTCTCCTCGGCGCCGGTCTTCAGCTTGGCATAGGCCTCTTTCGACTGCTCAACGCCCTTTTCGGCGAAGGCACGGATCTGGTCGGTGGCCTTCGAAGCGTCGAAGCTCGGGAACTCAACGTTTTCGATCGTTTCAGCGGTCTTGGTCCTGGACATTTTCCATCCTTTTCAGCGGCAGCGGCTTTGACAAAATGCCGTCTCGTTCATCTATCATGGCAATATAAAGGCAAATTTTGTGCATTGCAACATGTTTGTTGCATCGCACCATAAAATATTTGGTTCGCGGCGTTAACCACGCGCCTAGAGATTCCGCTGGTTGCACGCTATGACTTGTGGACCTTCGCGCCGTCGGCTTTTATTAACAAAGCGTTAACCGCAAATTGCCCGCTCTGTGAGGGTCGCCAAGCGCATGCCGGCTGAAAACTACTCCTTCCTTGACGTCGCCGTGCTCGACGCCGTCCGCCTGCGCTTCGCCGCAGGCGACGCGATCGCCATTCTGTCGGCAGATCTCGAGCAGGTGATCTGGGCCAACGGGCCCGGCGCGGCGGTATTCGGCTATCCGGACATCGGCGCTATCATCGGCGCCTCGGCAGGGTTGCCGCTGATCGCCCGGCGCCAGATCATGGCAACCAGCGGTTTTCCGCAGATCGGCCGCGACCGTGCCATCACGGTCCGGCTGGCGACCGGCCTGACCAGCCGCGCCGTCGGCTTCCTGGCCAGCGCGGTGACCATGCCCGATGGCGAGGAAGCAATCATGCTGGCGCTGCCGGCCGCGCAGACCGGCTCGCGCAGCGCCGCCGAGATCGCCGACCGCGCCATCGGTGGCTTTACGGAAGACGGCCACTACATCGCCTTTGTCGATGCCAAGGGCAATATCGACGCCGCATCGGACGGCTTTTCGGCGCTCGGCATCCGGCCTGAGACGCTGGCCGCGCTTGTCGCCGACGTGGCGAACGAGAGCGACCGCATCGTCAAGCGCCTGGTTCCGGGTGGGTCCAGCTCCTATCCCGCGGGCCTTGCCCGGCTGACGGACGAGCGGCACCTGCTGGTGGTGATCGACGAGGACCGGCTTGACGGCGAGGCCCCCGATGGCGAGCGCGCCGGCGGGGAAACCGAGGCGGCAGCGGCACCGAGCGGTGGCGATCTTCCCCAGCCAACGGACCAGGACAACGAGCAGCTGATCGCCAGCACCGGCGCGGCGGAGATCGACCTTGCAGCGATGCAAGGCACCTCGGCATCGGCGGAGCACGAACCTGCCGACGCGGCCGACGATCACCGCACGGTTGGCGAAACGCCGACGCAGCATGACCATTGGTACTTCAATGCCGGCGACGACGCGCAGGTCCCGCCCGGGGCAGCTGCGTCCGGCAAATTCGAGACCAGCCCGGACGCTTCGCAGGCCGGCGCGGATACTTCGCCGGAAAGCGCCGCAAAGGCCACCAAAGCCGCCTCGCCGGCCGAACACAGCGCTTCGGCGATCGATCGCACCGCCGCGCCCATGCGTTTCGTCTGGCGTACCGACGCGGAGGGCCATTTCAGCGCCCTTTCGCCGGAATTTGCCGAGCTCGTCGGCAAGCCTGCCGCCGACGTGATCGGCCGCCGCTTCGAGGACGTTTCGGCCGCCTATGGCCTCGATGCTTCTGGCGAGATTGCCGGCCTGCTCGAACGGCGCGACACCTGGTCCGGCCGCTCCGTGCTGTGGCCGGTCGCCGGCACCGATCTGAAGATACCCGTCGATCTGGCGGCGCTCCCGGTTTACAGCCGCAGCCGCGTTTTCGAAGGTTTTCGCGGTTTCGGCGTGGCCAGGAGCGGCGATGCGGTGGTCGATCCGGATGCCGTCGGCATGGCCCTTGTCGCCGAGGAGAAACCTGCCGCGACCATCGGGCCGAAAGCCGTCGAACCTCTCCCCGAGACACCTAAATCCGCCGATCCGTTCAGGGGCGAAGTGCCGGCATTGACCATCGTGCCAAAACCCGAGCGGCGCTTTGCCGACAAGGTGATCCGGCTGGCCGAGCACCGGCAGCCGGCCAACGACAAGGGCCTGTCGACGCTGGAACGCAGCGCGTTTCGCGAGATTGGCGAGCGTCTCAAGAAGGACAGCACCCCGGCCGAAGAACAGCCCAGCGCCGGAAAGCAGAAGCCGGTTGAGAAAGTCGAGGCAGCCGGCAAGGCCGACGAGCCAAAGCTGAAAGAAGCCGGGCTGGCGGACAAGGGTGAGATGCCGGAACCAGGTCCGGAAAGCGGGGCGGCTGCCGCCGAACCGCCCGAGGCCGATACCGAAGACCAGAAGGATCTTGCCCGGCTCGACGGCGAGCAGCCGGATGAGGCGGTAGCAGAGGCGCAAGCCGGCGAACCCGTCACACGCCCTGTTTCCGGATCGCTGCTCGACTATGCCGACCGCGAACCCAGCGATGAAGCGCGGGAAGGCGTTGAGCCCAGCACGAACCGTCGAACGATCGTCGCCGAAGCGCCGCGGGATGGCGACGACGATAGCATGACGGCCGAAGATTTCCGTGACGCCGAGGACAGCGAGGATTGGTCCGAGGACAGCGCAGCCGCAGCCGACGCTGCCGGCCAGGTGCCGCCCGTCGAGCGGCCGCAGGCACCACCGCTCAAGCTCGACGGCTTCGTGCCGTCGGCGTTTGCCGGAGAGGACAACAAGGGGCCGGATACCTCGATCCTGGGCAAGCTGCCAGTGCCGGTGCTTATCCATTCCGGCGATCAACTGCACTACGCGAACGACGAATTCCTCGGCTTGACCGGCTATGCGACGCTCAATGCCCTGGACGAGGCCGGCGGGCTCGGCGCGCTGTTTGCCGACCATTATGCCGACGACGGCAGTTCGGACGGCGGCGACCGCGCTCTGCGGCTGAAAACGCGCGACGGTCAGGAGTTTCCGATCGATGCGATTTTACGCTCCGTACCCTGGGGAAACGGCAAGGCGCTGATGCTGGTCGTACGTCGTTCCGGCGACGACGAGGCAGCAGCCATTCCACATGGCGCCGCCGAAGACCAAACGCAGCCGGATGTTTCCGAGCTCAAGGCACGCATTGCCGAAATGCGCACTATCATCGACACCGCCACCGACGGCGTCGTGCTGATCGGCCGTAACGGAACGATCCGTTCAATTAGCCGTCCGGCGGAAGCGCTGTTCGGCTTCGACAGCGACGAGGTGACCGGCAAACCGTTCGTCTCGCTGTTTGCGATCGAAAGCCAGCGCGCGGCGCGTGACTATCTCGAGGGGTTGTCGGAGCCCGGCGTTGCAAGCGTGATGAACGATGGCCGCGAGGTGATCGGGCGCGAGGCGCAGGGGCGTTTCATTCCGCTGTTCATGACCATCGGCAGGCTGCCCAACGACAGCGGCTTCTGTGCGGTGGTGCGCGATATCACCCAGTGGAAGCGGGCCGAAGAGGACTTGACCCAGGCGCGGGCGGTCGCCGAACGCGCCTCGTCGCAGAAGACCGATTTTCTGGCTCGCATCAGCCACGAGATCCGCACGCCGCTCAACGCCATAATCGGCTTTTCCGAGCTGATGGTCGACGAGAAATTCGGGCCGGTGGCCAATGACCGCTATCGCGACTATCTGCGCGACATCAACCGTTCGGGCAACCACGTGCTCGATCTGGTCAACGACCTGCTCGACATTTCGAAAATCGAGGCCGGCCAGCAGGAGATGGCCTATGAGGCGGTGTCGCTTAACGACACGCTGGCCGAAACCGTGGCGATGATGCAGCCGCAAGCCAACCGGGAACGCGTCATCATCCGCTCCAGCTTCGCCTCGCGGCTGCCGGAAGTGGTGGCCGATCTGCGCAGCGTGCGGCAGATCGCGCTCAACATCCTGTCGAACGCCGTCCGCTACACGCAGGCCGGCGGCCAGGTGATCGTGTCGACGGCTTACGAGATCTCCGGCGATGTCGTCATGCGCGTTCGCGATACCGGCATCGGCATGAGCCAGTCCGAGATCGAGCAGGCGCTGAAGCCGTTCAAGCAGATCAATGCGCTGAAGCGCGGCCGTGGCGACGGCACGGGTCTTGGGCTGCCGCTGACCAAGGCGATGGTCGAAGCGAACCGGGCCCGGTTCACCATCAACTCGACGCCCGGCGAGGGAACCCTTGTCGAAGTCGCCTTTCCCTCGACCCGCGTGCTCGCCGGTTAGCTATGGTTGCGCAAAGAAAAAAGGCGTCCAACAGGACGCCTTGAGAAATTGGAATTGCTGTCACAACGGGGCTTGAGCGAATCAGATCCTCTCGGGGCTAAGAGGAACGGGATTTCTCCCTCAAGTTACGCACGACTATTGATGCCGGGCCTTAACAAATCCTTACCGGCACGCCGGAAAATTTACCAATGTGTACCACTCATGAAATCTAGGTAAATTCCGAAGAGATAATTTGTTAACGATACCTGAGACCTCAAAACGGCTCCCACCTTGGATCCCGTGGTCAGTCGGCAAGCTGCGGCAGATTGCGGAACAGCTCGAGCGCTTCGGGATTGGCGAGCGCTTCCTTGTTCTTGATGGCGCGGCCGTGCACCATGTCGCGTACCGCGAGCTCGGTGATCTTGCCCGATTTGGTTCGCGGAATATCGCTGACGGCGACGATCTTGGCCGGCACGTGGCGCGGGCTCGCCCCGGTGCGGATTTTCGCGCGGATGCGTTTTTCCAGCTCGGCATCGAGCTCAACGCCGGCCGCCAGCCGCACGAACAGCACGACACGCACGTCATTGTCGAAATCCTGGCCGATGCACAGCGCTTCGAGGATTTCCGGCATCTGCTCGACCTGATTGTAGATCTCCGCCGTGCCGATCCTGACACCGCCCGGATTGAGCGTGGCGTCGGAACGGCCATGGATGATCAGGCCGCCATGGACGGTCCATTCGGCGAAATCGCCGTGGCACCAGACATCGTCGAAACGTTCGAAATAGGCGGCTTTGTATTTCCTGCCGTTAGGGTCGTTCCAGAAGCCGATCGGCATTGCCGGAAACGCCTTGGTGCAGACGAGCTCGCCCTTCTCCTGGCGGAGCGGGCGGCCGTCATCGGCCCAGACATCGACGGCAAGGCCGAGCCCGGGCCCTTGAATCTCGCCGGTCCATACCGGTTCGATCGGCACGCCGAGCACGAAGCAGGAGACGATATCGGTGCCGCCGGAAATCGAAGCCAGATGCACGTCCTTCTTGATGCCTTCATAGACGAAGCGGAAATCTTCCGGCGATAGCGGCGAGCCGGTCGATGAGATGGTGCGCACGCTGGAAAGATCATGCGTGCGGATCGGCTTCAGGCCGGCCTTGCGCACGGAATCGATGAATTTGGCCGAGGTGCCGAAATAGGTCATCTTTTCGGCATCGGCGAAGTCGAACAGCGCATTGCCGTCCGGGTAGAACGGCGAGCCGTCGTAGAGCAGCAAGGTGGCGCCCGATGCCAGGCCCGACACCAGCCAGTTCCACATCATCCAGCCGCAGGTGGTGAAGTAGAAGAAGCGGTCGCCGTCGAGCAGGCCGGCATGCAGCCGTTCTTCCTTGACGTGCTGGATCAGCGTTCCGCCGGCCGAATGGACAATGCATTTGGGAATGCCGGTCGTGCCCGATGAAAACAGGATATACAGCGGATGCGAAAACGGCAGCCTTTCGTAGGCGACAGGCCTTGCGGCAAAGGGTGACAGCGCCTCTTCCAGCGCAGCCGCCTTGCCGATGGTCGCGGCGACGTCGAGCGAGGTGCCGAGATAGTCGACAATGAGGACTTTGCGGACGGTGGCGAGCTTGCCCGCCACGGCCGCGATCTTGTCGGCGACTTCGATCGCCTTGCCATTGTACCAGTAGCCGTCCGGCGCGATGAACACGACAGGCTCGATCTGGCCGAACCGGTCGAGAACTCCCTGCTCGCCGAAATCTGGGGAGCAGGACGACCAGACGGCGCCGATCGAGGCGGCCGCCAGCATTGCAGCAACCGTCTCCGGCATGTTGGGCATCATCGCGGCGATGCGGTCGCCCTTCTTCACCTTGAGCGACAGGAAAAGCTGCTGCAGGCGCGAGGTCAGCGCATGCAGCTCGTTCCAGGACAGCCGCCGCTCGACCTTGTCCTCGCCGCGAAAGACGATTGCGTCGCCAAGCCCGGGTTTCTTCAGGAGATTCTCGGCGAAGTTCAGCTTCGCATCAGGGAAGAAGGTCGCGCCGGGCATCTTGTCGCCATCGACCAGCACGCGTTCGCCCTTGTCGCCGACGATGCCACAAAAGTCCCAGACCAGGCTCCAGAAGGTCTCGCGGTGATCGATCGACCAGCGATGCAGGTCGGTATAGGAGGAGAAAGCCTCGCCGGCCATGTTCGCCGCGGCGTTCATGAAGGCGGTCATCGGCGCCGCATCGATCTGCTCTTGCGTCGGGATCCAGAGCGGTGCGTCGTCAGCCATCATTGTTCCTCCTTAAAGCACGTCACGTTTGAAGAGATTCACGCGACGCGCTTTAAACTTTTGTCTTTATGCATGTCGTTTATCCCAAACCGCTGCGCACTTTTGGGCGACATGCATTGGCATCGCTTATGCATATCGCGATGCAGCAGAGCAAGATTTTGTTGGACCGCGCCGGTCAGGGTATGCGCAAATGCCATCGCCGGGCCATAAAGACTTGAAATGCGTCAGCCGTCGGTTACACCCGTCGGGCGATTTTGTCGGAATGGAAGCATACGGGGCGATATGCCATCACCTTTGATCCGACGCGGAATATGGGCGATCGGCGCAGCCGTCATCGTCATCGCGCTGGTTGTCGCAGCCTTGCCGTTGATCGCCTCGACCCGCATCGTACGCGACCGTATCGCGTGGGAAATGAGCGCGTGGAGCGGTTTCCGGGTCACCATCGACGGCGCGCCGCGTATCGAGGTCTGGCCGAATTTCCGGGCGATCCTGAGCGACGTGACGCTGTCGCAATGGACAGAGACGGATGCGCCGCCCGTGGTCGAGGCCGAACGGGTCGAGGTCGACCTCTCAGCGATGGCGGCGCTGCGTGGCGATGTGGTGTTTTCGACGGCGCGGCTGGTACGACCGACGATCCGGGTTCAGCGTACCGCGAGCGGGTTTTTCCTGCCTGCGATTCCCAGTGGCGGGCGCATTACGCGTTCGATCGATGCTGCCCGCGCGGTGATCAACACAAATCCCGCCAAGCCGGATCTCGGCAAGCTGCCGACAGATCCGTTCGGCACAGTCGAGTTCAGGGACGGCCGCGTAGTGGCTGCCATCGGCGGCAAGGACCAGGAGATATTGAGCAGCCTGAGCGGCCAGGCGAACTGGGCCGCGATGAACAGCAATGCGACGCTGTCGGCGACCGGGATATGGCGCGGCGAAAGTGTTGTCATCGACGCCGCATCGCCGAGCCCGCTCGTGCTGTTTGGTGGCGGCACAGCACCGGCCACATTTTCCTTCAAGGCGGCACCGGCCAGTTTTTCGTTCGACGGCCGCGCCAGCATGTCGGAGAACGGCTATTTCGACGGCCAGGCAAAATTCGCCGCACCTTCGCTGCGACGCGTGCTCGAATGGTCGCAGGCCGGCATCGCGCCCGGTGCCGCAATCGGCTCGATCTCGGTTTCAAGCAAGATCACGGCGACGGCCGGGCGCGTCAAATTTGAAAACACGGCCCTGACCCTCGACAACAACCCGGGAATGGGTGCGCTGGACTTCACCTATGGTGAGGCACTGCCGGTGATCTCCGGCACACTTGCCTTCGATACGCTCGACCTCAGATCGTTTCTCTCCGCCTTTACGCCGGTGCCATCCGCCGGCGGCGCCGGCCCGGGCGAAATCGACACAAGCTTTGCCGACCGGATCAATCTCGATCTCAGGCTGTCGGCGGCGCATGCCACCGCCGGCGCCATCCAGCTTGCCGACGTCGCTGCCACTGCCCAGGTCAAGAACGGCCTTGCCGTCTTCGACATCTCGGATGCATCCGCCTTTGGCGGCAACGTCCAGAGCAGCGTCCGTTTCGACCGCAAGCCCGCCGGCACGGAAGTCGAGATCCGGCTGCTTGCTTCCGATATCGACGGCGGCGCTTTCGGCACCGCGGCCGGGATGACGCGGCTAGTGCCGATCGGCACTGGAACCGTTTCGGTCATCCTCAAAGGGCCTGGCAGAACCTGGGACTCGATTTTCGAAAACGCCAATGGCTCGCTGTCCGCGACGTTCGGCGCGGGTGCGCTGAGCCGGCTTAACCTGCCGGCGTTCCTTAAGCACACCGAACAGGGCGGATTCTTCGCGCTGGACGACGTCTCGGACGGAACGCTGCCGATCGACGGGGCCGAACTCAAGGCGAGCGTTTCGAACGGCGTGGCGCGTATCGACAAGGCCGAGGTGAATTCCGCGCAATACAAGATCTGGCTTTCCGGCATCGCATCCTATGCCGGACGCGGGCTGGCGCTGTCCGGCGGCATCGTCCAGCCGAGCCAGGCTGCCACGCAGACGAACGGCCAGGCGCCCAAGCAGTCGTCGTTCTTCGTCGGCGGCACGTGGAGCACGCCGTTCATCTCGCCGATAAGCCGCGGCGTTTCGGGAGAGTAGCGAGCCTTCAACCTCGCTGCGCCGCCCGCTCGTCGCGCTGGCGCTGCACCTCGCGGCGTTTGTTTGCGAGCGAAGCGATGATCACGCCAACTGCGACGACCGCGATCAGGATGGTGCACGCTGCGTTGATTTCCGGCGTCACGCCAAGGCGGACCTGGCTGTAGATCTTCATCGGCAGCGTCGTGGCGCCGGGTCCCGAGGTGAAGCTGGCAATAACCAAATCATCGAGCGACAGCGTGAAGGCCAGCATCCAGCCGGAGACGATAGCCGGCATGATAACCGGCAGCGTGATCTGGAAGAAGGTCTTCACCGGTGGCGCACCGAGGTCCATCGCGGCCTCTTCCAGCGAACGATCAAAAGTGATCAGGCGCGACTGAACCACCACCGCAACGAAGCACATGGTTAGCGTGGTGTGGGCAAGCGTCACCGTCAGAAAGCCGCGGTCAAGGCCGACGGCGACGAAGAGCAGCAGCAGCGACAGGCCGGTGATGACTTCCGGCATGACCAGCGGCGCAAACACCATGCCGGAAAACAGCAGCCGGCCGCGAAAGCGCGTGTAGCGTGTCAAGGTGAGCGCCGCCAGCGTGCCGAGCACGGTCGCCACCGTGGCCGAGATGAGGCCGACGCGGGCCGTCACCCAGGTCGCGTCCATCAGACCCCGGTTGTGGAACAGCGACACGTACCATTTCGTCGAGAAGCCGCCCCAGACGGTGACCAGCTTCGACTCGTTGAAAGAGAACACGACGAGCAGGACGATCGGCAGGTAAAGAAAGGCAAAGCCGAGCACGATCGATGTGATGTTGAAGCGGCTCCAGGTCGCGTTCATTGGTCCTGCTCCTGGGCGCGCGCCTGGGCTCGCTGGAAGAGCATGATCGGCACGATCAGCAGCAGCAGCAAGATGACGGCAACCGCGGACGACACCGGCCAGTCACGGTTGGCGAAGAACTCGTTCCATAGCGTTCTGCCGATCATCAGCGTCTGCGAGCCGCCGAGCAGGTCGGGAATGACGAACTCGCCGACGGCGGGAATGAACACCAGCAGGCAGCCAGCGATGACGCCGGGCAGCGACAGGGGGAAGGTGATCTTCCAAAAGGCGCTGGTCGGCGGACAGCCGAGATCCTTGGCGGCCTCGATCAGAGAATGGTCCATCTTCTCCAAGGACGAATAGAGCGGCAGCACCATGAACGGCAGATAGGAGTAGACGATGCCGATGAAGATCGCCGTATAGGTGTTGAGGATGATCAGCGGTTGGCTGATGATGCCGGTGGCGAGCAGCAGCTGGTTGAGCAGGCCCTCGGGCTTAAGGATGCCGATCCAGGCGTAGACACGGATCAGGAACGAGGTCCAGAACGGCAGGATCACCAGCATCAGCAAGGTCGGGCGAATCGTCGCTGGGGCGCGCGCCATGCCATAGGCTATGGGATAGCCGATCAGCAATGTCAGGACCGTCGAGATGGCGGCGACGATGACGCTCGTCACATAGGCATTGAAATACAGCGCGTCCTGCGTCAGCCAGGTATAGTTGTCGAAATTCAGTGCGCCGAATTCCGAAATAAACCCGGAAATGCCGCTGCGGAAATCAAGCACCGGCATGTAGGGCGGCATGGCAATCGCTGTCTGCGATAGCGAAATCTTGAAGACGATGATGAACGGGACAAGAAAAAAGAACAGCAGCCAGAGATAGGGGATTATGATGACGAGACGGCCAACCAAGGCCGCTCCCAGCCTGACCAAGGCGGATTTGCCGGCAGCGCTTGCCGGAGAGCTTGTTGCGGCGGTGACAGCGGACATGATCAGTCCCTACCGTGTCAGGACGACGCCGGCGTCGGGGCGGAAAGAAACCCAGGCGCGGTCGTTCCAGGTCAATGGGTCCTCGGTGAGGCGTGCCGCGTTCATGGTGCTCGCCCGCACCACCTGACCGTCGTCCAGCCTGACGTGATAGACGGTCATGTCGCCGAGATAGGCTATGTCGTAGACCTCGCCCTCGATGGCGTTGACGGCACCGGCCGGTTTCGTGGAGGACACCTTGATCTTCTCCGGCCTGATGGCGAAGGTGACGGATGTTCCGGCGGCGGCACTGCTGGCATTTTCGGTCCGGATGGTGATGCCGTTGCCGGCATCGATGCTCGCGCTGCCGGCCTCGCCAGCCGCGATCTTGCCGTCGAACATATTCACATTGCCGACGAAGCCGGCGACGAAGCGGGAACCCGGCGCCTCGTAGACCTCGGCCGGCGTCGCCACCTGCATCACCTCGCCCTTGTCGATGATGGCGATGCGGTCGGCCATCGTCATCGCCTCTTCCTGATCATGGGTGACGACGACGAAGGTGAGGCCGAGGTTCTGCTGCAGGTCCATCAGCTCGAACTGGGTTTCCTCGCGCAGCTTCTTGTCCAGCGCACCAAGCGGCTCGTCGAGCAGCAGGACTTTCGGCCGCTTGGCCACCGAGCGCGCGAGCGCGACGCGCTGGCGCTGGCCACCCGACAATTGGTGCGGTTTGCGCTTGGCGAACTGCTCGAGCTTGACCAGTTTCAGCATCTCGGCGACGCGCTTGTCGATATCGGCCTTGGCCATGCCTTCCTGCTTGAGGCCGAAGGCGATGTTGTTCTCGACCGTCATGTGCGGAAACAAGGCGTAGGACTGGAACATCATGTTGACCGGCCGCCGGTAGGGCGGAATGCCGCGCAGATCCTGGCCGTCGAGCAGGATGCGGCCGGCGGTCGGCTCCTCGAAGCCGGCAAGCATCCTGAGCAGTGTCGATTTCCCGCAGCCTGAGGCCCCGAGCAAGGCAAAGAATTCGCGTTCGAAAATGGTCAGCGACAGGTTGTTGACCGCTGTGAACTCACCGAATTTCTTGGTGACGTTGTCGAACTGGATGTATGGCTTGGCGTTCGGATCGTTCCATGGCGCAAAATCCCTGCGGATGCTGCCAAGCGATTTCATGTCCCACTCCGTCCTGCTGCTTGCCCCATGAGAAAGCGGCCCCGGCAACGGCTGCCGGGGCCTGGTCAGATTGCTATTGGCCGGTGACGATCTTGGTCCAGGTGCGGGTGATGATGCGCTGGGTCTTGGGATCGTAAGGCGATACGGTGTAGAGCTTCTGCAAGGTGGCTGCATCCGGATAGATCGCCGGATCTTCCAGGATCGCCTTGTCGATGAACTGCTGCGAAGCCTTGTTGCCGTTGGCATAGAGCACATAGTTCGACGATTTGGCGATCACTTCGGGTTTCATCATGTAGTTCAGGAACTCATGCGCTTCGGCGACATGCGGCGCATCGGCCGGGATCGCCATCTGGTCGAACCACATCTGGGCACCTTCCTTCGGCACGGAGTAGCCGATCTCGACGCCCTGCTTGGCTTCGTCGGCGCGGTTGCGGGCCTGGAAGACGTCACCCGACCAGCCGACCGCCAGGCAGATGTCGCCATTGGCCAGGGCGTTGATGTATTCGGAAGAGTGGAACTTGCGGATATAGGGCCGGACCTTCAGCAAGGTTTCTTCGGCCTTGGCAATCTCATCGGGCGACGTGCTGTTTGGATCGAGGCCCAGATATTTCAGTGCCGCCGGTATGATGTCGGCCGGCGAATCCAGCACATAGACGCCGCAGTCCTTCAATTTGGCCAGGCTTTCGGGATTGAAGAACACGTCCCAGCTGTCGATCTTGTCGGTGCCGAGCGCTGCCTGCACCTTCTTGATGTTGTAGCCGATGCCAACCGTACCCCACATGTAGTTGATCGAATATTCGTTGCCGGGATCATATTTGGCGGTCCGTTCCATGACCGTGTCCCACATATTTGAAATATTCGGCAGTTTCGACTTGTCGAGCTTCTGGAACACACCCGCCTGGATCTGGCGTGCAAGGAAATTGCCGCTGGGCACGACGACATCGTAGCCGCTGCCGCCGGCGAGCAGTTTCGTTTCCAGGATCTCGTTGGAATCGAAAGTGTCGTAGACGACCTTGATGCCGGTTTCCTTGGTGAAGTCGTCGATGATCGAACTGTCGATATAGTCCGACCAGTTGAAGACGTTGATGACGCGATCCTCGGCATGCGCGCCCAAGGTGAAAACTGCCAGAAACGCCGAAGTCGCCGAAAGCCAGAGCGCTTTGCGGGTCATGCTATTCTCCTTTGATGAGTGTTCCGTCGCCAGCTCGTCGCGGCGTCCGCGCGGCTGGGCATTTGCTTCAAGGTATTGGGCTTGCAGGCAGGCGACAAGCGCGAATTGCCGGCGCCATTATCGTTCGGCGGCGAGCCGACAGCGAAGACCTGGCGTGGCGTTGGTGGTGTTCCGGCGGCGTCGGAAGCTTTCGCTACGGCGCGGGCAGGGAGACGACGATATTGTCCGGCCTCGATGCGGCCGGCATGGAGACTTGGCAAGATACGCCTGTCTTGTTGTTGCCGTGATCGCAACCTGCCCGCGCGGCTGCGACGTTGTCAATGGTTCATCTCAATTTGACGCGCGCACTGCATCAATTAGGTGACGGCACACCGGTGACGCCCGCTCGCGCGGGCCGCGTCTGACGCTTGAACTCGAGCCCGATATGGACGAGCAGCGTGGTGACCACGACCGCACCGCCGACGATGGTGCGCGCCGACGGCACCTCGGAATGGATGAGCCAGACCCAGATCGGGCCAAGGATCGGTTCGAACGTGCCGAGCAGCGCCGCGACGGCGGCCGGAACAAGCCGGGCTCCGGTGGCGAAGAAGGCGAGACCGAGTCCCAGATTGATCACGCCAAAGGCAAAGAGGAAGCCCATATCGTGGCTGGAGACGCCCAGCGCCGACGCCTGCGATGCCGCAAAGGCGGCCGCCAGCATCGTGCCGAGGCAGGTCGCCGGCGTCATGCGCACATGGGCAAAGCGGCGCGTGATGACGGTGGCGATCGAGAACATGACAGCGATGAGCAGCGCCAGCCCGTCGCCGATCGGCGACACCGCGCCATCGAGCGATTCCGACACCATGATGGCGACGCCGGCAATGACGGCGGCGATCGCCACCCAGGTCGTCACGGCCACCCGTTCGCGAAACAGCGCCCAGGCAAACAGCGCCGCCAGAAGCGGCACGCCGGCCTGCATCAACAGGATGTTGGCGACGGTGGTATAGGCAAGCGCCACGACGAAAGAGGTCGACGCCGTGGCGAAGCAGAACGCCACCGCAAGGCCGGCCAGGCCCATGCCGCGAAACAGCTTCAGCGTGCCACGCCAGCCGTCGCGCCAGACCATGAAGCAGAGCAGGAAGGCGGCGGCCCAGACCGAGCGCCAGAACACCACCGTCCAGCTGTCGGCGTTGTCGATGAAGCGCGCAATGCTGCCGCCGAAGCTCCACATCAACGCCGACAGGAATACCAGCAGGAAACCGACGCGTTCCCCTTGCGGCGACACGATTGGCGAAGCGGCAACCGGAGATGATGCGGTATCGGTCATGGGTACGACTGTCGGCGAATTCGGAGCAGCACGATGTGCAATGGACGACAGAGACGTGCCTAATTCGCGTAACGCAAAGCAGAAGGCCGGGCGTGATCCAGTTCGATGTTCCGTTTGGCGCACTGATGAGGGCGCCTCGCCCCTCGCCCGGCGATGATCCGAGGCGACCTGTCGATGATGCGTTACGAGGTGCTCTTGTTGCCGCGGATAAAACGCCAGAGACCGGCCAGCGGAATCAGCAGGAGCAGGCCAAACTTTTTCAGCGCGATCAGCGCCACGAGCAGAAAACCTGCTTTCGCCGCCAGCTTGCCGGCAATCAGGCCACCGACGCCAATCGCCGCAACCGTATCGACGCCCGGCACGAGATCGGCGTATGTCTTGCCGGTATTGAAGTCCGCGAGACCAAGCACTTCATCCAGGCTTTGCCTTATCTCCGGCAATTGTTCCACCGTCGCGATATAGCTCATCACGAAGACGCCCTCCCTGCCAAGGAAACGGACGTCGTAGTTGAGCGTATGGGCGGCATCGTTGCCAAATTGCAGCTCCTTGGCCCAGTGCAGGCGCTTGTGGGCCGCGTCATAAACCGGCGGCGACGCCCAGCCGATCAGCGTAATGGGCGCATAGCCATCCTTTACCCTCTGATCGTTGCCGGACAGAGTGTCTGACTGCATGTTGCGCAGCAGTTCATTGTAATCAATGGACGCGGCGTCGCTGTCGTCGACGTAACCGATCTTTTCCCAGCGCAGCTCTATCCCCCAATTGTTGTCGGCAATGGGATCATGGGAGACTGGAAAGATCATGCCGAGGGCATCGGAACCAGAGTCGGGCGGATTGCCCCAGGCTTCGGTGAGGACGGAGAGCGTGTCCTTCTTGTCCAGAAAATAGAACTTGTCCTTGAGGTCGAGATGGATGCCTTCGGCAAGATTTATCGCGCCGGTCTTCGGATCGATCTTGTCCAGGAACGCCTTGCCGGCATCGTTATAGTGTTGATAGGAATTGAAGAAATCCGAGGACTTTTCAGCCAATGCGGGATCGGCGGAAAACGCGAGCGCCAAGCCAAGCCAAAAAACTGTCCTGCCCATCATTGATCCCCCGACCGTTGCGCAGTTCTTTTTTTTGATACCGTACCGTCAATGCTGAATCAATATTCGGCTGAATCAATATTTTGGCTGAACCAATATTTTGGCCGGCAACCGCGAACCAGCTTACTGGTTGCCGCCGCAGGAACAGATGAGGTCCTTTGGTCGAAGATTCAGCCGCAATATTGCTGGAGCCGAATCACTGGAAATCGAACGCCGACAGTCCCGTGACCATCTCGTCGAGGCCGAGCGGACGTGTAACGGGTGGCTCGGCGCGGGCGAGGCAGCCGATGCGTTCGCACAGCCGGCAGGCAGGGCCGACCGGCGTCGCCGGCACGGCGGCGCTCTGTCCGGTCTTGCCGATGGCGGCCGGCCCCGGCAATGCCGCTCCATAGACGACCTCGTCGCGAAAACCGATGTCGCAGCCGAGCAACAGCGCCGTGCGCCGCGGGCGCTCGGCAAACGAGCCCTGCGGCCCTTCGAGCGTGCGGGCCATGCAGAGGAACGCCGCACCGTCGGGCATTTCCACTGCCTCGACCAGGATCTGGCCGGGCTGGGCGAAGGCGGCATGGACCGGCAGCTTCGGACAGCCGCCGCCGAAGCGGCTTTGCGGAAAGCCGTGGCTGCCCGCCTTGCGGAACCGATTGCCGGCACTGTCGACCTCGAGCATAAAGAACGGCACACCTGACGCACCCGGCCGCTGCAGCGTGGCCAGCCGGTTCGCCGCCTGCTCGAAGGAAACGCCGAAGCGCGACCGCAACATGTCTATATCGTAGCGGGTGCGGACCGCAGCTGCGTGAAAAGGCTGATAGGGCATCATCAGAGCGTGCGCGGCATAGCGGCCGAGCTCGAAACGCGCCAGCCGGCGGGCTTCGTCCGTGGTCAGCTTCAGCACCTGGATCTCGGCAGCGACAGCGACGCTCATGCGGATCAGGCAGGCCTCCATCGCCACCTCGCGCAGTTGATCGAATGGCGACAGCCGCTCGGACAGGAACAGGCGCTGCGAGTGACGGTCATAGCGACGCCGCCAGTTGGGCATGGTGGCGACCGGCAGTACCTTGACGACGATGCCGAATTCACGCCGCAGCCAAGCCTTCAACGCACTGAACAGATCGTCGCCGGGATCGAGCACCGACGTGAATGCCTCGGCTTCCTCTTCGAGCGCGGCAAAATGGTTCGGCCGGCGTTCGAAAATCTCATGCACCTCGTCGATCGGCAGCCTGGCACCGGAGAGGGCGGTGGCCTTGCCCTCACGCGCGAGCAGCTCGTTGATATCTGACAATCGCTCGGCCTGCTCGCGATAGGCGCGAAACAGCTTTATGACAGCGGCGGAAGCGTTTGGCGCCGCCTCGGCAAGCTCGATGAGTTCCTGGTCGCCCGGCAGTTCGCCGGCCAGCAGCGGATCTGAAAACACTTCCTTCAAATCGGCGACCGACCCCCTCGCCTCGCCCTGCAATTCATGTGGGTCGACCTTGTAGACGGTTGCCAGCCTCAGGATCAGTTGCACCGTCAGCGGCCGCTGGTTGCGCTCGATGAGATTGAGATAGGACGGCGAGATGCCGAGCCCTTCGGCCATCGCCGTCTGGGTCAGCCCCTTGGCGTTGCGGATGCGACGAATGCGCGGCCCGGCAAAGATTTTGTGGTCGGCCAATCGAGTTTCCTTGACAGAAATTTACATCCGCCGATGGCATGGCTGTCTTTACAATCATGACAGATTTACAGCTCTCATCAGTCAAACACAACACAGGTTTTCCCTTATTTTATGGCTGATCAGGAGGTTTACCTCGCTTGCGTCGTGCCGACGTGTAAATGGTGTCACACATATGGCGCACATATTTTCCCTCTACGACGCCTTCCTAAACCGGCATCAAAACCGCCTGGAGTGATCAATGACCGACTTTTACAACCTCGTCCCGTCGGCGCCGCAAGGCCGCTTTGATGGCATCGAAAGGCCCTATTCGCCGGACGACGTGAAGCGGCTGCGCGGCTCGGCGCAGATCCGGCAGAGTCTCGCCGAAATGGGGGCAAACCGGCTGTGGCAGCTCATCCATGAAGAGGATTTCGTCAACGCGCTGGGTGCCATGTCGGGCAACCAGGCGATGCAGCAGGTGCGGGCCGGGCTGAAAGCGATCTATCTGTCAGGATGGCAGGTCGCCGCCGATGCCAACACCGCTTCCGCCATGTACCCGGACCAGTCGCTTTATCCCGCAAATGCCGCGCCCGAACTGGTCAAGCGCATAAACCGCACCTTACAGCGCGCCGACCAGATCGAGACTTCGGAAGGCAACGGGCTGTCGGTCGACACCTGGTTCGCGCCGATCGTCGCCGACGCGGAAGCCGGCTTCGGCGGGCCGCTCAACGCCTTCGAAATCATGAAGGCGTTCATCGAGGCGGGTGCGGCCGGCGTCCATTACGAGGACCAGCTGGCTTCGGAGAAGAAATGCGGCCATCTCGGCGGCAAGGTACTGATCCCGACCGCCGCGCACATCCGCAACCTCAACGCGGCGCGGCTTGCCGCCGACGTCATGGGCACGCCGACGCTGGTCGTGGCGCGCACCGACGCTGAAGCGGCAAAGCTCTTGACCTCCGACATCGACGAACGCGACCGGCCCTTCGTCGATTATGGCGCCGGCCGCACCGCGGAGGGCTTCTACCATGTCAGCAACGGCATCGAGCCCTGTATCGCCCGCGCCGTCGCCTATGCGCCCTATGCGGACCTGATCTGGTGTGAGACTTCCAAGCCCGATCTGGCGCAGGCCAGGACGTTTGCCGAGGGCGTGCGCAAGCATCATCCAGGCAAGCTGCTTGCCTATAATTGCTCGCCGTCTTTCAACTGGAAGAAGAATCTCGATGACGCGACGATTGCGAACTTCCAGAAGGAACTCGGCGCCATGGGTTACAAGTTCCAGTTCATTACGCTGGCCGGTTTCCACCAGCTCAATTTCGGCATGTTCGAGCTCGCCCGCGGCTACAAGGAGCGGCAGATGGCAGCCTATTCGGAACTGCAGGAGGCGGAATTCGCCGCGGAAGCCAATGGCTACACCGCCACCAAGCACCAGCGCGAGGTCGGCACCGGCTATTTCGACGCCGTCTCAATGGCGATCACCGGTGGCCAGTCTTCGACCACGGCCATGCGTGGATCGACCGAGCACGCCCAGTTCAGGCCGGCGGCGGAATAGCGGGGTAGCAGACAAACAGAGGGAACGCCCAAACGGGCATGGCAACACAACAGTCATGGCAACACAGGGAGAAGACCAATGGCTTCGATAAGCCGCGTCAAGGAACGGGCCGAAGAGCAGGCCACCAGCATGAACGTCGACCAGCAGGCGACCATCCGAATGCTGGCGAACGATCTGCACAGGCTCAATCAGTCGGTGATGAAGGCGGTCGAGGCCGGCGTCTCGGTCGAGCTGGTGCGCTCGGCACGACACCATGGCGGCGACGGCAACTGGGGAGATCTGCTGATCCCGGTCATCGTCACGCAGCGTAGCCACGACTGATGAATTCTACCGCACCGCGCCTTTTTTGAGCGCATGTTATCGCACCCCGCACGCCGCGGCTCTGCCTAGTCCGGCAGAGCCGCTAGTGCAACGATTTCAATGACAAGATCAGGCTGCGCAAGTGCTGCAACGCCGATAACTTCCGAGGGCGGCGGGTTGTTGTAGCTGCAGTGCTTCGGGCAGTGCTCGGCAAAGAATTCGTCCAAGACGTCCAGGCGAAAATTGGGAGAGCTCAGAACGCCGCCATCGGGAAATGGCCCCTTAACAAAGAAGGTCAGCCTGATGAGATGCTCGAGCGCACTGCCAAGCTCTTCCAGATCTGATTTGATGTTGGTGAGAATTGCGCGCCACTGCGCGGCCGCACCGCCGACCGCGCCGCCGCCGCTTTTGCCGATCGGATCGTAGTCCTCGGCCGTCGCCGTGTTTCCGGAAAGGTAGACAAACCCCTTTGCGCCGGTAACGGCCGTACCCTTTCCCCATGGCATCAACCGGCCATTTTTGAATTTCTTGTGAGTCACGAATTCCATCGTCATCTCCCGTCGGTCAAAGAGACGTGCTTAGCCAACGAGGAAGGGTAGTCCGGCGAGGCGATACGACAAGCTCGCGACAGGCCTGACTCGCCTTCGTCCAACCTTACGTCAACCCGGCTACGGCTGCGAGTTGGTGCGTTCGCGCTGCAAAGCCAAACTTAGCTGAGCCCTGCCCGGTTGTGGTGGCAACTTCTTCTTCGGGCGGCGGCAAAGAAAAGCACTTAATTTTAATTTTAATGTTTCTTGAGATATTCTCCTGATACGCCATTTGAGCTTGACATGAGCAGTTATCTCACGCCAATTATCTCTCGAGTTTCAACCCTGCATTGAAACATTGAACAACGGCCTGCCCCGCCATGTGCCCAGCGAATCGCGATATCGAGACTGCAAAACAGCTGCCTTTCGTCAGCCGGGACATGGAGACGCGGATGCTCCCGGATTTCTCGCGGGTGCTGGTGGTCGGAAAATCACCGATCAACCGCGTCGTGGTTTCAAAAATCGTGGAGCGGTCCGGCCTCAAACCGATCTCGGAAACTCCCGAAACCGCGGCAAAGGCCTTGCACGCGCTGATTCCCGGGACTGTCGTTCTCGACGGCGGTGCGGAGAATGGGGACTGCGACGCCTTGCTGTCGGGTATCGATGCACTGCGAAGGGCGTCAGGCAGATCGCTTCCGTCGGTGATCCTGCTTTCAGTCAAGACCGGCACGCCGGCGAGCCTGGGCCTGTCCAGCGTCATCGATGCAGTGGTCGTCAAGCCGATCACCACCGAACGGCTGCAGCCGGTGATCGACCGGCTGATCGCAATTAGCCGCAATTGACGCCTACCGTGATGCCTCGGCTGCCGACCTGATCAATCAATCTCGCCGATACGCTCGATCAAGCCCGGCAGTTCACCGAGATTGGCTATCTGGCGAAAGCGTGGTGCCGAGACCGGCGGCTCGACATGTTCCAGCACCCAGGTCAGATCATGCGGAACGTGGATGCCCCAACTGCCGGCTTCGATGGCCGGCACGACGTCCGATTTGAGCGAGTTGCCGACCATCATGCCCTTTTCCGGGCCGTCGCCGTGGCGGCTGAAGATGCGGGTATAGGTGGCCGCGCTCTTGTCGCTGACGATCTCG
Organism: Mesorhizobium sp. M1307; assembly: GCF_040318155.1. Classification (NCBI taxonomy): domain Bacteria; kingdom Pseudomonadati; phylum Pseudomonadota; class Alphaproteobacteria; order Hyphomicrobiales; family Phyllobacteriaceae; genus Mesorhizobium; species Mesorhizobium sp. M1307. Next base: position 2,520 of record NZ_JAMYLR010000003.1, on the reverse strand, counting down.
ACGGCATCAAACAGCTCGCCCAGCCCGGATTGCGCGAGCTTGCGTTCCTGGTCGAACAGGTCGCCCTTGGTGATCAGCACCAGGTGGTAGGCGCCGGCCAGCTTTTCCACGGTTTCGCGAGCATGCGGAAGCGGCTCGATCGGATGGCTGAGCATCTCGAGGCCCGCGGCGAGAATTTCGGCGATAGTCGAGGCCCGCACCTGGCCGTTGGTGACCTCGATCGCCGTCTCGATCATCGACAGCGTGAACCCCTTGATGCCGAAGCCGTAGACCGCGAGGTTGCGCTTCTCGGCCTCCAGCAATCTTGCTGAAATCCGGTCCTCCTCGGCGTGATCGGCGAGCAGTGCGGCAAAGCGCTTCTCGGTCACGCGGAAGAACTGTTCGTTCTGCCACAGCGTGTCATCGGCGTCGAAGCCGATCGTCGTCAGTTTGCGGCTGTGTTGCATGGGGACCATTAATTGCAGCGTTGCGGGAGGCCGATCCTAGACCAGGAGGCTTTTATCCGGAAGTCGTTGTGTTCCCCCGGTTATCGAGGCGGACGCCAGCCGGCTCCCCTTCCCTTTCGTCGTCGGCAACGGCTATACTCCACAATCTGCAACAAATCTGGTGATTGATGCCGCCTGCAAAAAAGGAAGTCCGTCCGTCGAGCCGCGGAGGACGCGCCCGCACGCCTGCCTTCGTGAAAAACCAACGTGGCGTCAAGAACTGGAAGGAAGTCAGCGCCTGGCTGGAATGGCGCGGCATCGAAGATATCGAATGCATCACACCCGACCAGGCCGGGGTTGCGCGCGGCAAGATGATGCCGTCGAAGAAGTTCACCTCCAACACCTCGCTGGCGCTGCCTTCGGCGGTGTTCATGACAACGATTTCCGGCGGCTATCCGGAGGACGGCAACGGCTTCCATTATCCGGAGGACGACGGCGACCTCAAGCTGATGCCTGACCTCTCGACGCTGACGGTGGTGCCGTGGGAGGAGGACCCTACCGCGGCGGTTATCTGCGACCTCGTCCACCAGGACGGCCGCTCGGTCGAGTTCACGCCGCGCAACGTGCTGAAGCGCGTGCTTGCCGCCTATGACAAGCGTGGGCTGAGGCCGGTCGTGGCACCCGAGATCGAGTTCTACCTGGTGCGCAAGAACCCCGATCCGGACTATCCGCTGACCCCGCCGGTAGGTCGATCGGGACGGCCGATCGGCGGCGGTGCCGGCTATTCGATCGCCGGGGTCAACGAATTCGACGAACTGATCGACGACATCTACCATTTCTCCGAAAGCCAGGGCCTGGAGATCGACACGCTGATCCACGAGGAGGGCGCCGGCCAGCTCGAAATCAATCTGCGTCACGGCGATCCGATCGAACTCGCCGACCAGGTGTTCATGTTCAAGCGCACCATCCGCGAGGCGGCGCTCAAGCACGAAATCTACGCCACATTCATGGCCAAGCCGATCCAGGGGCAGCCCGGTTCGGCCATGCATATCCATCAGTCGATCATCGACAAGAAGACCGGCAAGAACGTCTTTTCGGCAGAGGACGGCTCGGAGACCGAGGCCTTCTTCCATTTCATCGGCGGCATGCAGAAACATGTGCCGAACGCGCTGGTGATGTTTGCGCCCTACGTCAATTCCTACCGGCGGCTGACGCAGTCGGCCTCGGCGCCGGTCAACAACAAATGGGGCTACGACAACCGCACCACGGCCTTCCGCGTGCCCCGCTCCGACCCGGCGGCGCGGCGCGTCGAAAACCGCATTCCCTCCTCTGACGCCAACCCCTATCTGGCGATGGCGGCATCGCTCGCCTGCGGGCTGATCGGCATGACCAACAAGATCCAGGCCGAGCCGCCGGTTCTGACGACCGCCAACGAGGACCAGATCGACCTGCCGCGCAGCCTGCTCGAAGCCGTCGACCTGTTCGAGGCCGACGAGGAACTCTGCGCCCTGCTCGGCAAGTCATTTGCCGCCACCTATGCGGCGATCAAGCGAGCGGAATTCGAGACCTTCATGGAAGTGATCAGCCCGTGGGAGAGGGAGTATTTGCTGCTGAATGTGTAGTAGGGAGTAGGGGAGTAGGGGAGTAGGGGAGTAGGGGAGTAGGGACGAATGGCTGAGAAAACGGGTTCCTACAAGGATTTGATAGTCTGGCAGCAGGCAATGGACCTTGCTGTGGCCGTTTACGGCGCGACGAAATCATGGCCCAAGGAAGAACTTTATGGACTCACCAGCCAAGTGCGGCGCGCTGCAAGCTCGGTGCCATCGAACATTGCGGAGGGATATGGCAGAGAGATCCGAGGTTCCTATCAACAATTTCTCCGTATCGCTCAAGGATCATTGAAGGAACTGGAAACTCAGCTTCTGATCGCCGAGCGTACCTGCATCGCGCCGAAGGCGACGGCGGCTTCATTGTTGGCGAGTACCGAAAGCGTTGGGAAGCTTCTTCGCCTCCTGATCCGCAAACTGTCACCCGACTAGCTCCCTACTCCCCTACTCCCCTACTCCCCTACTCCCCTACTCCCCTACTCCCCTAC